>NZ_JBEYXH010000014.1:0-168982 GCF_040644755.1 Streptomyces sp. NPDC046887
TGCGCTCCCGGTTGAACTGCGCCATCTGCTCGATCAGGTAGGCGTCCTGGAGCAGGATCGGCCCGCCCGGTCCGACGGTGAGCGAGTGCTCGTCGTACGCGCCTCTCAGCCGGGCGGGCGCCGCTCGGGACCGGGGCGGGCCGAGGCGAACGAGTCCCAGTCGGCGCGCCCGCCCGCCCCCAGCAGCCGCACATCGGCCCCCAGCTCGGCGGTGGACGTGCTGCGCAGCTCGCGCCGGGCGATCCGGGTGACCAGCGCGGGGAAGAGCGGGCGCAGCGGCTGGCACCAGCGCAGCCAGGGCGGCGCGTAGATCTGGTGGGCGCGGTGCGCGATGCCGCCTGCGAGCCAGTCGGCCACCCGCGCGGGCGGGTGGACCCGGCGGACGAAGCCCGGCTGGTGGCGGCGGAGCGCGCGCAGCACCGGGTGGTCCTCGATGCCGGCGACCATGTCGGTGCCGGTCCAGTGGAGGTACGCGATGCCCACGGTGACCCCGTCGGGCTCCACCTCGCCGCGCAGCGCCTGGGCGAAGGACTCCACCCCGGCCTTGGAGGCGCAGTAGGCGCTCATCATGGGCGCGGAGCCGAAGGCGGCGGTGGAGGCGATCTGCAGGAAGTAGCCGCCGGTGCGGGTGAGCTGGGGGAGGAAGGCCCGGGCGGTGTTGGCGGACCCGCCGAGGTTGACGTCCACGACCCGCTGCCACAGGTCGGGGTCGGTCGCGGCGAAGGGCCCACCGGTGGCGATCCCCGCGTTGGCCACCACCACCGAGGCCGGTCCGAGCCGCCGGGCCACCTCACCGGCCGCATGGTCGAGCGCGGCACGGTCGGTGACATCCGTCTCGACGCAGACACCCGGCGTGGGCAGCGAGGCCGCCACCCGGCAGAGCGTCCCGTACTCGCGCCCGACCAGCGCGACCCGCATCCCCGCCGCCGACAGCCGCCGGGTGAGCGCCTCACCGACACCGCGCGCCGCGCCCGTCACCACCGCGACCCGCCCGTACAACGGCCCCCCGCCCCCGCGAACGCCCGCTCCGGTGCTGTTCCGCCCCATCTTCGGCTCCTTCCGCGTCGGCTCCCGCCCACGACCTCGGACCTGACGAGGCCGGTACCTTGCGCCCCTCACGGCGACCACGCCCGAACGTCCCGGCGTCCCGGCACGCGGGTGCCCCGCCTCCGGCCCGCGGCGGCTGCCGCAGGGGAGAGCGGGGCACCCGGGCATGGCCCGCCGGTGCGGCCGAAGGGCTCAGAAGCCCTCGACCACGAAGCCGCCGTCATGGTCGTACCCGGCGGCCTCGGCCGTGGTCAGCCCGGCCGGTCCGCCGATGTTGGAGTACCGCCCCGCGAAGCCCTCGTTCGAGTAGCCACCGGCGGCGGACCGGTCCGGGCCGTCGTGCCGCTCGCACGCGAGGGCGGAAGAAGCCCCGGCGATCGACAGGCCCACCAGGGCGACCGTGGTGACGACAGCGTTGCGCACGCGCATCTCTACCTCCTTGACAGATGCCAGTGAAACGTGCATATCCATGCCCTCTCAGCACGCGACACGGCACCTCCCGCCCCGATATCCGTCGAATGGACGCGCGCCCTGGGCGCCCTTCCGCCCGCCTGCCGATCTGCTGGAGGCCCGCGTGGTCCGGGGTTCAGGAGGGGGGAGCGCCGGGGGGCCAGGTCCAGGAGAGGCTGTGGATCCCGGGGGGCGGGTCGCGCAGGATGACATGTGCCTGGGGAGAGGCGTCGACCGGGATGCGGCGGACTTTCCGGGGGGTGGCGCCGAGATCCCGGCGGCTGTGGACGGCGCAGTGCGCCGGAGTGGTCTCGGGGTGGAAGCGGACCTGGATCACGAGGTCGCGCAGCCGGTTTCTGATGACGCGTTCGTGACAGGTGACCGGTGCCGCGTCACGTCCTCCGATCAGCAGCTCGTACTCGATGATCGAGGTCTCGCCCCTGGCCAGTGACCTGCCGAAGGCGAACTCCACGACCAGGCAGTTGCGAGCCCGGTCCAGACGGGTGGCGCCGAGCCTTCCCGAGTGCACGGTGATGTCCCGCAGCGGGATCTGTCCGGCGTCGAGCTGGAAGATGCCGGTCAGACGGTCGGCCCCGTCACGTAGCGCTCGCAGGGCGTGGAACACGGTGACCCGGTGGACCCGGCCGTCGCGGTCGAGGTGGACGACATCCCGGATGCTGACCGGCCGGAGATGCTCGTTGAGGCGCTCGATCGAGGTGCCCAGGGCCTGCTCGGCGGAGGACCGCGTGCCGAGCAGGCGGCGCAGCGCCGAGGGATCGGCCGCCGGCAGGAGGCTCGCGCCGCGCGGGGGCGCGGGTCTGAGCACATCGGTCAGGGTCCCGGAGTCGAGTTCCAGGATGGACTCCAGCTCCTCCACGGCCCGGAGGGAGGCCGTCCGCTCCGGGCGGCGCTGCCCGCGCTGCCAGAGGCTGAGGGCCGCCGCGCTCAACGGGATGCCGCGACGGGCCAGGTGCGCCACCACCCGGCTGAGGGGAAGGCCGCGGCGGCTCAGCGCCGCCTTCAGTACGCGGGCGAACTCGTCCGGCTCGGTGATCGGCTGCTGCCGGGGCATCGGACCCCCTCCCTGCGTGCCACGCCGCCGGTGGATGGCACCCGCATGGTGGCACTCCCCAGGGCGCCCGGTCCAGGCTCCCCGGGGCCTGGAAGGCCGGAGCGGGGAAGGGGGGAAGCGTCCGGACGGGCGCTGCGGCCCGCGTCAACAGCTCTGTCCGCGGTTGTCAACACCCGCCCGCCGGACTGGGGTTGTGTGTGGCTGACGCTCCGGTCCAGTCTTGGTCCCACCGCGGTGCCGCACCATCCGCTCCGGTGACCGGGGCGGATCGGCCCCGGTGGCCCTTCCGTCAGCCGTCCGAGGTGCCATGCGGGCCTGGATTGTCATGTCCGCGTCAGAGTGAGCACCGCCGATGCCGCCCCCCTCCCCAAGGAGCACTCCCTTGCCCCTCACCCCTTCCCGCCGGAGCCTCGCCCTGGCCCTCTCCGCCGCCGCCACGATCGCCGGCGCGATGGCCCTGTCACCCGCACAGGCCGCCACCCCCGCCCCCGAACCCGCCGACGCGAGGGGGATCGACACCCTCGCCGCCGGCCTTCAGCGCGACCTCGGACGCGCCCGAAGCGCCGGTTCCTACCTGGAGAACGGCCGGCTGGTGATCACCGTCACCGACCGCGCCGCCGCCGCGGCGGTACGCGCCCGGGGTGCCGTGCCCGTACCGGTGGGCCGCAGCGGCGCCGAACTCGACCGGGCCGTCGCCGTGCTCGGCCGCGATGCCCGGATCGCCGGCACCGCCTGGGCCATCGACCCGGTGTCCAACCAGGTCGTCGTCTCCGCCGACGCCACCGTCACCGGCACCCGGATGGCGGCACTCACCCGCACCGCCCGCTCCCTGGGGGCCGCCGTACGCGTCGAGCGGATCCCGGGAGAGCTGAGCCCCACCGCCAGCGGGGGCGACGCCGTCTACTTCGGCTCCAGCCGCTGCTCGCTCGGCTTCAACGTCACGAAGGACTCCACGTACTACTTCCTCGACGCGGGCCACTGCGGCAACGCGGCCAAGACCTGGTACGCCGACAAGTCCAAGACCCGGGTGCTCGGGGACACGGTCAACTCCAGCTTCCCCGGCAACGACTTCGCCCTGGTGCGCTATCGGGGCGGCGACACCCCTCCGGGCGATGTCTCCACCGGGGGCGGCACCCACCAGGACATCGTCTCGGCCGGCGACCCCGTCGTCGGCCAGACCGTCACCCGCAGCGGCTCGACCTCCGGCGTGCGCACGGGGAAGGTCACCGCACTGAACGCCACCGCCAACTACGCCCAGGGCAGCGTCACCGGCCTGATCAAGACCAGTGTCTGCGCACAGAAGGGCGACAGCGGCGGACCGCTGTTCTCCGGCACCACCGCCTACGGCATCGCCTCCGGAAGCAACCTGTCCTGCGGCTCCGACAGCGTCTCCTACTACCAGCCCGTCACCGAAGCCCTCCAGCACTACGGAGTCGAGCTCTACTGACCCGCGGAGCCCCGACTCCCCTCGGCGCTCCGCGGTCCCGTCGTCCCGGCTGGTGGATCCTAGGCCGCCGGGGCGGCGGGCGCGTCCGCCGGTTCCCCGGGCGGGTCGCTGAGCTGTTCGCGGGCGTAGTTCCAGGCCACCGCGATCAGCGCGGCGACCGGGACCGCGAGGAGGCTGCCCACGACGCCGGCGAGACTGCCGCCGAGGGTGACCGCGAGCAGGACCACCGCCGCGTGGAGGCCGAGTCCGCGGCTCTGGATCATGGGCTGGAAGACGTTCCCTTCGAGCTGCTGCACCAGGACGATGATCGCCAGCACGATCAGCGCGTCGGTCAGGCCGTTGGACACCAGGGCGATCAGCACCGCGACGAAGCCGGCGAACAGGGCGCCCACGATCGGCACGAACGCGGAGACGAAGGTCAGCACGGCCAGCGGCAGCACCAGGGGCACGCCCACGATCCACAGGCCAAGACCGATGAAGACCGCGTCGAGCAGACCGACGAACGCCTGGGAGCGGACGAAGGAGCCCAGGGTGTTCCAGCCGCGCTCGGCCACCACCGGGAGGTGGACGGCGAGCCGGCCGGGGAGCTGACGGGTCAGCCACGGCAGGAAGCGGGGGCCGTCCTTGAGGAAGAAGAACATCAGGAAGAGCGCCAGCACGGTGGTGACGATGCCGTCGAACACGGTGCTCACCCCCGTGACGACGGTGGTGACCGCGCTGCCCGCGCTGTCCTGCAACCGGGCGATCCCGGAGTCCATGGCCTTGGTGATCTGGTCGTCGCCGATGTTCAGCGGCGGACCGGCGGCCCAGTCGCGTACGGTCTTCAGACCCTCGACCACGCCGTCGGCCAGCTCGGCGGACTCGGACCCCACCGGCACCACGATCAGCGCCAGGACGCCGGCCGCGACCAGGAGGAAGAGGACGGTCACCACCGACGCGGCCAGGGCGGGCGGCCAGCCGCGCCGCCGCAGGAAGCGGGCCGGCGGCCAGGTCAGGGTGGTGAGGAGCAGGCCCACCACGAGCGGCCAGACGATCGACCACATCCGCCCCAGCAGCCACACGGCAACGGCCGCGATCACCAGGACCAGCAGCAGGTCGAGGGAGACACGGGCCGAAGTGCGCAGCGCCGCGGCGGTTTTTCTGGAGCTCAGGGTGGCAGGCATGGCGTCACCCTATGGGGGCGCTGCTCACACCCCGGGGGACGGGGGGCGGTGCCCGCGCCTCGGCACCGCTTTCGGCGGGGCCGGGACGCGCCCCGGCCCGCCGCCGTCACTCCGGAGCGCGGCGCAGCCGGCGGGCGCGGAGCAGGAGAAGCATCTCGAAGCGGCGGTCCGGGTCGTCGAGCGCGTCGCCCCACAGCTCACGGACCTGGCGGAGCCGGGCGCGGGCGGTCTGCGGGTGGACGTCCAGCCGTTGGGCGACCTCGGGGGCGCCGCCGGTGGTCTCGATCCAGGCCAGCAGGGTGGCGGCGGTGCGATCGGCCTGCGCGGGGCTCATCGCGTCCAGCGGCGCGAGCCGGCGGGCCGCGGCCGCGTCGATCAGCTCCAGGGAGGGCAGGAGCAGCAACTCCTGGGTGTGGTCGGTGCAGTTGAGCACCCGGCCGGCGGGCAGGGCGCCGTTCTCCACCAGCCGTACCGCGGTCGCCGCCCAGCGCAGCGAGACCGCCGCCCGGGCGAGCGGCACCACCGGGCCGAGCGCCCCGGACCAGCCCGCGGCGGCCCGCTCCACCAGGTCCAGCCGCCCCGGGGTGTCCGGCTCGGGCACCACGACCCGGGGCTGCTCGGCGTCCATGTCGAGCAGGATCTCCTCGCCGACCGCCGGGGCGACGGCCTCCCGGGCGGGGCGCACCAGCAGCCCGACGCAGACCGTCTCCGGCAGCTCCCAGCCGACCCGGGCGGCGCGTTCGCCGAGCACCGCCGCCGGATCGGCGTGGTGGTCGGTGAGCAGCAGGTCGATCAGCTGCTTCTGCAACCGCAGCCGCTCCCCGGCGCGACGCGCGGCCGCCTCGGCATAGCCGCGTACCGACTGCTCCACCAGACCGTCCAGATACTCGAACCCGGACTCGGCCAGCTCGTACATGGCCGGGGCGGCGATCCCGACCTGCTGGCCGATGTCCGCGAACCGGCGCCAGGAGAGACGGACCCCGAGGCGGTAGACCGCCTGCAGGGAGTCCAGGCTGCGCCCCACCCGTACCTCCCCCCGGCCGAACTGCTGGAACATCGCCGGCGGCACCCGCGGGTTCTGCGCCCCGGCGGCGAGGTGCTGCACGAACCCCTCGATGGCGCGGCGGATGCCGACCAGCGCCAGCGGCTCACCGGTCTCGTCCTCCACCAGCCGCAGATGGGGGAAGTCCTGGCGGATCTCGCGCAGGATGGCGTGCGCCAGCTCGTCGGACTCGGCCAGCACCCGGTGGGCGAACTCGTCCACCTGCCGGGGCGGCACCTCGCTCCAGGCGCTGCGGCTGAGCGGCCGGTGCGTGGTCATCGGCCGGTGGGGGAGGTGTCGTAGCTGATCAGCGGGGTGTTGGGCTGCTCGGGAGGTGCGTCGAGCAGGGCCACCACGGCGAAGGCGGCGGCGACGGCGAGGGCCGCGGCGGCCACCACGGTGATCGCGACGGCGGTCAGGGTGCGCATGGGCGGGTCTCCTTGCAGGCGGCTCGTCCCACGAAGCGGCCGGCCCCCACCGGCGAATGGCCCAGTGTCACCAGCTCATTGACGCGGAGTCAAGGGCAGGCCTACGGTCGGGTCCGGAAACGACGGGCTGACCGGCCCGGGGTCCGTGCGCCTCCCACCGACAGCCTCGTCCAGGAGTTGCCCGGATGCGCCGCACCGCCTTGACCCTGCCCCTCGCCCTGCTGGGCGCCGGGGTGTTCCTCCTCGTCCTCGCCCCGCTGCTGGCCGGCCATGTGCTGCCGCACGCCAAGCGCACCCCCGTCGACACCGACACCACCACCGTCTTCACCGGCACCGGCAGCTACTTCGACACCTCGGCGCTGAAGACCGTGGACGACCGGCGCCTCACCATCACCCGCCAGGTACGCGGCGACGTCGCCGACAGCCTGCGCAGCGGGAACGCGGTCTGGGACGTGTCCACCTCGGTCGACGCCGACCACACCCTGCCCGCCACCGACGTACGGGACTCCCTCCAGTGGACGCTGGAGCGCTGGGTCACCGACCGCGCCACCAACGAGCCGGTGCACTGCTGCCAAGAGACCCCGGTCTTCGACGGCGAGGCCTATCTGAAGTTCCCCTTCGACGTGGAGGAACGCTCCTACCGCTGGTGGGACGGCACCCTGGGCGCGGCCGTCCGGCTCGGCTACGCGGGCCGGACGCGGATCCAGGGGTACGAGGGGCTGCGCTTCACCGGCAGCGTCGAGCCGACCCGCACCGGGGTGCGCCAGGTGCCCGGACGGCTGGTGGGGCGCCCCCGCACCCCGCAGGTGCTGGCCGAGGAGTGGTACGCCAACAGCCGTATCGAGCTGGTGGTGGACCGGGCCACCGGGCGCATCGTCTTCGCGGCCATCGGCCCGCGCAAGACCCTGCGGGCGCCCGGCGCGAAGAAGGACGCGGTGGTGCTGCTGGACAGCGACCGGCTGGCCTTCACCCCCGCCACCCAGCGCCACCAGGTGGCCCTGGCCTCGGCTGACAGCCGCCGGCTCGCGCTGCTGGGCAGCATGGTCCCGGTCGCGGCCGGGATCCTCGGCGCGCTCCTGGCCGCCGGCGGCACGGTGCTGCTGGTCCGCGCCGGACGGCGCCGACGGGCGGCCGAGACGGCGCCGGAACGTCTCACCTGACGGTCCCCATGCTCACCTGAGGACGAAAAACGGCGCCCACGCGACCGCCGAAGTTGTCATACCGGTGAGTAGCCGTGGCTGGAACCACCCCGGACACTGGCCGGACCACTGAGCACGCCCCCACCGGTCACCCGTCCCTGTTCCCGACCTCGCCCCGCCCGTACCCGCCCTCTGCCGCCGGCCCCCGGCACCCTCACCCGCACCCCGGCGGACCCACCGCCTCGCCACCGCCCCGGCCCCGTCGCGGCCCTCGGGCGGCGCCGCGCCCCGCCGCGCCCCGGCCGGCACCTCGCGGCACCCGACACGTTGGAGCACCGCATGCCCCGGCACGTCCCCTCCCCACGCACCGGCCCGCACCCCACCCGCACCCCCGGGCCGCGGTCCGGTACGTCGGCAGGCACCACCACCGAACCCGCGCCCGGCCCCCCGGCCGCTCTCCTCTCCGAACCCGCTGCCGGTGCCCTGGCCGGTCCACTGCCGTCCGGTCCCGCCCCCGGTCCGGCGGCCGAGTGGGCAGGCCGCCCGGCGACGGCAGGGCCGCGGCATATCGTCTTCCTCGCCCACCGCGATCTGTCCCATCCCTCGGCCGGCGGCTCGGAGTTGCTGGTGGACCAGCTGGCGCGCGGGCTGGTGGCGGAGGGGCACCAGGTGACGCTGCTCTGCGGCGGCCCGGCCGTGCACCGGTCCTACCGGGTGGTGTCCGCCGGGTCCGACCTCGGCCACTTCCTCGGCGCGCGCCGGGCCTTCGCCCGCCAGGTCGGCTCCTGCGACCTGCTGGTCGAGGTCTGCAACGGCATGCCGTACTTGGCCCCGCTCTGGCACGACGGGCCCACCCTCTGCCTGGTCAACCACGTCCACACCGACCTGTGGGGGATGCGCTTCCCCCGCCCGCTGGCCCGGGCCGGACGGCTGCTGGAGCACTGGGCGCTGGCCCGGGCGCACGCCGGGAACCTGCTGGTCGCCGTCTCCCCGTCGACCGCCGCCGCACTGCGCGGGATCGGGGTGCCGGGCGACCGGATCCGGCTGGTCCCCAACGGGGTCAGCGAGCCCCGGGTGACGGCCCCCCGTGCGGCCGAGCCGGTCTTCACCGCCCTCGGCCGGCTGGTCGACTACAAGCGGGTCGACATGCTGCTGCGGCTGTGGGAGCGGGTACGGCCGGTCACCGGCGGCCGCCTCGTCATCGCCGGGAACGGCCCCGAACGGGCCCGGCTGGAGCGGATGGCCGGCCCGGGCGTGGAGTTCACCGGCCATGTCACCGAGGAGGCCAAGCACAAGCTGCTGGGCGCCTCCTGGCTGCTGCTGCACCCGGCCGCGGTGGAGGGCTGGGGCCTGGTCGTCACCGAGGCGGCTACCCATGGCACTCCGACCCTCGCATTCGACGTCCCCGGACTGCGGGACTCGGTGGTGGACGGGGTGACCGGGCTGCTGGCGCGGGGCGAGTCCTCGTTCGCCGCGGCCTGGTGCGCGCTGGCCCTGGACCACGAACGGCGCCTCGCCATGGGCCGGGCCGCCGCCGAACACGCCGAGGCCTACCGCTGGCACGCCACGGTCCGCCGCTTCCGCGCCGTCGCGCTGGAGGCCGCCGGCGCCCCGCTGCCGGAGGCCGTGCCCATGCCCGTACGGGACGGGGCGCGGCTCGCCGAGGCGGCGCCGGTCCGGTCGGGCGGCGGTGCCCGCGCGTGAAGGACCCCTCGTTCCACCGCTCCCTCACCCTCTTCCGCGCCTTTCTGCGCGAGCAGCAGGATCCGGCGGCCGTCTACGACCTGCTGGCCCGGGACGCCGCCGATCAGGTCGAGCGGTATCTGCGGGTCGACGGCCGGACGGTCGTCGACATCGGCGGTGGACGCGGCCACTTCACCGCCGAGTTCCGCCGGCGCGGCGCGCACGGCTACCTCTTCGAACCGGACGCCGCCGAACTGGCCGCCGCCCCCGCCGGAGCGGCGGTACGGGCCGACGGCTATCTGCTGCCGCTCGCCGACGGCGCCGCCGACGTCTGCTTCTCCTCCAACGTCCTGGAGCATGTGGCCGACCCCGCCACCTTCCTCAGCGAGATGGTGCGGGTCACCAAGCCCGGCGGCATGGTCTACCTCTCCTTCACCAACTGGCTCTCCCCCTGGGGCGGCCACGAGTGGGCCCCTTGGCACTACCTCGGCGCCGAACGGGCCCGCCACCGCTACGAGCGGCGCACCGGACGCACCGCCAAGCACCGGCTCGGCGTCAACCTCTTCCCGGTCGGGGTCGGCCGGACCCTGCGCCAGGTCCGCGCCCGGACCGACGTACGGATCGTCACCGCCCGCTCGCGCTACTGGCCGCTGCTCCCCGAACTCGCGCCCCGGCTGCCGGTGGTGCGCGAGTTCGCCACCTGGAACCTCCTCCTCATCCTCCGGCGGTGCCCATGACCAGCACACTGCACATCCGTCCGCCCGCCGCGCCGCCCGGCCGCCCCGACCCCGGCCCCGCCCGGCCGTCCGGCCCGCGCCCGCGCTCCCGGCGCTGGCTGGCCGGCTTCTGGGCCGTGGTGTTCGCCGCCTTCCTGGCCGCCGCACCCGGGCGGATGACCTTCGACACCAAGCTCGGGGTGGTCACCGACCCCTGGGGCTTCCTCGCCGACCTCGGCACCCTCTGGCACGACCGGGCCGGCTTCGGCGGCATCGCCGACCAGTACATCGGCTACGCCATCCCGATGCTGCCCTTCCACGCCGCCGCCGACCTGGTCGGGCTGCCCGTCTGGCTCAGCCAGCGGCTCTGGCTCTCCCTGGTGGTGTCCGCCGCGTTCTGGGGTGCGCTGCGGCTGGCCGAACGCCTCGCGGTGGGCTCCGACCGCAGCCGGCTGCTCGCCGCCGCCGTCTACGCCCTGTGGCCCACGTACACCACGGTGGTCGGCTCCACCTCCGCCGCCGCGCTGCCCGGCGCCCTGCTGCCCTGGGTGCTGCTGCCGCTGACCGACCCCCGGCTCACGCCCAGGCTCGCCGCGGCCCGCTCCGCGCTGCTCATCCCGCTGATGGGCGGCGTCAACGCGGCCTCCACGCTGGCCTCCCTGCTGCCCGCCGGGCTCTATCTGCTCAGCCGCCCCGGCGGCCCGCGCAAACGGGCCCTCATCGCCTGGTGGACCCCGCTGGTCGTCGCCGCCACCGCCTGGTGGACCGTGCCGCTGCTGCTGCTCGGCGGATACGGCGAGAACTTCATGCCGTACGTGGAGACCGCCCACACCACCACCTCCACCATGTCCGCCACCGAACTGCTGCGCGGCGCCGGGAACTGGGTGGGCTACCTCGACTTCGGCGACCCCTGGCTGCCGGCCGGCTGGGCCGTCGCCACCTCGGTCCTGGTCATCGGCTGCTCCGCGCTCGCCGCCGCCCTGGGCCTGGCCGGACTCGCCCGCCGCGACCTGCCCGAACGGCGCTGGCTGGTGCTCACCGTGCTCACCGTCGCGTTGATCACCCTGGCCGGCTACGGCGGCGCCCTCGGCGCGCCGTTCCACGGCTCCGTACAGCAGTGGCTGGACGGGACCCTGGCCCCGTTCCGCAACATCTACAAGTTCCAGACCGGCCTCGCCCTCGCCCTGATCCTGGGTCTCGCCCACCTCACCGCCGGAGCCACCAGGACCCGTGTGCGCCGCCATCTGCCCGCGCTCGCCGCGCTGCTGGTGCTGCCCGGACTCTTCCTGCCCTACCTCGACGGCCGGGTGCTCCAGCCCGGCTCCTTCCGCCAACTGCCCGCCTACTGGGAGACCACCGCCGACTGGCTGGCGAAGAACGCGCCCAAGGACCGCGCCCTGGTGGTGCCCGCCACCGCGCACGGCATCTACACCTGGGGCTCGCCCATCGACCAGCCGCTGCACGCGCTGGCCCGCTCACCCTGGGCCCAGCGCGACTACGTGCCCTTCGGCACCCCCGGCAACCGGCGCGCCATGGACGCCGTCGAACAGGCCCTCACCTCCGGCGGCGAGGTCCCCGGACTCGCCAAATACCTCAACCGGGCCGGGCTGCGCCATGTCGTCGTCCGCAACGACCTCGACCCCGACCAGCTCGGCTACGTCCCCACCGCCACCGTCGTCCGCACCCTGGAGGCCTCCGGCTTCCGCCGGGTCGCCGGCTTCGGCCCGGTCACCACCGGTGGCCGGATCGCCGACGACACCCCCGTCCAGGTCGAGGCGCTCTACCCGCGCCGCCGTGCCGTGGAGGTCTACGCCCCGCCGGCCGCACTGCCCGCGCCCGGACCGGCCCGCCTCACCCCGGTCGCCGGCACCGCCGTGGTCAGCGGCGGCCCCGAGACCCTGCTCCCGCTCTCCGCCGGCGACACCCTCACCGGTCGGCCCGCGGTCCTCACCGGCGACGCCCACCCCGGCGTCGACAAGCCTCCGGTGTACGCCTCCGGGGACGGGATGCGGCGCGCCGACACCCGCTTCGGCCTGGTCAACTCCGGTACCTCGCACACCTACACCGCCGACGAGCGCAACCCCGCCGAGGCAGTCCAGGACCCCGGGGCCGCACCCCGGCAGATCCTCCCCATCCGCGGCGCCGGCCACCAGACCACCGCCGTACTGCGCGGAGCCGCCTCGGTCACCGCCTCCTCCGTCGGCAACTGGCTCTTCCACCTGCCCCAGTACGACCCGGTCGGCGCCTTCGACGGCAACCCGGACACCGGCTGGGCCGAAGGCTCACCCGCCAGCCCCGAAGGCGAATGGGTACGCGTCGAGTTCACCGGCCGCACCGCCGTCCCCGCCACCATCCGGCTCACCCCGCTGCCCGGCGGGGACGTCCGCGCCGCGCCCACCGTCGTCCGGGTGGAGACCGACCTCGGCCACCGCGACAGCCCGCTGCGCCCCGACGGCACCCCGCAGGACGTGCCCGCCCCACCCGGCCAGGCCGCCTGGCTGAAGGTCACCATCCTCGACTCCCAGCAGGGGCGGCCCGGACTCACCGGCGCCGGGTTCAGTGAGATCACCGTCCCCGGACTCCAGGTCAGCCGCGCCCTGGCGCTGCCCGCCGACACCCCCGACGAACCGGGCGACTCCGTCGTCTACACCCTCAACCGGGGCTCCGACCCGGGCGGGCTCTCCGCCGTCACCGCCGAGACCGGGCTGAACCGGCAGTTCGAGGCGGTCCGCGAGGGCGACTACACCGTGCGCGCCACCGCCCTTCCGGTGCCCGGCGACGCCCTGGACCAGCTGCTCTACCGGCTCACCGGACGGCAGCGGCAGATCACCGTCACCGCCGACTCCACCGCCCGGCTGGGCACCGCCCTCTCCCCGCGCAACCTCACCGACGGCGACCTCACCACCGCCTGGATCGCCGGGGAACGCCCGGTCCTGCGGCTGCGCTGGCCCGAGCGGACCTCGGTCGGCGAGATCGTCTTCGCCGCCGCCGGCGGGCTCTCCACCCGCCCCGAGCAGGTGCAGATCAGCTCCCCGGACGGCACCGCGATCGCCTCCGTGGACGAGAACGGGATGGCCCGCTTCGCCCCCATCAGCACCGACCGGATGGACATCACCATCTCCCGGCGCGCCCCGCTCACCCTGCACAACCCGGTCGCCGACGACCGGCTGCAACTCCCGGTCGGGCTCAGCGAGGTGTACATCCCGGCGCTGGAGAGGTTCCGCTCCCCGCAGCCCGACCCCGGCACCCGGTTCAGTCTGCCCTGCGGCCAGGGCCCGATCCTCTCGGTGGACGGGCGGTTCCTCGCCACCCGCGCCGAGGGCCGGGTCCGCGACCTCACCGAGCGCCGGCCGATCGCGGTCACCCCCTGCACCGAGGGCGGCACGGTCGCGCTGGACCGCCGCACCCACACCGTCCAGGCCGGGGACACCGGGCCGCTCGCCCTCACCTCGGTCACCCTGAGCACCGGAGACCCGGACCCCGAGGCCGCGGCCGGCGCCTCCCGCCCGCTGGGCGAGCTGACCGGCGACGCGGACCGCCGAACCGTCCGCGTCGGCGCGGGCACCGCCTCCTACCTCCAGCTCCATGAGAACGCCAACCGAGGCTGGCGGGCCACCCTCGACGGCAAGGAGCTGGAGCCGGTACGGCTGGACGGCTGGCAGCAGGGCTGGCTGGTGCCCGCCGGAACCGGTGGCACGGTCACCCTGGAGTACACCCCCGCCACCCTCTACCAGGCCGGGCTGATCGGCGCCGGGGTGCTGCTGCTCGCCCTGGCCGCGCTGGCCGTGGGCCGCCGCCGCCCGGCCGCCCCCGACCAGGCAGCCGGTCCGTCCACTGGCCGGTCCGTCGGCCTCACCGAGGCGCCGCCCGGCCCGGGGCTCCTGCTCGGCTGCCTGGTGCTGACCGCGGCGGCCGTGATCGTGGCAGGGCCGCTCGCCCTGCTGGTGCCGCTGCTGGCGGTGGTGGCCTGGCTGCGGCCCGGACTGCTGGCCCTGGTGGCGTTCGGGGCGATGACGGCGGCCGGAGTGGTGGCCGCGCTCGGCGCCGACGACGGTTTCGCCACCGACCGGGGCGCGTTCGGCAGCACGGCCCAACTGCTGGCCCTGTTCGCCCTCTTCGCCGCCCTGGTGACGGTCGGCCCGATCCGCCCGCGCGGGCTGCACCGGGCCGGTGAACCGGACGAGCGGCCCGACCGCGGTTTCCCCAGGGAGACGGGCGGCCCGGACCGGGAAACGGGCGGCCCGGGCCGGGAAACGGAGGAAACCCCGAAGGAAACGGCCGAGGAAACGACTAGGGAAACGAACCCGGAGTCGGTCAGGGAAACGAACGCGGAGACGGACACGGGCCGCGGGAAGCACCACCACCCGAGGAGTACGCCATGACCGCCACCCACCAGCAGCATTCCGCCCGGCCGGGTGGACCGCCGCGACGGCTGCCGTTCCCGGTGGTGGACGAGATCGCCCGGCACTGCGCCGACCCGGACGAGCCCGACACCGTCCATATCGAGATCCATCTGCCCGGGCGGCCCGACCCGGAGCGGCTGCGGGCCGCCGTCGCCACCGCCCTCACCCGCCATCCGCGCGCCCTGGTCCGCCAGCGGGCACCCCGTCCGCTCGCCCTGCGCTACGCCTGGGAGCTGACCGGCGCACCCGACACCGAGGTGGTCGCCTTCCCGCCCCGAGTGGCCGGGGCGCTGGCCGCCGCGCGCGGGCGGGCGCTGGCCGAACCGCCACCGCTCACCGCCTCCCCGCCACTGCGGCTCGATGTGGTCGAGGAACCCGAACGGCCCGGCTGCGTCCTGCTGTTCACCCTCCACCACGCGGCCATGGACGGACCGGCCTGCCTACGGATCGCGGCCACCGCCGCCGAGGTGTACGCGGGCGGGGCCCCGCCCTTCGCCGAGCCACCGACCCGGTCCGCACCGGGCGGCGGCGGTACGGGCCCGGCGGCCGGCACCCGGCCGGCCCGTACCCCCGGCCGCCCCGCCAGGGTGGCCACCGGGCACCCGGGACCGCCCGCCCCCGGCAACGGCATGCTGGTCTGCGAACTGCCGGTGCCCCGCCGGGCACCCGGCTCCGGCCATACCGTCAACGACCAGCTGCTGGTGGCGACCGCGCTCACCGTCGCCGACTGGAACCGGCGCCGGGGCGGGGACCAGGACCGGCCGGTGCGGATCACCATGCCGGTGGACGACCGCCCGCGCGGCCCGGGGATGCCGATCGGCAACGGCACCCGGCTGGTCGAGGTGGCCTACTCCGCGGCGGAGACCGCCCCGGGGACGGACCCGGCCGAGCTGCTCGGCCGCACCGCCGAACGCACCCGGCTGCTGAAGACGCTGCCCCGCCGCCCGCTCGGGCTGGGCGCCGCGCTGCTCACCGCCCCGGTCGCCCCGGTGGCCGTCCGGGCGCGCGCCACCCGGGCGCTGCGGCAGCTCGCCGCGCCCTGGACCTCCACCACCCTGCTCAGCAACATCGGCCGCGTCCCCTATCCACTGGACTTCGGCGACGCGGGCCGGGCCGAGCGGGTCTGGTTCTCCGCGCCCGCCCGGATGCCGCGCGGGCTCACCTTCACCACCGCCTCCACCGGCGGACGGCTCCATCTGGTGCTGCGCTGGTCCCGGGCCCTGCTCGGCGAGGAGGACGCCGAAGTGCTCCGCGAGCTGTTCACCCGCCATCTGGCCGCCACCGGCGCCCCGGCCCAGGGGGAGACACCATGACCGAGGCAACGACCGGGGCACCCCAGGCAACGACCGGGGCAACCGAGGAAACCGGAACCACCGACACCGCCGGGGCCCGGCCCGTTCTGCACGGCCTGCGGGACTTCTACGAGGACCCGGCCGTCCCCGTCGCCTCGGGCGACGCCCGCTCCCGCCGCCAGGCCGTACTGCTGGCCGCCGCGCTGGGCCCGCCCGCCGCCTACGGTCCGGACGGGGCGCTCGTCCTCGACATCGGCTGCGGCGACGGCACCGCCGCGGCCACCGCCGCACCCCTGCTCACCGGCCACCGGCTGGTCGGCGTCGACTGGTCGCAGGACGCGCTGCGCCGGGCCCGTACCCGGGTCGACCGGGTGGTGCGCGGCGAACTGGACGGCGGGGGGCTGCCGCTGGCGGACGGCTGCGCGGACGCGGTGCTGTTCAGCGAGGTCATCGAGCATCTGGTCGATCCGGACGCCGCTCTGGACGAGCTGCGCCGGGTGCTGCGGCCCGGCGGCCATCTGATGCTCTCCACCCCCAACCTGGCGGCCTGGTACAACCGGGCGCTGCTGCTGGCCGGGGTGCAGCCGGTGTTCTCCGAGGTGAGTCTGCGCGGGGTGCACGGCCGCCCGGGCCGGGAGGTGGTGGGCCATCTGCGCCTCTACACCGCCCGAGCCCTGCGCTCCTTCCTCCAGGCGTCCGGCTTCGCCGAGGTCCGGATCTCCGGTGCGCCCTTCCACGGGGTGCCGCGCGGGCTGCGGCTGGCCGACCGGGTGGCCTGCGCCGTCCCCTCGGCCGCGTCGATCCTGCTGGCGCACGCCCGGCGGCGGTAGCCGTGTGGTGGGGCGTGGCGGCCGCGCTGCTCGCCAACGCGCTGTACAGCGTGGGCTTCGTCCTGCAGAAGCGGGCGCTGGGCCGGCTGCCGGAGCTGTCCGCCGCCCGCCCGCTGCGTACCGTGCTCACCCTGGCGGCCAGCCCGGCCTGGCTGGCCGGGTCCCTCGCCCTGGCCGCCGGGTTCGCCGCCCAGCTGGCCGTCTACCGCACCCTGCCGATCGCCGCCGCCCAGGGCATCTTCGTCTCCGGCCTGGTGCTGCTCCTGCTGCTCTCCTCGGCGGTCCTCGGCGAACGGACCTCGGGGCGGGAGCGGCACGCCCTGCCGGCGGTGCTCGCCGCCCTGGTCATGGTCGTCGCCTCGCTCCGCGACGGGGACGGCGTCGGCCGCTCGGCGCCCTGGCCGACGGTGCTGCTGGTCTGCCTGCCCGCGCTCGCCGCCGGGATCTGGCTGTACGGAAGGGTGGACCAGCGGGCCCGCCGACCGCACCGGATGCCGACCAGCGGCATCGGCTACGGGGTGGCGGTGGGGCTGCTGTACGGCGTCAGCTCGCTCGCGGTCAAGGGTGCCTCCTCGCTCCCGTACGGCGACGGCCCGGTGGACGCCGCACTGGCCCTGGCGGCCTCCCCGTACCCGTATCTGCTGCTGTGCACGGCCGCCGCCGGGCTGGTGATGTCCCAGGCCGCGCTGCAACGGTGCCGGGCCTCGCTGATCGTGCCCGTCTGCACCACGGTCAGCTGCGTCTTCGCGGCCGTCCTCGGCACCTTCGCCTTCGGCGAGTCGCTGCCCGCGGAGCCCCTGCCGCTGGCGCTCAGGCTGGCCGGGACCGCTCTCGCGCTGGGCGTCCTGCTGACCCTGCCCCGCCATGACGTCCCGGCCCCGGCCGCGCCCCTCCGCCCGCACACCTGACATCAGCACCCGTGAGATCCGCCCCCGTGAGAGCCGCCCCCTGTGAAGGAGCCCACCATGTCCCCCGACGATCCGCTGCTCAGCATCCTGGTCTGCCCGCTGGACAAGGGTCCGCTGACCCTGCTGCCCACCCAGGACGCCCTGGTCAACCCGCGGCTGAAGCTGCGCTACCCCATCGTGGACGGCATCCCGCAGCTGCTCCCCTCCTCCGGGACACCGCTGGCCGGCGCAGCTGCCGCGGCCGCCGACCGTTCACCCCGGACGGAGGGCTGATGGGCACCCTGGCCGCCTCCGTCGCCGCCCACCTGCCCACCGGGCTGGTCGGCGCCACCGCCCGGGCGCTGTACCCGAGGCTGGAACCCGAACTGGCCCGGCTCACCGACTACTGCCCGGCCGGCGGCACCGCCATCGACCTGGGAGGCTGGTTCGGGCCCTGGTCGCGGCGGCTGGCCGACCGCTGCACCCGGGTGGTTACCGTGGAACCGGTCCCGCATCTGGCGGCCCATCTCCGGGCCGCCCTGCCCGCCAACGTTCGGGTGGTGCAGGCCGCCGCCTCCGACCGGGAGGGCACCGCCGAGCTGTGGCTGCCGGACGGCGACAACGGGGACCGCGGCCTCTCCTCGCTGACCCGCGCCGGGGTGCACGGACACAGCGTCGAGGTGCCCACGGTGACCGTGGACAGCCTCGGGGTGCGGGACGTGGTCTTCATCAAGGTGGACACCGACGGCGGCGAACTGGCCGCCCTGCGCGGGGCGCGGGGTGTCCTGGACCGGCGGCGCCCGGCGCTGCTGGTGGAGCTGGAGACCCGTATCCGGCCCATCACCCCCGTGGTGGACTTGCTGGCGACCGAACACGGCTACGCGGGCTGGGTGCTGCTCTCCGACGGCTGGCGCCCGCTCACCGGCTTCGACCTCCCCGCCTACCAGCGCCGCACCGAGCATCTGGTGCACCGCGGCATGCTCCGGCGCACCCTGGCGCCCGGCCGGGAGAGGTATGTCAACTCGGTGCTCTTCCTGCCCGGGGGCCGGACCCCCGGGGCGGTGCGCCGGCTGCCGTGAACGGGTCGGTCCCGGCGGGGGTGGCGGCGGGGCGGAGGGCGTCGGCGCCGTACAGGGCCTCCACCCAGTTGGCCTGGTAGATGGTGTCCAGATAGCGCTCGCCGAGGTCGGGCGAGATCGCCACGGCCGTCAGCTCATGGACGCCATCGGCGTCGTGCTCGGCGAGCCAGGCCGCCGCGCCGCTGACGACCGTGCCGGTGGAGCCGCCGAACAGAAAGCCCCGACGGGCCAGTTGGCGGCAGGTGCGCACGGTGTCGGCCTCGTCCACGCTGACCACGTCGTCCACCAGGGAGCGGTCCAGCAGCGGTGGCGGCACACTCATGCCCAGCCCCGGGATCATCCGGCGGCCCGGCGGGCCCCCGAAACTCACCGAGCCCGCGCTGTCCACCGCGACCACCCGCACCGGGCGGTGCCACTCCCGGAAGAACCGGGCGCAGCCCATCAGGGTGCCGGTGGTCCCGGCGCCGACGAAGAGCAGATCCAGCCGGGGGAAGGCGCGGGCGATGGCGGGAGCCGTACTGCGGTAGTGCGCACGCCAGTTGGCCGGGTTGGTGTACTGGCTCAGCCAGACATGGCGCGGATCGGCGGCGCAGAGCCTGCGAACGTAGGCCAGCCGGGCGCCGAGCAGTCCGCTCTCCGGATCCGGCTCCCGGATGACATGCACCCGGCTGCCGAGCGCCTCCATCAGCAGCCGGGTCGCCAGGTTGCAACGGGCATCGGTGACACAGAGGAAGCCGTACCCCTTGCTCGCCGCGATCATGGCGAGCGCCACCCCGAGGTTGCCCGAGGAGGACTCGACCAGGATGGACGAGCCGGGGGTGAGCGCCCCTTCCCGCTCGGCGGACTCGACCATCTCCCGGGCGGCCTTGAGCTTGATGGAACCGGCGAAGTTGAACCCCTCGCACTTCAGGTAGAGCGGACGGCCGAGGTGGCCCCGCAGGTCGATGTACAGGTCCTCCTCGTTGAAGGCGTGGGGGACCGAGATGACGGGCACGGCGGATTCCTCCTCGGAGGGTGGGTGGGGTGGTCAGCCGTAGCGGCGCAGCTCGTGGAAGAAGCCGTCGGCGACCCGGAGTTCCCCGGACGCCGCCACCTCGTCGTAGACGTACTTGCCGACCGCGAGGTCCAGGACGCCCAGGCCGAACGGGGAGAAGACCACGGTCCGGTCGGCCGGCACGGTGACCCGGCCAGTGAGCACATCGTCCAGGGTGCCGTGCAGGAACTCCCGGCTACCGGTGAGCTGTTCGGTCAGCTGCGCCGAGGTGGCGGCCCGCAGGCAGTGCTCGATGTCGTCCACGATGTTCACCGCGTCCAGCAGGACGCGCGGGGCGAGGTCCCGCAGCGACAGATGGAGCACCAGGGGATGGTGCGCGAACCACGAGGGGTCGTGGACATGCGGCGCTCCGGCGACGGTGGCGAACACCACCAGGTCGCTGTAGCCGACCAGTTCGCGCGGCCCCGGGTGCACGGTGACCCGGCCATGTCCGCCGGACTGCTCCAGATAGAGCCGGAACGCCGAGGCGCTGGCGGGAGAGGTGTCGTACACCCCGATCTCTTCCGGCTCCCAGCCGGTGGCGGCCAGGAAGGTGTGGACATAGCGCGCGATCAGCCCGGCGCCGAAGAAGCCCACCCGCCGAGGCCGCGGCCGGCCCCGGCTGAGCCGGTCGGCCGCCGAGACGGCGGACGCCGCCGTACGGCTGGCGCTGATGATCGAGCTCTCCAGACAGGCGAACGGGTAGCCGGTCACCGGGTCGTTGAGGATGAGCACCGCGGACGCCCGGGGCAGCCCGGTGGCGGTGTTGGCCGGGAAGCTGGAGATCCACTTGATCCCGTCCACTCCGACCTCCCCGCCGATCGACGCGGGCAGGGCGATGATCCGGGCGGTCGGCCGGTCGGTGAAGCGGAGGAAGGAGGAGGGAGGGTTGACCGACCTCCCCGCGCCATGCAGCCGGTAGGCGGCCTCCACCACCTGGACCAGCTCCTTCTCCCGTCCGAGCAGGGCCCGTTGGACCTGGTCACCGGAGACGACCGCGAAGGACGGCGCGCCGGCGGCCTGCGCGGAGGCGAGGGGCGCCGCGGGGGCGGGGATGGGGGCGAGCGGCATGGCTCAGTCACCTCGAATCTCGAATGGTGGGGGCGGGGGCGGACAGCCGGACCGGGTCGGCGGGTACCACGACGACATCCCGAGGCCCCTCGTAGGCCTCCCTGCTGTGCGCGGAACGGAGGTTGTCCAGGACCAGCAGATTGCCGGAGCGCCAGGGGCGCAGCACGGTGTGCTCGGCGTAGGCCGCGTTGATCAGCCGTACCGTCTCCTCGTCGATCGGATCGCCGCCGCCGTAGCGGGTGGTGAACGGCAGCCCGTCGGCGCCGTACATCTCGATCAGGTACTCCCGGACCTCAGGGTCCAGCGTCCACTCGTTGAGAAAGGCGACCTGGTTGAACCAGCAGCGGCGGCCGTCGGCCGGATGGCGTACCACGGCGGGGCGCCGCTGACGGGTGCGGAGCCCGCCGCCGTCCCGCCACTCGGTCTCGATGGCGTGCGCACCGCAGTACGCGGCCACCTCGCCCGGGTTTTCGGTGCCGAAGGCCTGGCCGAGGGTGGCTCCGATCTCGTCCTGGTAGGCGCGGGTCAGCAGCCAGCCCTCGGTCTCGAAGCGGCGCACCAGCTGCTCGGGGAGGGCGTCCAGCACGGCGGCGGCATCGGCGATGCCGGTCTCCCCACCGGTGCCGGGCGCGGTGAGGCAGCCGATCAGCAGCAGGGACGGGCACGGCAGGGTGTAGCTCGACTCATGGTGCATACACATACGCTGCTGGGGCGGCCAGTCGGCGGAGGAGTACACACCGGGCCGGTAGGTCCGGCGGGTGGCCAGCGCCTCGCGCTCGACCATGGGCGCCGCGCCCAGTCCATCGGCGACCGCGGCCACCTCGTCAGGGGTGCTCAGACCGAGGCCCCGGACCAGCGCCGCCCCGTACCGGGTCACCGTGGTACGCAGCTCCTCGCGGTGCGCGGTGGCCCAGCCGCCGGGGTCGCCGGGCGGGGCGTCGATGATCGGTGGGGCTTCGGGCTGCCGGGTGGGCCGGACGGCCATCAGCGGAGTCGGGGACGTCATCGTCGTACTCCTTGCCGGGAATCGGATCGGTCACGGGAACGATCGGTGAGCAGGGCGGCCAGATCGGCCAGTACGGGGTGGGCGGTGATGTCGCTGACGGAGACCGAGCGGTCCAGCCGAACGGCGAGCCGGACCGCCGACAGCGAGTCGCCGCCCAGCGAGAAGAAGTGGTCCCGCCGGCCGACGCGCTCCACCGGAACGCCCAGCACCTCCGCCCAGGCCGCCGCAAGCCGCTCCTCGGCCGGGCCGCGCGGAGCCTCGGGGCCGGACGCGGCTGCTTCGGTGGTGTCCAGCTCCGCCAGTGCTTTCCGGTCGGTCTTGCCGTTGGCGGTGAGCGGGAGCGCGGACCGCCAGTGGAAGGCGTCCGGCAGCAGATACTCCGGCAGCCGGCGGGCGAGTTGGCTCCGCAGCCGGTCGTCGGCTATCGGGCGGGGCCCGGCGCAGAAGGCGACCAGCCGGGCCGCGCCGCCGGGTGGCCGGCCGACGACCACGGCCGCGTCCCGTATCCCGTCCACCCGCAGCAGGGCGTTCTCGACCTCGCCGGTCTCCACCCGGAAGCCGCGCACCTTCACCTGGCCGTCCCGGCGGCCGAGGAACTCCAGCTTGCCGTCCGGGGTCCACCGGCCGAGGTCGCCGCTGCGGTAGAGCCGGTGACCGGGGTCCAGCGGGTCGTCCGGGAAGGCCGCCTGGGTGCGCTCGGGGTCGCCCAGATAGCCGCGGCCCACGCACACCCCGGAGAAGACCAGCTCGCCGGGGGCGCCCAGCGGCACCGGCCGCAGCCGTTCGTCGACCACATACGCCCGTACGTTGGGCAGTGGCCGCCCCAGCGGAATCCGGTCGCCCGGCGGGGGCCGGTGCAGGATCTCGTGGTGGGTGTCGTCGGAGGTCTCGGTCAGCCCGTAGGCGTTGACCAGGGGGACGCCCGGGCGGGCCGCGAACCAGCGGCGTACCAGCTCCGGCCGGAGTGCCTCGCCGGTCACCGACACACAGCGCAGCTCGGGCAGTTCGCGCGGATGCCGCTCCAGGGCGGCCAGCAGGGCGTCCAGATAGGAGGGGACCACCTGGAGCACGGTGACCCCGCCCCGTTCCACGGTGTCCAGGAACCGGTCGGCGTCCAGTACCGCCGCCTGCTCCACCAGCAGCGTCCGTCCTCCGGTCAGCGGACCCGCCAGCAGCTGCCAGAGCGAGATGTCAAAGCACTGCGGGGCGCTCTGGGCGACCACCTGCCCGGCGTCCACCCCCAGATCGCGGATCTTGGCCAGCAGATGGTTGAGCAGCCCCGCGTGCTCGCACATCGCGCCCTTGGGCTCACCGGTGGAGCCGGAGGTGAAGTAGACATAGGCCAGCCGACCGGGGCCGATCGGCAACCCGGGGTCGGCCTCCGCCCCGGGCCCGGCGGAGACGGCTTCGGCGTCCAGCATCGCGGTGCCGGGCCGGTCGGCCAGCGCCTCGGTGAGGCCGGGGGAGATCCCGGCGCCGGTCAGCACCAGCCGGCAGGAGGCGCGCTCCAGCATCCGGGCGATCCGGGCCGCCGGGAAGTGCGGCTCCACCGGAAGATAGGCGCCGCCCGCCTTGAGCACCGCGAGCGCCGAGGCCATCCACTCCGGATCGCGCTCCCGCACCACCGCGACCCGGTCCTCGGGGCGCAGCCCCTCGGCCAGCAGTGCGTGCGCCAGCCGGTTGGCGCGGACGTTCAACTCCCTGAAGGTCCAGTGTCGTTCGCCGTGGACCACGGCCACCGCGTCCGGGCGGACGGCGGCCTGCCGCTCGAACAGCTGATGGGCCCGCAGGTCGGGGAGCGGGCAGTGCGGCCCGGCGGCCAGTTCCTCGGTCTGGTAGCGGATCTCCGCCGCCGACACCAGACTCTGCCCGGCCTGCGGCGCCTTCGGGTCGGCGGTGAGCAGGGCGAGCGCGGTCCGGTGGTAGCCCGCGATCCGGGCGGCGGCGGGTGCGTCGAGCAGCTCGGTGCGGTAGCGCAGCCGCAGGGCGTACGGGCGTTCGCCGCCCAGCACGGCGACCCGCAGCCCGGCCCGCCCGGCGGCAGCGGCCTCGGTGCCGACCGGGTCGAACACGACATCCGAAGGCTGGGCGGCGGGGGTGCTCTCGGCCGCCGCCCGATGGGCCGCGCGTACCAGCCCGCGCCAGTCGGGGGCGGTGACCGCCACCCGGCGCACCACCCCGGCCCCGTAGCCGGTGGTGATCTCGGTCGAGCCGCTGAGCGCCGCCAGCACCCGCAGGTGTGCCGCGAAACAGACCGTGGCCGGTGGCACCCCCAGCCCCCGCGCGGTGCGGCCGAGGGCCTCGGTCAGCTCGGCGGGCAGCGGCTCGATGTGCTCGGCGGCGCCGGGGCGGGGCGCACGGGTCCAGGACGGGAGGGCGGTGCGGTCGGCTACGGGCGGGGGTGCGGCTTCGGTGTTCATGGCCGGCTGCCTTCCGGAGTCCTGGCCGGATGCGGTACGGGGGTGGGGGAGGGGGTCCGGACCGGTACGGGGACGGGCAGCGGGCGGGCCGGGTTGCCGCCCCAGCGGGCCCGGCGCGGCACGGACTCGCCCTTCATCAGGAAGGTGTCGGGCGCCAGCACCGCCCCGTCGCCCAGCACCACGCCGTAGTGGACGAAGGCGCGGACGCCGAGCGTGCACCCGGCACCGAGCACCGAGCGGTCGGACTTGAAGGCGCCGTCCTCCTGGGAGTGGGTCTGCACCACACTGCCCGCGTTGAGGGTGCAGCCGTCGCCGATGGCGACCAGGGCGCGTTCCGTCAGATGGCAGCCGTCGTCGAAGACCCGGCGGCCCATCCGGACGCCGGCGGCCCGCATCACCGCGTTCTTGAACGGGGTGCCGTTGAGCACCCGCACATAGGTCTCGGACGGCACCTTCCAGTAGCGCTCGTGGTACCAGAAGCGCCGGTCGTAGATCGAGCAGAACATCGGCCGCAGGGGATGGCGGGCGGTGGTCACCCGCTCCACCAGGGCGAAGTACAGGGGTCCGGAGAGCACGGCCGCGATGTTGGCGAGCGCGATCGCCCACACCCCGTACCCGGCGTACAGCTCGGCGGCCACCGTGACGAGGAGGGTGATCCAGCTGAAGAACAGCCACCGGGTCAGCAGATACAGGCCCATACTGGCGGCGTTGTGCCGGTTCTTGGCGGCCAGCCGGGTGCGCAGCCCGGTCCCGTCGCCGCGGATGTCGTCGAAGGCGGTGTCCCGCCGCACCGTGCGCGGGATGGCGAAGCTGGGGGAGCCCAGCAGCCCGGTGTTCCGGCGCACCTCGCCGTCCACCGGGACCATCACCTTGGTCGCCAGCAGGCAGTTCTCGCCGGTGCGGCCCCGGGAGGGGTAGGCGATCTGGTTGCCGAGGAAGTTGTGCGGCCCGATGGCCGTCCGGGACACCGTGAACGAGGTGTGCGAGTAGTCGGCGTTGAGCAGCGACAGCCCGTCGGCGACCATGGTCCCGGTGCCCACCGAGGCCAGTCGGGGGCTCTCGTGCCGGACCTCGGTGCCGAAGTTGGACCCGGTCTGTGTCACCGGCCGCAGCCGGTAGCCGAGGCCGCCCAGATAGTGCACGACCGCCGAGCTGTCGCCGAACAGCCGCATCAGGAAACGGCGGTTGGTGGTCAGCGCGATGAAGCGGTGCACCGCGTACCGGACCCCGTACAGCGGGTACACCGTGCCGGGGCGCAGCGCGCGGGCGAGCAGCCGGGGCACCGTGGCGACAAAGAGCAGCCCCAGCGGCAGCGCCCCGAAGAAGACCACCGCGGCGAGGGCCAGCACCTCCCCGTAGAAGACCCAGGAGGTCAGCGCCGTCGGCCCGGGCGCCAGGGCGGCCTCCAGCCGCGGTACCCCGGCGAACAGGATGCCCACCCCGCCGATGGCGAGCGGCAGGTACACCAGCGCCACCGCGAGCACCGTCAGCACGCCGTGGGCGATCCGGCGCAGGGTGCCCCGGCCGACCGCCGGCACGGCCCGGAAGTCGGTCGTGCCCGGCCCCGCGGGCGAGCCGTACCACCGCTCGCCGTCCGGGACGGCCTGCCCGCTGTGCAGACTGGAGGCGTGACCCAACTGGGCCCGGTCGCCGAGCGAGCTGCCGATGTCCAGCACGGTCGCCTCGCTGACCAGCGCGTCGTCCCCGACGGCCACCGTCCCGGTGTGGATCACCCCGGCCTCGGCGCGGTAGCAGTTGAGGTACACATCCCGGCGGATCACCGAGCGCCGGCCGCAGCTGAACAGATCGGCGCAGACCGGCACATGGCGGCTGAGGACGACCGAGCCCCGGCCGATCCGCGCGCCCAGCGAGCGCAGATAGAGGGAGTAGAGCGGTGAACCGGCCAGCAGCACCAGCGGATTGGCCTGCACCAGGGTCTTCACCAGCCAGAAGCGGACATACGCCAGGCTCCAGACGGGGATCCGCCGACCCGGCCGGAACCGCCCGGCCAGCAGCCACTTCACGGCCACCGGGAGCAGGCAGAGGGCGAGCAGCGCCGCACCGCCGAAGACCACTGACCGCAGATAGGCGTCCAGCGCGCCGTCGGCCGCCGAGATCCACTCATAGCCCCGTGCGGTGATCACGGCGACGAGGCAGGCGTACCCGCAGAACAGCAGCGCTTGGAGCACCGCACAGCGGAGGTACGGCCCGTACCCGCCGTCTCCCGGACCTGCCGGGGCGGCCAGGGAATCCGGCTCCGGCTCGGGCTCGGGCCGGGGAGGGCGGCTCTCGGCGAGGGCCGCGGCCAGCGCCCCGGTGGTGCGGTGGCGGTAGACGTCCCGCATCGAGACCGGAGGCAGCTCCGGGTGCTTTCTGACCCGGGCGCAGAACCGGGCCATCACCAGGGAGTCCGCGCCCAGTTCGGCGAAGAAGTCACTCTCGGCCGAGACCGCCGGAGCGGCGGTGACCTCGGCCAGAATTCCGGTGAGCGTATCGGTGAGTCCGGCGGTCATAGCAGGTATTCGAGACAGAACGGGTGGCGTATGACATGGCTGCCGGATTTCTCCGCATTTTCGGTGTTGCGGTGTGTGGGGGCGAGGGTTGCCCAGGGGTTGCCCTGGTGTTTCCCGTCGTGCCGCGGCTCAGTCGGAAGCCGTGATCGGCACCACCGCGAGCGGCTCGGTGGTCGGCTGCCGGGAGCCGCCCGCGGGCTCTACGCTGATGCCCACGGCCACCGCGTCGCCCACCCAGCCGTCCATCAGCCGGATAGCCTCGCCGCCCGCGCCGGACACCAGCCCGGCCGGCCGCAGGTCATCGGTCCCGTAGGCGTACCAGAGCTCATAGACCTGCCCACCGGGCAGCGCGGGCAGGGCCTGGGCGGTAAACGCGGCCTTGTTCTCGCTCTCCGCGACGATGATCCCGACCGAGGCGCCGTCCGGCAGCCCGGCGGTGTGGACGGTGGCATCGGAGGCGGTGAGGATCTCGGTGAGCTGGGCCGCCGCGGTGCGCGCCGCGCTCTCCGCCCGGGCGGCCCGCTCCCGCGCCTGGTCGGCCTGGCCGTGCTGCCAGGCGGCGACCCCGCCGAGCGCCGCCGCCGCTGCCACGGCCGCCGCCAGTGCCAGACTCAGCAGGCGCCGGCGGGCCCGCTGCCCCGGCAGGGAGGCGCGGCGCTCCTGGGCGGTACGGGCGGCCTGGTCCAGCACCCGGGTCCGTACCCTCGGCGGCGCGGCCACCGGACGTACCGCCTCCGGCCGCGGCCAGAGCGTCGCGGGGAGCGGCGCCTCCGCCAGTACGGCCAGCACGGCGGCGTAGGCGTCGGCCTCCCGCCGGCACTCCGCGCAGCCGGCCAGATGGTTCTCGAAGGCCGCCTCCTCGGCGGGCGGCAGCGCGTGCAGCACATACGCCCCGACCGGCTCATGCGGCCCGTGCGGCTCCTGCGCCTCGTACGGCCCTCGGGGGGTGGTCACCAGGCACCCTCCAGACATGCGCGCAGCCGGCGCAGACCGGCCCGCATCCGGGACTTCACCGTGCCCTGCGGGGTGGCCAGCGAGTCGGCGACCTCCACATAGGTCATGCCCTGGTAGTACGCGAGGACCAGCGGCACCCGCTGGGCCCGCGCCAGGGACGCCAGGCACCGGTAGACCCGTCGGTGCTCGTCGTGCTCGGCCACCGTCTCGGCGACCTCGTCGAACGCCCGGTCCCCGGCCAGCACCCCCGCCAGCCACTCGCGCTCGCTGCTCGCCTGGGCGGAACGGACCCGGTCGACCGCCCGGCGGTGGGCCAGGGTGAGCACCCAGGACCTGGCCGAACCGCGCTCCGGACGGAACCGGTCCGCGGTGCGCCACACCTCGATCATCACGTCCTGGGTGACTTCCTCGGCCTGCGCGGCGTCCTGGAGGATCCGGCAGGCGAGCCCCATCACGGAGTCGGCGAAGGTGTCATAGACCTCGGTGAACGCCGCCATGTCCCCGTGGGCCGTCCGGGTGAGCAGCTCCCGTTCGGCGGCGTTCTGCTCGGGTCCCTTCGGCAAGCGCAGCTCCCAGTGGGTCGTGACCGGGCGCCGGCCACGCCGCCGTCGGCCCGGTCCCTCCCTCCCAGCTTGGTGCCGCCGCGAACCGCCCGCAAAGCGGGCCGGGCCCCGGCGGGCGACGGCGGCCCTCACCGGGGGCGCTCCCCGGCTCGGCCCGACGGCGGCCCACCGCTCTCCGCCCGCCGGTCGAGCCGGACCCGCACGGTCTTGCCGCCGAGGGCGGGGACCACCGTCAGCCGACCGCCGAGCCGCTCGATCAGCACCAGCCCGAAGCCGCCCCGCTCCCCGGCGTGGGTCCAGCGCTGCGGCAGTTCCTCGCCGGTGTCGGCGACCGCGATGTCGAGGACACCCGCGCGCTCGGTCAGCGTGAGCCGGCAGGGTCCGGGGGCGTGCCGGACCGCGTTGGTGACCAGCTCGGACACGATGAGGACGGCGTCGGCCGTGCGCTGCCGCCCCCAGCCCGCCCGGGCCAGCAACCGGGCGGTCGCCCGGCGGGCGGCGGCCGGTGCCCGGCGGTCCCCGGACAGGGCCGGCCGGTCTTCGCGTACCGGTGGAGCCGGTGGCATCAGTGGCGCCGGTGCGCTGGTGGACATGACCGCCCCCGATCTCCGGAGGAGCGCCGGCGGGTCGGCCCCGCGGGCTGCGGGACTCTGGGGACTCGCGCCGGACCGCTCTCCGCGGAGGGGATTCGTAGCCGCTCCGGCCGTGGATGACGGCCGGAGCGGCCCGGTACGGACGTATGGGATGTCCGTGTGTACGGGGTGTCAGTCCGTACGGCGTGCCCCGAGGCGCCCGCGCCGGTAGGCGAACCAGCCGCCGACCATCAGCAGACCCGCCACGCTGGCGAGCGTCAGCACGGTGACACCCGTGGAGGCCAGGCTGCCGCCGCCCCCGGTGGGCGAGGTCCCGCCCACGGTGCCGCTGGAACCCCCGGCCGGACCGCTGCCTCCGACGGACCCGCCGGAGGCGGTCCCGGAGGTGCCCGTACCGCCCGTGGATCCGGAGGTGCCGGAGCTCCCCGTACCCCCGGAGGCACCGCCCGTGGAGTCCCCGTCCCCGTCCCCGCCGTCGGTGGCGACCGGGTCCTGGCCGGTGAAGGCGATCGGGACCTTGACGTCCTGCGAGCGGTCGCCGGAGAGGGTGTGGTCGGCGCGGGTGGCGAGCACACAGGTCTTCTTGAAGCAGTCGGTGTACTGGTCCTTGGCGTCCACGGTGAGCTCGACCGAGAAGGTGCCGCCCTTGCCGTACGGCTTCGCCAGGCCCTGGCCGTAGTCCGGCGGGTTGGAGGAGATCCAGGCGGAGCTGTGCGAGGAGCCGGTCATATCGACCCCGCCGACGCACGGGGTGGGCAGCTCGCCCGCGCCGTTGTCCACGCACAGGGCGACATAGATGCCCTTGGCCTCGTCGTAGCCGGAGCCGGAGACCTTGAGCTTCTGGTCCTTGGTGGCGAGGTGGTTCACCGGGGTCACCGTGAGCTTCTGGCCGTCCGGCCCGGTGATCGTCCTGGTGCCCGAGGGCTGCTGGTCGTCGTCGCCGTTTCCTCCGTTGCCCCCGTTTCCTCCGCTGGTGTTTCCTCCGTTGTCCCCGCCGGGCTCGGTGACGGTGAGGGTGACCGGCGACGTACGGGTGGTGCCGGCGGCGTTGGTGAACTGGGCGCGGTAGCGGTAGCCGTCCTGGGCGGTACGGGCGGTGAAGGTGTACGCGTTGCGGGTGGCGCCCTCGATGTCCCGCCAGCTCTGACCGCCGTCCGCGCTGACCTGCCAGCGCACCGCGGGCTCCGGGGTGCCCTCGGCGGCGGCGACGAACGAGACCTCGTCACCCGGGGCCGCCGAGCGGTCGGCAGGAGTCTGGACGACCCTGGGGGAGACCCGCCGGTCCAGCCTGGTGACCTTGCCCTCGGCGGGGCTGGCCACATAGACGGCCGAGCCGCCCGGGACGACGGCGACCGAGGCCTGGCCGATCTGGCCCTGGTTGCCGTTGAGCGGGGTGGGGGTGGCGGCCTCCTGGTGCGTCCGGGTGTCGTAGACCGCCAGGGAGCCGTTGTTGTCGCCGCCGTCACCGGTGTCGCCGCTGTCCTGCCAGACGACATAGGCGCGGCCGGAGGTGCCGTCGAAGGCGATGTCCACCGGACGGTCCCGGCCCTCGATGGTCTTCAGCGGCTTGGCGTCCTGGTCGAAGATCCGGACGCTGTTCCCGCTGCCCGCCCAGACGTTGCCGGTGGCGGGGTCGGGGGCGACGAACCAGAGGCTGTCCTCCGGCAGGGCGGCCTCGGCGGTCACCGTGAAGGAGCCGGTGTCGACCCGGCTGAGCTTCCCTCCGGCGTAGCCCGACCAGGCGGCGCCGCGCGCGATGTCCACACCGAGCCGGCTGCCCCCGTCCAGGGTGAGGCTCCGTTCGGCGGCCCCGGTGGCGGTGGTGACCTCGGTGAGCGTCCCGCCCTGCTGGACCAGGGTGGTGGCGGCCTTGGTGCCCGGGCCCGCGCCGGTCACGGTGGCGCCGGGCAGCCAGACGCCCCGCGCCGCGGTGTCCCCGTCCTTGGCGGTGCCGAGGCCGCGCAGCGGGTAGTGGAAGACGACGCCGTCGCCCGGGAGCGGGGCGGCGAGGATCGGCACCCGGCGGTCGGCCAGGGCGCCGGTGGAGCCGGGGGCCTTGCTGATGTGGCTGCGGACCGTGCCGTCGGCGGCGTCGAGGACGTAGAGGCCCTGCTCGTTGACGTCGGCGGTGTCTGCGATGTTGTCGGCGCCGACGTAGAGCTTGCCCGAACCGGGGTGCACCAGCAGGTCCAGCGGCTTGCCGGCCCGGGTGAAGTCGGCGGCCTTGACATGGCTGACGGTGCCGGGCGGCACGTCCACCCCGTCGCCGCCGTCGCCCCCGCCGGGATCCTGGCCCTTGAAGGTGACCGGGATGCGGACGTCCTGGGAGCGGTCGCCGCTGCCCCGGTGGTCGACCCGGGTGACCACCGAGCAGGCCACCTGCAAGCAGTCCAGACTGGAGTCCTTGGCGGTCAGCTTCAGTTGGACGTCGAAGGTGCCGCCATCGCCCCAGGGGAGGGCGAGTTCGCCCGCGTACGGGTCGTCCTTGGGCACGATCCACTTCGAGGCGCTGCCCCCGCCGGTGGTGTCGGCGCCGCCCAGGCAGGGTGAGGGGATGCGGTCGTCGCCGTTGTCCTTGCACAGGGCCGCGTAGATGGCCTTGCTCTCGTCATAGCCCGAGCCGGTGACGCGGATCGTCTCACCGGCCGGGTCCAGGTTGGCGGAGGCGGAGACGGTGAGCTTCTGCCCGGCCTTGCCGAGCGCGGTCCGCGGGGTGTCCGCCGCCCGTGCGCCCGGGCCGGTGGCGACGGACGCGGCGGCGACGGAGGCGAATACGAGCGCGGCGGCCGCGAGGAGCGCCGGACGTCCGCGCCGGGAGGGCGGGACGGCCGCACGGCCCGGTCGCCGCCGGTCCGTCGGGTCAACTGCCATGGAGTGGTCCTCACTTGTCGGGTGCGTCCGGCACCCCGGGGAACGCGGAGGGCCGGGCCCCGTGGTCACGGGGCCCGGCCGCGCGCGGGCTACTGGAAGGTGATCGGCACGTGGACGTCGTACTTGCGGTCATTGGTGTCGAAGTGGTCGGCGCGGGTGACCACGGCACAGGTCACGTCCTCGCCGCAGACGCTGCCGTCCTGAAGGGTGGCCTTCACGAAGATCTTCGCGGTGAAGGTGCCGCCGGGGCCGAACTTGGAGGTGTTCGGGAGCGTTCCGCCCATGCTGTTGTTCACCCAGTGCGAGGCGCCGGTGGTGCCGGACTGGTCCTGGCCGCCGAGACACGGGGTCGGCTTGTTGGCGCCCGGAGCGCCGTTGACCACGCACAGACCGACGTAGATGCCCTGGGACGGGTTGTAGCCGGAGCCGGTGACCGTGATGACCTGGCCCGCGCCGGCGGCCGTGTTCGGCGAGGTCAGCTTCAGGTTGTAGGTCACGCCCCCGTCGGTGACGGTCCGGGTCGAGGTGGCGGCCGAGGCCGAGGTGGCCAGGCCCAGCGTGAGCGCGGTGGACGCGACGACGGCGAGGCCGGCGCGGGCGGCGATACGGGCAGGGGACAGGACCTTGATGGCTCGCATGGGTGACAGCACACCTTTCGGCAGGCGGCGCCCGGATCGGGATTCGATCCGAACTTAGGTAAGGCATACCTAAGTCAAGATCGAATCGATTGTCAACAGAGTGTGAGAGAACTGTGGTGAGACCAACTGGGCTTATTTCGCCACGGGTTGAGACGTCAGGGCGTGCCTGGAGAGCGGACCGTTCCCGGTCCGCTCCCAGGGCCGCGCCGACGGGTGACGGCTCAGGGCCTCCCGGCCCCCGTGGCGTCGTCGGCAACCGTGACGGTGAACCCGGCGGAGGGCGGGCTGCCCGTGCCGGACACCGGACGCAGCTCGACCGTGTGTGCCCCCGGGGCGGCCGTCCGGTACACCGGGAACGCCTGGGACACCCGTCCCTCGCCGTCGGCCACCACGTCATACCGGGTGTCGTCGTCGATGGCGACCAGGACCACCTCGCCGGGGGTGAACCCGGCGCCGCTGATGAGCTGTTCGCCCCCGGCGGCCACGGCCGGATGCGCCAGGGCCGCGGTCGGCGGGGCGGCCGGTTCGCCGGTGCGGGTCTCGGTGGGCGTCTCGGTGGGCGCTGAGGGGGTGCTCCCCGGTGCTGGGGCCTCAGGTGACGGCGGGCTACCCGGCCCCTCGGCGGGCACACCGGCCCCGTCACCCTGGCCGGCCAGCCCCACGGTGACGTCCAGCGGGGCCAGTTCGCCACCCTTCTCGTACCGCTCACCGCTCCAGCCGGAGAGCAGCGCGGCGCCCTGCTCGGTCAGGGTGAGCCGCAGCCCGGACCAGGTCGCTCCCGCATCCCGGACCAGGGGCGCCGTGTCGCCCGGGTGCACCTCGGCGAGAGGCAGCCGCTCGGTGGCGCCCGGCTGGGCCGCGTACGCCGAGAGGGTGCCCCGGCCGCCGTCCAGGCTCAACCGCAGTTCGCTGAGGGCCAGTTCCGTACCGCCGGCTCTCGCCGTCGTGAGTCGCAGCGTGCCGGTCAGCTCCATGGTGGCGTCCCCGGCGGCCGGGTCCGCGCTGCCGCCGCCCACGGGGAACCAGACGCGCTCTCCCGTACCGGCGGTGGCCGGCCGGTCGGCGTGTACGGTCACCTCCGCACCGCCGCGGCCGGTGAGGCTCCCGCCCGCGGGTGCCCAGCTCGCATAGCCGCCGGACACCTCCCGGGGCGTTCGCGGCTCGTTCTCCCGTGCGCCCGCCGACGGCTGGCCGAGGAGCGCCAGCAGCACTCCCGCGGCCAGGGCGGCGGCGCCCGCCTTCCTGTTCATCAAGCCCCCTGGTGTGCGCGGCCGTACGCCCGCTGCGATGGGATGGGACGGTCTCGGACAGATGGTTCAGCGCGCCGCGGGGGTGCTCTCACCCGCTCCGGCGGACCGGCGGCGACGGGCCCACAGCCAGGCCGTACCTCCGGCGACCACCAGTCCCGCCGCGCCCAGTGACAGGGGCAGGGCCGTGCCGGAGCCGGTGGAGGCCAGCGGGCCACCGGGCGCGGCGCTCGCGGAGGCTCCGTCGGACGGGGTCGTGCCTTCGGTGGTGGCCCCCGGGCTGGGTGTGCCGGTCGAACCAGGGTCGCTCGACGGTGAGTTGGTGCGGCCGGTGCTCGGCGTGGGCTTGCCCGGGGCCGCCGCGCCGCCGAAGGTGACCGGGATGCGGACGGTCTGGCTCTGGTCGCCGCCCCGGGTGTGGTCGTTGCGGGTGATGACCGCGCAGCTGACCCCGGGCTTGGTGCAGTCGGTGTTGGCGTCCTTGGCGCGCACCTTGAGGCTCACCGAGAAGCCGCCCTTGCGCCCGCTGCCCTGGTAGGGCTTGGCCAGCCCCTTCCCGTACGAGGGCGGGTGGGAGGACACCCACACCGAGGCCCCGGACTCTCCCGACATATCGACCCCACCGACACAGGGGGTCGGGGTCTTCCCGACACCGTTGTCCACGCAGAAGGCGACATAGATGCCCTTCTCCGTGTTGTAGCCGGAGCCCCGTACGGTGACCGTCTCACCCGTCGCGTTCAATCCGGACGTCTTGGACACGGTGAGGCTCTGCCCTTCGGGGCCCTTCGCCGATCCGCCGGCCGCCGCCGCACCGGGCGAGGCCGCGATGACCAGGGCGGAAGCCAGTGCCAGCGCCGCGGGTCCGACCCGCGGGGCCCGTTGGCCGGTTCTGTGCATACGCATGCGTGTCCGCACCCCCCACATAGGCAACTCAGGTAAGCCTAACCTAAAGTATTACGGGTTGAGTTCGTGCCGGAGGAGAGGGAACGACCGAGCGATGCGCACCCCTGGAAGAGCCGAACTACCGAGCGCCCGCAGAGGTGTTGCCGTTCGTCGAGGTGTTTCCCTCCGCAGCGGTGCCGCCGCTCTCGCCGTTGCCCTGGCGGCGCTGCTCGCCGGCTGCGGAGGTGGCGCCGGCAGCTCCGCCAAGACCTCGGCGCCCTCGGCCCCCGCCGACGCGGGCACCCGCGCCGCGGCCGCCGCCAAGCAGCTGGCGACCAACTCCGTGGTCCCGCTGGAGGGCAAGCCGCCCACCCCGGAGCTGCCCGTCACCGTCGGCTCCTCCGACGGCCGGAAGGTCACCGTCACCGACGCCTCGCGCATCCTGCCGCTCAACGGCGGGGTCGCGGAGATCGTGTTCACCCTGGGCCTCGGTGACCGGGTCGTCGGCCGGGACATCACCGCCACGTTCAAGGAGGCCAGGAAGCTGCCCCTGGTCACCAAGGCCCACGATGTGAGCGCGGAGAGCGTGCTCTCGCTGAAGCCGACGGTGGTGCTCGCCGACACCGACACCGGGCCCTCCGAGGCCATCGACCAGATCCGCGCCTCGGGCACCCCCGTGGTGGTGCTGGACCCCGCCAGCAAGCTGGCTGATGTCTCGACGCGCACCACCAGGGTCGCCGAGGCCCTCGGCGTACCGGGGGCGGGGCGGGCCCTCAGCGAGCGGATCGCCGGCCAACTGGCCGAAGCGCGGGCGGCCGTGCCGAAAGGCAGCAGGCCCAAGGTCGCCTTCCTCTATATGCGGGGCACCGCGGCCGTGTATCTGATCGGCGGCAAGGGCTCCGGCGGGGACTCGCTGCTGGAGGCGGCCGGCGCGGTGGACGCGGGCAAGGAGTCCGGTCTCGACCGGCCGTTCACGCCCCTCACCAGTGAGGCCCTGGTCACCGCGGAGCCGGATGTGATCCTGATGATGTCCAAGGGGCTGGACTCGGTGGGCGGGATGGACGGGCTCCTCGCCATCCCCGGAATCAGCCAGACCCCGGCCGGTGCGGACCGCCGGGTCATCGCCCTGGAGGACGGTGTCCTGCTCTCCTTCGGGCCCCGGACACCGCTGGTCATCGACATCCTGGTGGACCGCATCCACCGCACCTGAGCCCCGGTGGGCGCGCGGTCCGGCCGCCCGGCGGGCGCGACCGGACCGCGCGCGGGGTGGTGCCCGGTGCGGTGCACGAGTCCCTGCACGAGTCCCTGCGCGAGGTATGGACAGCCGTGCCCACGCATGCTGTCATTCCCCCGCACCCCGTTTTTACATCGTTGAAATCGTGAAGCGGGCCGACAACGGCCCATGGGGCGCCCCGACTTCCTCGCCATCTCCGCCGAGGAGACAGACAAGGGGACAGATGCGATGACACCACCTCACACCCGCCACCGGAACCGGCTGCGAGCGCTGCTGACCGCCGTCGCGCTGCTGCTCCCGGCCGCCGCGCTGACACCGGGCACCGCGACCGCCGCGCCGCCCCCGGCCGGGAAACAGCAGGCCCCGGCCGGGAAACAGCAGGCCCCGGCCGGGAAACAGCAGGCCCCGACTGGGAAACAGCAGGCCCCGACCGGGAAACAGCCGTTCGCGACAGACCATCAGCAGGCGTCGGCCGGACGGCAGCAGGCCCCGGCCGAGAAGCCCCCGATCGAGGTGCACGGGCTGAAGGGCGAGTACTTCCGTATGTCGGCGCCGGGAGCCCGGGACTTCGCCGAGCTCGGCGGCACCTCACTCGATCCGCAGATCAACCTCCCCGGCCTCGCAACCACCTTCGAGAAGCTGACCGGCGGCGCCGAGCACACCACCGCCCGCTGGACGGGCGGCATCAAGGCGCCCGCCACCGGCGACTACACCTTCCACGGCATCGGCGACAACGGCTTCCGGCTCCTCGTCGACGGCAAGCCGGTCATCGACCACTGGGTGCCCGACTGGGACAGGGAGCAGACCAGCGCCCCGGTCCGGCTCACCGCCGGCCGGACGTACGACTTCCGGCTGGAGATGTTCCAGGACACCGGCGGGGCCAATATGTTCCTGCGCTGGTCCACCCCCACCGTGCCCAAGCAGCTGGTGCCCGAGTCGGCGTTCACCCCGCCGGCCGACTTCGAGGTCTATCCGGTGGAGCTCACCGCGGGCCGGGACGGGCGCAGCCTGCGGGCCCGCTTCGAAGGCCGGGTCGGGGACATCGGCCGGGTCAGGGAGCATCTGACCGTCGAGGCGGACACCACGGCCATGCCGATCTCCTCGGTCGAGGTGCCGCGCGGGGAGCGTGACACCCTCCTGGTCCGGCTCGCCAAGCCCATCCAGCAGAACCAGCAGGTCCGCTTCGTCTACGACGGCAAGGGCGGCCTCACCGACGGCGGCAAGGCCGTGCCCGAGATCGCCCGCACCGCCCGGAACACCTCCACCCACCGCCTCACCACCCCCTGGGGCGACACACTCGACACCAAGCGGCCCCTGCCGGAGTACCCCCGCCCGCAGGCGGTCCGCTCGGCCTGGCGCAACCTCAACGGGCCCTGGCAGTTCAGCGCGGCGAAGGCCGGGGAGCAGCCGGTGTTCGGCCGGAACCTCGACGAGCGGATCATCGTCCCGTTCCCCGTGGAGTCCCAGCTCTCCGGGATCGAGCGGCACGAGGACCATATGTTCTACCGCAAGCTCATCGAGGTGCCGAAGGGCTGGAAGATCGGCCGCGGCAACCGGCTGAAGCTCAACTTCGGCGCGGTGGACTACCGGTCCCGGATCTACGTCAACGGGCGGCAGATCGCCGAACACACCGGAGGCTACGACGCCTTCACCGCCGACGCCACCGACGCGCTCCGGGGCGGCGGGCCGCAGGAGGTCGTGGTCGCGGTCACCGACACCGGCGGTGCCGACCAGCCCAAGGGCAAGCAGTCCACCGACCCGGGCGGCATCTTCTACACCCAGTCCTCCGGCATCTGGGGCACCGTGTGGATGGAACCCGTCGCCGACACCGCCATTGACAACCTTGTCACCACCCCCGACATCGACAGCGGCACCCTCACGGTCACCGCCGAGTCCGCCGGTGCCTCCCCGAAGGCCCGGGTGGAGGCCGTCGCCCGGGACACCCGGGGCAGGGTGGTCGGCCGGGTCAGCGGACCGGCCAACCGCGAACTGCGGCTGCCGGTGGCGAACCAGCGGCTGTGGAGCCCCGACGACCCCTACCTCTACGACCTCGACGTCCGGCTGACCGACGGCAGGTCCACCGACCGGCTCGGCAGCTACTTCGGCATGCGGAAGATCGCCGTCAAGAACGTCGGCGGCTTCCCCAAGCTGGTCCTCAACGACAAGCCGATCTTCTCCCTCGCCACGCTCGACCAGGGCTTCTGGCCCGACGGCCTCTACACCCCGCCCAGCGACCAGGCCCTCGCCTTCGACCTCAAGGCCCACAAGAAGCTCGGCTTCAACGCCGTACGCAAGCACATCAAGGTGGAGTCCGCGCGCTGGTTCCACCACGCGGACCGGCTCGGGCTGCTGGTCTGGCAGGACTTCGTCTCCGGCGACCTCACCAGCGAGACCGGCCGCACGGCCTTCACCGACCAGGGCCGCGCGATGATGCGCCAGCACCACAACTCCCCGTCGGTGATCGGCTGGATCGTCTTCAACGAGGGCTGGGGCGAATGGGACCGGGAGGCCACCGGACGCATCGCCGAACAGGTCAAGGCCGCCGACCCGTCCCGGGTGGTCAACGCCCACAGCGGGGTCAACTGCTGCAACTCCAAGGGGGACTCCGGCAAGGGCGACATCATCGACCACCACGACTACAACAACACCGACCCCGCCTACCCCGACGCCACCCGGGCCGCCATGGACGGTGAGCACGGCGGCTTCACCCTGCGCACCCCCGGCCATATGTGGCCCGGCCCGCCGACCGTCATCTACAGCGGCGTCGCCGACAAGGAGGCCCTGACCCGCACGTACGTCGAGAACACCGAGAAGTTCTATCTGGAGGCGGCCGGCGCCGAACTCTCCGGCTCGGTCTACACCCAGATCTCCGACCTGGAGAACGAGCTCAACGGGCTCTACACCTACGACCGCAGGGAGATCAAGGTCGACCCGGTCCGGGTCCGCCAGGTCAACGAGAAGGTCATCGCCGCCGGCGCCGCCGCGGGCGCCCGACCCGCGCCGAAGGGCGGTGGCTCCTGGGCCCTGGACGAGGGAAGCGGCACCACCGCCCAGGATGGCGGCCCCCAGCACCGGCCGCTGAAGCTCAGCGCGGGCACCGGCTGGACCCCCGGCGTCAGCGGCAGCGCCCTGTCCTTCGACGGCAAGGGGCAGTACGCCCAGACCGACGGGCCCGTCCTGGACACCACCCGGGACTACACCGTCTCCGCCTGGGTGAAGCTCGCCTCCCTGCCCGGCAACTACTCCACCGCGGTCAGCCAGGACGGCCGCCGCCGGGAGAACCCCTTCTACCTCCAGTACGGCCAGGGCGCCTTCGCCTTCAGCACCCCCGGCGCCCACCGCGCCCGCGCCGAGACCGTCCCCGAACTCGGCCGCTGGTACCACCTGGTGGGGGTGCGCGACGCGAAGAGCGGCACCCTCGGCCTCTACCTCGACGGCCGGCTCGCCGCCACCGCCCCGGCCGGCCCCGCCGATGTCAGCACCGGCCCGCTGTCCGTCGGCCGGGCCAAGTGGGGCGGCGGCAACGTCGACTTCTGGCACGGTGCCGTCGACCGGGTCCAGGCCTTCGACCGGGCCCTCACCCCCGAGGAGGTGACCGCGCTCCACGACCGCGAGCGCCCCTGACGACCCGCCCCTGACGACCTGCCCCTGACGGTCTGGGCGGGGCGGCCGGCGCGCGGTGGTTCAGCCCCGCGCGCCGGCCACTTTGGCCAGGTCCCGCCCGACACCGGCGTCGGCACCGACTCCCTGGCCCGTCGCCCGCGCGGCCCGGGCCCGGGCGCGATGCTCGGTCGGCCGGATCCCCCAGGTGCGCTTGAAGGCGACGCTCAGCGCGTACGCGTTGGCGTAGCCGACCTGGCGGGAGACCGCGTCGACCGTGGCATCGGTACGGGCCAGCAGATCGGCGGCGCGGCAGATCCGCCACTCGGTGAGATACGCCATCGGGGACTGCCCGACCAGCTCGCCGAACCGGCGCGCGAACCGGGCCCGGGACACCCCCGCCTCCGCCGCCAGCGAGGCGACCGTCCAGCCGTGCGCGGGATCCCCGTGCATCAGCTTCAGCGCCCGCCCGACCACCGGATCCGTGTGCGCCCGGTACCAGGACGGGGCCTGGGCGCCCGGCAGCTCGAACCACTCCCGCAGCGCGCACACCAGCAGCAGGTCCAGCAGCCGGTCGAGCATCACCTGCCGCCCGGGGGTGTCCCGCCGCAGCTCCGCCTCGATCATCTCCAGCGCCGGGCAGCCCTCCGGGGCGGCGGGCACCAGCGCCACCCTCGGCAGGGCGGTGAGCACCCGCTCCGAGACGCTGCCCCGCACCTGGAAGGTGCCCCGGAGCAGCTCCGCCCCACCCCGCCCGTCCGCCCCCTCGCCGGGCCCGCACATCGGCAGGGCGTCCCCGACCACCAGCGCCCCGCCCGGGGTGGTGCACCGGTCGGCGGAGTGCACCAGCACCAGCTGCGGCGTCCCCGGATCGTCCGCCACCGTGTACGGCTCAGGCCCGGTCACGATCGCCACATCACCCTGGAGCAGCCGCACCGGCTCCCCGCCGTCCGGGACCACCCAGCCGCCACCGCTGACCATGGTCAGCAGGGAGAGCGGGGCCGCGTCGAGGAAACGCAGCGACCACGGGGGGTTGACCACCGACTGGTCGAAGAGCGCCCCCTGCGGGCGGACATCCTGGAGCAGGCCCGACAACGCGTCATCCATGCCACCCGATCCTACAAACCGCCGGCCGCCGCGAACCCCGAAGGAAACCGGCGGGAGACGAAGCACCGACTCCCAAGGGAAACCCCCGGGAAACGAGACGATCGGACATCGAAACGAGCGGATCAGCCATCGCGACGGCGATCCGGGCGCGGTGTACTGGTCCCCATGACCTCTCACACTCCCTCCACCCCCGCCAAGATCCTGGTGCTCGGCGGCACCGGCAAGACCGGGCGCCGGGTCGCGGCCGAGCTCCGCCGCCGCGGGCTGGACCCCGTCGTCGCCTCCCGCCGCAGCGCGGTCCGCTTCGACTGGTCCGACCGCTCGACCTGGGGCCCGGCCCTGGAAGGCGTCGACGCCGTGTACGTGGTGGACTCCGAGACCGCGGACTCGCCCGCCGAGGTGGCCGGCTTCGCCGAGCTCGCCGCCAAGGCCGGGGCCCGGCGGCTGGTGCTGCTCTCCGCCCGGGTCTGGGACGAGCTGCCCGGCGAGGACGACCTCGCCACCGAGCGGGCGGTCCAGGAGTCCGGCCTGGAGTGGACGATCCTGCGCCCCACCTGGTTCGCCCAGAACTTCACCGAGTTCGAGCTGCTCGCCCCCCTGCTGGGAGAGGGCGAGCTGCGGCTGCCCACCGGCGAGGGCCGCGAGCCCTTCGTCGACCTGGAGGACCTGGCCGAGGTGGCGGCGGTCGCCCTCACCGAGGGCGGGCACACCGGGCGCACCTATGTGCTCTCCGGCGCCCGGGCGCTCAGCTTCGGCGACGCGGTCGCCGAGATCGCCCGCGCCTCCGGCCGCCCGCTGCGCTTCGTCCCGGTCGACGAGGCCGCCTACCGCGCCGACCTCACGGCCGCCGGATTCGCCGAGGCCGACACCGAGCTGCTGGCCGCGCTGTTCCGGCACATCCGGGAGGAGCGCGGCGCCGAGGTGACCGACGGCGTCCAGCAGGCGCTGGGCCGACCGCCGCGCGACTTCTCGGAGTATGTCGCCCGCACCGACTTCACCCAGGCCGGTCAGTAGGGGAGCACCTCGGCCAGCCAGCGGTCCACGGCCCGGGCGGTGGTACGGGCATGCTCCTCCAGCATGGTGAAGTGGTCCCCGTCCACGGCGACCTCGGAGTGCGGCCGGCCCCACTCCGGGGCCGGCTCGGTGCCCGGCAGCAGGTCCCGAGCCCGTACGAACAGCGTCGGGCAGGGCAGCGGGCCGGGCTCCCAGCCGGCGAACAGGCCGAAGTAGCCGGCCATGGCGGTGAGCCGGACCGGATCCGCCGAGGCGAACTCCGCCGCCCGGTGCAGCATGTCCGAGGTCATCGCGGACAGCTCCCCGGCGCTTCCGGTGTCGTCGCTCGGATGGGTGTCGACCAGGACCAGGGCGAGCGGACCGGAGCCCTCCGCCTCCAGCCGCTCGGCCACCGCCTGCGCCACCCAACCACCCGCCGAGCGCCCCAGCAGCACCACGGGCTCCCCGCCGCCCGCCGCCGCGCGCACCGCCGCACTCTGGGCGGTGACCAGGGCGTCCAGGTCGGCCGGCAGCGCCTCCCCGGCCCCGAAGCCCGGATGGCGCAGCGCCGACACCGGGCGCAGACCCCTCAGACCGGCACCGAACCGCGCGTACTCCTGGGGCCCGGACAGCGGACTGAGGGCGGGAAAGCAGACCACCCGGGGCCCCACGCCACCCGCCGCCAGCACGGTGGGCGGGAGCACCGCACCGGCCGCCGCCCGGGCGGAGTCGAAGACGGTACGCAGCCGAGCGGCGGCGGTGAGCAGCACCATGCCGTCATAGGTCCTCCCCTGGGTGCAGGCGCCACGGAAGAGAGCACCGAGGAAGTCGGAACCGCCGCCCTCCGTCTCCGGCACCCCGCCCTGGTCGACCTCACGATCGGGTCCGTCGTGGGCCGCCTCCCGTGCATGACGCTCCACCAGTTCGGCGGCGACCGCCCGCGGTGTGGGGAACTCGAACAGCAGAGTGGTGGGCAGGGCGAGCCCGACCGCCGCCGAGAGCCGGTTGCGCAGCTCCACCGCGGCCAGCGAGTCAAGCCCCAGCTCGGCCAGCAACCCGTCCGGATCGATCGCCTCCGCCCCCTCGGGATGCCCGAGCACCAGGGCGGCCAGGCCTCTGACCTCGGCGAGCAGCAGCCCCTCCCGCTCGCCCCGGGAGGCGGTGGCCGTCAGCCGAGGGCCGAGGGGCGAGCCGGTACCGCCCGGGGCGGCGACCGGTCGCGGCCGTACCGGGGCCGGGGCCTCGCCACCCCTCAGCGCCTGCGGATCGAGGCGGGCCGCCACCACCACCGGATCCTCACCGGCCACCGCGGCATCGAACAGGGCCAGCCCCTCCTCCGTGTCCAACGGTGCGAACCCGGCCCGGGCCATCCGCCGCAGATCCACCTCGGTGAGGTGCGCCATCATCCCGCCGCTCTGCCGCCACGGTCCCCAGGCGATCGACGTACCCGGCAGACCGAGCCGCCCGCGGTGCGCGGCCAGGGCGTCCAGTACGCAGTTGGCCGCCGCGTAGCCCGCCTGCCCGGCCGAGCCGAACGTCCCCGCCACCGAGGAGAACAGCACGAACATCGCCGGATCGAGGCCCCGGGTCAGCTCGTGCAGGAGGAGGGCGGCATCCGCCTTGGGCCGCAGCACCCGCTCCAGACGGCCGGCGCTGAGCGCCGGGACGATCCCGTCGTCCAGCACCCCCGCCGTATGCACCACACCCGTCAGCGGATGCTCCGCCGGCACCTCGTCGAGCAGGGCGCCGAGCGACGCCCGGTCCGCGACATCACCGGCCCGTACGGTCGCCTCGGCGCCCGACTCGGCCAGTTCCGCGACGAGTTCGGCGGCCCCGGGAGCCTCCGGTCCGCGGCGGCCGACCAGTAGCAGCCGACGGACGCCATGGGCGGCCACCAGATGGCGGGCCACCAGCATCCCCAGCGAACCCGTGCCGCCGGTGACCAGCACGGTGCCCTCCGGATCGAGCCGCCGCACGCCTGTCGAAACGTCCAACCGGACCGGCTCCGGCGCATACGCCGTACCCCGCCGCACAGCCGTCTCGGCACCCAGCCCCGGGGCGGCCACCAACGCGGCCAACACTGCCCAGGATTCCGCGTCTTCGTCCACATCGACCAGCGCGAAGCGGCCCGGATTCTCCCGCAGTGCCGAGCGGACCAGCCCCCACACCGGCGCATGGGCGGGCACCGGACCATCCTCCCCGGCGCCGTCCAGCGCGACCGCGCCCGAGGTGACCACAACCAGCCGGGAGTCCGCCCATCGCGGCTCGGCGAGCCACCCCTGCACCAGCGCCAACGCCCGGGCGGCAGCCCAGCGGACCTCGGCCGCCCCCGGTACACCATGGCCCGTCCCCGACGGCATCGGCAGCGGGGCGACCACCACGGACGGCACCTGGCCGCTCGCCGCCACCGCCGCCGGATCCGCGTACACCGGGACCCCGGAGCCCGGGGGAGCGAGCCGTCCCACCAGCGCCTCGCCCCCCTCGCCCAGGACGCCCCACCCCGTCCCCGCCTCCGGCTGCCCGGTCGGCCGGGGCAGCGGCACCCAGTCGATCCGGTGCAGCCCCGCCGTCGGGCCGGCCATGGGCGGCAGGGGGCGGAGGTCCAGTGAACGGACCGTCAGCACCGGGGCGTTCGCCTCGTCGGTCAGCCACACCCCGGTCCGCCCGTCCGGCCCGGGAGCCATCCGCACCCGCAGCCGCCGGGTGCCGGGGGAGTGCAGCCGTACGCCGCCGAAGGCGAACGGCAGCGCGATCCCCCGTTCCAGCCCGCCGTCGGGGCCGTCCGCCGTGAGACCGTCGAGCGCCAGCACATGCAACGCGGCGTCCAGCAGCGCCGGATGCACAGCGAATCCCGCCCCGTCGGCGGAGACTGCCCCACCGGCCCAGCCCACCCCACTGGCCGAGTCCGCCCCACCGGCGAACCCCGCCCCGTCGGCCAAGTCCGCCCCGCCTCCGGCAACCACCTCGGGCAGCTCGACCTCGGCGTACAGCGCCTCCCCGTCCCGCCAGGCGGCCCGCAGCCCCCGGAACGCCGGCCCATAGCCCAACCCGCCACCGGCCAGCAGGGAATACGGGTTGGCGTCCCGCTCATCCAGCCGCAGCGGCACCGCCCCCGACGGCGGCCACGCCACCTCCAGCCCCCGGCCTCCCGCTGCCCCCTCCGTCTCCTCCACCGCCAGGGTTCCCGAGGCATGCCGCTCCCATGGCCCGCCCTCCCGTCGGGCATGGAAGACCACCGACCGCCGGCCGTCCGCCTCGGCCTCCGCCACCTTCAGCTGCACCTCGACGGATCCGTCCCCAGGCAGCGGCAGCGGTGCGGTCAGAGCCAGCTCCTCCAGGACCGGCGTACCGGCGAGCCCACCCGCGTACAGCGCCATCTCCACCCAGGCCGTCGCGGGCAGCAGCACCGCCCCCGCCACCCTGTGGTCGGCCAGCCAGGGCTGGTCGGAGAGCGAGAGCCGCCCGTACAGCAGCAGCCCGCCGTCATCGGCCGTCTGGGTCCGGGACCACAGAAACGGATGGGCCCGCCCCTCCGGCCGGGGCGCGCCCGACCGCTGCCGGGCGGGTACGTCCAGCCAGTAGCGACGGCGCTGGAAGGCATACGTGGGCAGCGCGGTACGCCGCCCGCCGCGCCCGGTGAACAGCGCCCGCCAGTCCACCGGCACCCCATGGGCGTACAACGCTCCCACGGCGTCCAGCAGGGTGTCCGCCTCGGCCCGCCCACCCCGTAGCGTGGGCAGCACCAGCGGCGACGGCCCGGCCGCCGGGGAGGCACCGCCCCCCGAACCATCACCACCCGCCAGACAGTCCCGTACCAGCCCGCTGAGCACCCCGTCCGGCCCCAGCTCCAGATGGTGCGCGGCACCCAGGGCGCCGAGCTGTCCGACCGTGTCGGCGAAGCGCACCGGACGGCGGACATGCTCCACCCAGAACTCCGGCGAGCACAGCTCCTCGTCGGTGGCGGCCCGCCCCGGCACCGCGCTGACCAGCGGAATCGAAGGCCGGGTGAAGTCCAACTTCCCCACCACCTCGGCGAACGCATCCAGCATCGGTTCCATCCGGGCCGAGTGAAAGGCATGGCTCACCCGGAGCGGCGTGGTGGACCGGCCCCGCTCCCGGAAGTACGCCACCGCCTCCCGTACCGCCTCAGCGTCCCCCGACACGACCACCGAGCCGCGCCCGTTCACGGCCGCGATCTCCACCACCCCGGGTAGCTTGGCGAGTCGGTCGGCCACCTCCGCCTCCCCGGCCCCGATCGCGGCCATGGCACCGCCCGGCGGCAGGGCGTCCATCAGCCGGCCCCGGGCGGCCACCAGGGTGCAGGCGTCCGCGAGCGACAGCACCCCGGCGGCATGCGCCGCGGCCACCTCGCCCACCGAGTGGCCGGCCACCAGATCCGGGCGTACGCCCCAGGACTCCAGCAGCCGGAACAGCGCCGTCTCCAGAGCGAAGAGCGCGGGTTGCGCGAACCGCGTGGTCCGCAGCAGCGCGCCCGCCTCCGAGTCACCGTCACCGTCGGCGAACACCACCTCCCGCAGCGGCACCGGCAGCAGCGGGTTCAGCAGCGCGCAGCTCTCGTCGAACGACCGGGCGAACGCCGGGAACAGCTCCCGAGCCGCGTACAACTCCGCACCCATCCGCGCCCGTTGACTGCCCTGCCCGGTGAAGAGGAAGGCGAGCGGGCCGTGTCGCCGACTGGTACCCGTCCGCACCCCGAGCCCCCCTCCCGCGCCACCCTCCGCCACCGCCCGCAGGGAGCCGAGCAGACTCTCCCGGTCCTTGGCCAGAAGCACCGCCCGGTGCTCGAAGGCCGCCCGGGTGGTGGCGAGGGAGTACCCGACATCCACCGGCGCCAGTCCCGGGTCGGCGGCCACCCGCTCGTACAGCCGCCGGGCCTGGTCCCGCAGCCCGGGCCCGCTCCTCGCCGAGAGCGGGAAGAGCACCGCCCCCGTCCCCGTCGGCTCCGTCGGGAGCGGGCCCGCTGGGGGCTCTTCCAGGATCACATGGGCGTTGGTGCCACTGATGCCGAAGGAGGAGACCCCGGCCCGGCGCGGACGGCCCGCCCCGGCCGGCCAGTCCACCTCCCCGGTCAGCAACGCCACCCGCCCCGACGACCAGTCGACGCGGGGCGTCGGGTCATCGGCGTGCAGGGTGCGCGGCAGCACCCCGTGCGCCATCGCCTGCACCGTCTTGATGACGCCCGCCACCCCGGCGGCGGCCTGGGTGTGCCCGATGTTCGACTTGACCGAGCCCAGCCAGAGCGGACGCTCCCGCGCCTCCCGCCCGTACGTCGCCAGGAACGCCTCCGCCTCGATGACATCGCCCAGCCGGGTGCCCGTACCGTGCGCCTCCACCGCGTCGATGTCCCCGGGCGCCAGCCGCGCGTCCGCCAGGGCCTGCCGGATCACCCGCTGCTGCGCCGGGCCGTGCGGCGCGGTCAGCCCGTTGCTCGCACCGTCCTGGTTGACCGCCGAGCCGCGCACCACGGCCAGCACCTCAAGCCCCGTCCGGCGCGCCTCGGACAGCCGGGTGAGCAGCAGCATCCCGGCGCCCTCGGCCCAGCCGGTACCGTCGGCGGCCGCCCCGAAGGCCTTGCAGCGGCCGTCCGGCGACAGCGCCCGCTGCCGGCTGAACTCCACGAACGACGAGGGCGCCGACATCACGGTGACCCCGCCGGCCAGCGCCAGCGAACACTCGCCCCGGCGCAGCGCCTGGGCCGCCAGATGCAGGGCCACCAGGGACGACGAGCAGGCCGTGTCCACGGTGATCGCCGGCCCCTCCAGCCCGAAGGTGTACGCGATACGGCCCGAGGCGACGCTGCCGGCGTTGCCGATGCCGAGGTACCCCTCCACATGCTCGGGCGTCTCGGCGAGCCGGCTCGCGTAGTCGCTGTACATCAGCCCGGCGTACACCCCGGTCGGCGAACCGCGCAGCGCCCGGGGGTCCAGCCCGGCGCGCTCGAACGCCTCCCAGGCCACTTCCAGCAGCAGCCGGTGCTGCGGGTCCATGGCCCGGGCCTCGCGCGGGGAGATGCCGAAGAAGCCCGGGTCGAAGCGGTCCACCCCGGTGAGGAAGCCGCCCTCCCGGACATACGTCCGCCCCGGCCGCTCCGGGTCCGGGTCGTAGAGCGCCTCGATGTCCCAGCCCCGGTCGTCGGGGAACGGGCCGATCGCGTCCCGCCCCTCGGCCACCAGCCGCCACAGCTCCTCCGGAGAGGCCACCCCACCCGGATAGCGGCAGGCCATCCCCACGATCACCACCGGATCGTCCTCGTCCCGCTCCTGGGAGCCGACCACGGCGACGGAGGCCGGGATCGTGCCGCCTCGCGTCCGCAGATGATCGGCGAGCGCGGCCGCGGTGGGGAAGTCGAAGGCCACGGCCTCGGAGAGCGGCAGCCCGGTCGCCGCCGACAGCCGCTCCCTCAGCACCGTCGCCGCCAGCGAGTCCATGCCCAGATCGCGCAGCGCGGTCTGGGCCTCCACCTCCTCGCCCGGGCGCCCCAGCACGGCGGCCGCCTCCCGCCGCACCAGCTCCAGCACCTCCGCCGCATCCCCGAGGTCCTTTACGGCAGCGGCCGGACTCACCTTTGGCATCCGCCCACCCAGCTCCGCCAAGGTCCCCCGCCGGATCTTCCCAGAAGACGTACGGGGGATCTCCTCCACCTCGTACAGCTCGGCGGGCACCTTGTACGCGGTCAGCTGGGTACGGCAGGCGGCCAGCAGCCGGCGCCGGTCCAGCGCAACGCCGGGCCGGGGCACCAGATAGCCGACCGGCACCTCACCGAAGACCGGGTGCGGCTGCCCGGCCACCGCGGCGTCCGCCACCCCCGGCAGCCGCCGCAGCACCGCCTCCACTTCGGACGGGTGGATGTTCGCCCCGCCGCGGATGATGAGATCACCGGCCCGGCCGGTGATCACCAGCTGTCCCGAACCGTCGAGCCTCGCCAGGTCCCCGGTACGGAACCAGCCGTCCACCAACACCTCGGCGGTGGCCTCCGGCCGCCCGTGGTACCCGGCCGTCACCCCCGGCCCGCTCACCCACAACTCCCCTTCACCCACCTCCCGTCCGCCGTCGCCGCCGCCGACGCGGGCCCGGATGCCGGGCAGCACCCGGCCGCACGACTCGGCCGCCGTCCCGTCCTCCGGTGCCGACATGGTGACCGGGCCGGCCTCGGTGCTGCCGTAGTGCTCCAGATAGGGCACCTTGCAGATGGCCTCGAAGTCCCGCCGGAACGCGGGCCCGGCGGAGGCGCCCCCGCTGACACAACCCCGTAGCGCGGGCGTCCCCAGCCCGTCATCCCGCCCCCCGACCACCTCGCCCCGTACCGCGTCCAGCAAGGCGGAGTACGTCGTCGGCACCCCACCCAGCAACGTGAACGGCACCTCCTCACCCCTGAGTCGGCGCATCACCTCCGCCACCGTGAACCGTGGCAGGACCAGCGCGCTCGCCCCGACCGCCGTCACTCCCACGACACAGACCACATGGCTCATGGCATGGTGCAGCGGCAACGGCCACAGCAGCCGATCGTCCTCGTCCATGCCGAGCACCCCGGCGAGCCCCGCCGCCACCGGAGCGAGCCGGTTGCGCTGGCTCAGCAGCACGCCCTTGGGGGTCCCCGACGAACCCGAGGTGTAGAGAATCCACGCCACCTCGTCCAGCCCCAGATCGTCCCGAGTCGGCGCCCCCGGCTCCGCCCTCACCAACTCCTCGTATCCGAGCCCTTTTTGATACGCCGAGGAGCCATCCACCACCACCAGGACCGTTCCAGGGCGAGACGGCACCACCGGCCCGCCCCGCTCGGTGATGATCACCCGTGGGTCGCAGTCGTCAAGCAGCCGGGCCAGCTCGGGCCCGGAGCTCCCCGGATCCAGTGGCACGCCCACCCCGCTCGCCCGGACGACGGCGAGCAGGCTCTCCACCGCCTCCACCCGGTTGCCGAGCAGGATCGCCACCCGCTCGCCCCGCCCCAGCCCGAGCCCCACCAGATGCCCGGCCAGCCGCCCGGTCCTCCGGTCCAGCTCCCCATAGGTCAGCCGGGTGCGCCCATCCTCGAAGGCGACCTTCCCACCGCGCCGCCGCGCATGCTCCCGCAATATCTCCGGCAGCGGCCTGACGATCCCACCCGCCTCGCCCGCACCCATCCGTCCCATGCGCTCGAACCCTCCTCCGTGGACCTGTGGTTGAGGATGCCGACAGAGGCCGGAAAGTTGCCTTTCGGCCGCTGCACCCCCGTGACCACCCCCGTCAATCACTCGGCCGGAGCCGGAGATGAGTCAGCGCCAGGTCCGCCAGCGGAGGCAGCGCGCTCGGGGCGAGCCGAGGCAGCAACGGGAGCGCGTAGTACCAGTGTTCAGTTGCCAACACCTGCCGGACCAGGTACCGAGCCCGCTCCTCGTCAGGAGCCGACTCCGGACCGAGGGCATGAGCCAGCGCCAGGAAGCGGAGTCTGGAATCTTCCTGAGCCCCGTCGGCCTGGGCGGCGGGCACCACCGTCCGGACCCGCGCGAGACAGGTCGCCACCGCCGCCAGAGCCGCCGCCCGTTCCTGCGAGGTCCGACCCCGTCCGGCGATCCGGCACCCCGCCTCGACATCCCCGCGGACCGCGTGCAGCACGGCCCATTCCGCGACCGGCGGACCCACGGCATGGGGCGTACCGGCCATGGATTGTTCCCAGCTGTCCAGCCTGGCCCCCAGCGCTGGCGAGCCATGGGGGATCGCGCCCAGATCGAGCAGCGCATGCACCAGCACCGCGCGCGGGTCCCACGACCGGATGTCCTCCCCCCGGGCGGCGCGGAAGCTCTCCAGCGCCGCGCACATCCGGGCATCGGGCCGTCGCGGTTCGGGGAGCGCCAGCAGGAGTTCCGCCACCGCAGGCAGGACCCTGCCGCGCAGATACGGCATACGAGCCGACCGCTCCAGTACGGCAAGACGTTCCCCCACCAGCCGACCGCAGGCTTCGGGATCGTACGGGACCAGGCCCACCGCCACGGCGGTACGAGACTGCTCGTCCTGGTGGCGCGCCGTGCTCCGCGCTCCCTCCCCGCGCGTCCACCGCTCCGCGGCCTCGGCGTCACCAGTGTGCGCCAGCGCCTGGGCGACCGCTCCCCGCACCACCGCGTCCTCCAGCCCCTCGGCCTCCGCCTCCGCCTCCCGGGCGTACCGCGCCGCCTCGACCGCGGCCCCGCTCGCCGAACAGCCCATCGACACGGCGGCCAGACCCCTCGCCCGTACACCGGCTTCGCCCGCACCTCCCACGAGCCGCACCGCCTCCTCGACCTGCCCGCCTGCGGCCAGCGCCTCGGCGAGCGGCAGCCTCCACACGGGTCCGCCCACGGCCGCGGCCTCCCCTTCCCACTGCCCGAAGGCCTCCGCGAGGAGCCGTTCGCCACGTGCGGGGTGCCGCCTCAATGCCTCCTCGATCACCGCGACCTCGGCGGGCTCGGCCGGTTCCTCCTCTGCGCCGGAGTACACGGCGCCTCCCGGCTCCAGCACGGCGAAGGCCGCCTCCCGGATGTCGTCACCGAGCGCATCGGTACGGAGCCGGTCCGGAACCTCATCCAGCAGGCCCCGGGCGGCGACCGGCTGGCCGACGACCAGCAGCGCGTGGACGACGCGGGCCAGGGTGGTGGAGAGTTCGAGGCCGAGGTGGGCGCGGTCGGCGGGGGAGCGGTACTCAGGATCGGTGAAAGCATGGCGCAAGGCCCATCGAGCCCGTTGCGCGAGCTTCTGCGCTTTCAGAGGGCGGTCCGATGCGAGAGCCACCGCGCCGAACGCCAGCAGGTCGTTGTGTTCCAGATCCGCGAGGGGGTCCAACGAGTCGCAGAAGACTTCGATTCGCTGCCGGATTGCGGCGTTGCCGACCCACTTGGCCGTCCAGAGGGTGTCTGCTCGCGGACGGGTCCTGGGGGCGACAAATTGGAACGCGCGGTCATCCTTCCCCACTGCCATGGCCAACTCTGTCCACAGTGCCAGCGCCTCGGCTTGGTCCCGCAGCTCACCCTGGCTCAGTTCCTCCGCGCGTTCCGCAAGTGCGACGAGGCAGTGGGCGCCCAGCTCCTTGGCGGCCATGACGCGGGCTGCACAGCTCATGGCCTCGCAGGCCACCACCGACTTCAGCACCGCGACGCCCGCCTCACGGTGGCCGCTTGAGCGCAGCCGGCACCCGACATGCGCCAGCTCGGCGGAGGGCGGCTCCACTCCGGCGTACGTCCTGGTGCGGTCGGCCGCCATGGCGTGCTGCGCCCAGTGGGCTGCCTCGTTCGCCAGTTCCCCGCTCCCTGCCCGCCCCTCCTGGCCGAGTACCTCGACCACCTTCGATAGCGAGACCGCCCGATCCGAGGCCATCGGCGCTGACAGGGCCAGCTCCCGGGCCCGCGCCGTATCGCCGGCCAGTGCGAACAGGCGAGGGAAGTAGAGCGGTACGGGCCGTCCCTGCCGGGTCAACAGGTCCCTGGACGCGGCGACCCGTGCGGCGAGTGTGAGGTCCGCGTCCTCCGTCCCGGAAATCAGGTCGAGCTGCCCAAGCGCCTCGTCGGCCAGACCCTCCGCGACCATCCGAGCTTGGCGGCGAGGGTCGAGCACATACCGTTCCCGGCGTCCGCTCCGGCCATGCAGCAGCCCCGGGTAGTGCGACAACAGATAGCGCGGCGTCGAAGTCGGCCAACCGCGCCCCTGCCAGTCGTCGGCCCAGGCATGCAGCGCGTCGAGACAGCGCACCCGCAGGTCGGCATCCGTTCTCTCCCGCGCGGCTCGCAGCAGCCGCTCCGATACGAGGACATGGCCCCCGTGGTCGAGGTCGCTGCCGAACCGGTGGCATCGGGCGACCGCCAACGCGCGCTCCGTCTGGACGCGCTCCGTCCTGGCCAGCTCTGTCAGGTCCAGCACGCTCAGGCCCGATCCCGCGCAGGCCAGCAGACCAACAATGGTGCGGTCGGGCTCGGCCTCATAGAGCGGCGCAAGCACCTCGCGTGCCCGAGCGTCCGCGTAGCCCGGCAGCCGCTCCACGGGGTGCAGCGCCCGTACCACCCCGCTCTGCCGCAGCGGGTGGTCCGAGGGCACATCCGGCGGCGGCTCGGTGACCGGGAGACTCGACACGATGACGCGGATGGTGCGCTTGTCATCATGCTTGGACGCTCGCCGGGGGCGGGGCACGTCGGGATACGGGAGCAGTGCCGCGATGCTCGGCAGGCCGGGGTGGTCGTCCCACACGCCTCCCTGCCAAGCCTGCCAGGCCGCGTCCCGGTCCAGCCCGTCCACGATCACCAGCAGCCTGCGCCCCTTGTTGGCACAGCGGATGGCGACATCCTGGAACAGCCTCTGCAACTGGTCGGGGTTGAGGTCCTGAGGCGCGGCGGGCTGCCTCCTGTCGAGAAGCTCGTACAACCGGCCCACCAGCTTCTGCGTGACGTGTGAGGAGGGCGTTCCGCTAGGGGTTGAGGGAATGAACCAGGCCACGATCTCGACGTCCTCTGGCAGCTCCTTGAGGAAGTGTGCGAGTAGGGCGGACTTTCCGGTCCGACTCGCCGCCTGCCACCAGAGGTACGACGGTGCGTCGCTTCCGGTGGCCTGGATGAAGTCCCGCATGGCCCTGAGCTCCGCGACCCGATCGTGCAAGGCACTGTTCACGTATTCCTCGGCGCCGAAGCGGGCCAACCACTCCCGCAGCTTCCCGCGGCCTTCGGCGCTGCCCTGGTGATCCGCGCTCTCTTGCTGGGCGGCTTCCAGCAGACGCTGCCACGTCTCATCGAACCCGGCGGTCTCCCCGAGCTCCCCGCGCAGCTGGCTTACCAACTGTCGTATCTGGCTTGCGTTGGTGCTCCGGGGCGCTGTTTCACCCTTGCGCCACTTGTCGACCGTTACCCGGCTGACGCCCACTCGGGTCGCGCAGTGCGAAGGGCTCAACCCGGCCCGGGTCAGGAGGCCCTCCAACGCATCGCCGAAGGCCATCCGCCTCTGATGCGTCTTCGGATCGCTGGCCATCCGGCTTCCTCCCTGATGCATGAATGTGCATGACATGCCGGTTGACCTGCCGCTTTTCAGTGGTCTCTCACAGGTCTCGGTTAACGGGCCCCGGCTCGCCAGAGTGGAACCACAGCCCGGCACTCGAAGCCCGGGCACTCTCCGAAAGGACCACCGTGCTCGTGCTTCCTGCTGCCCTCCCCGATGTCGTCATCCTCGCCGCCGCCGGCGCCGCGACCTATCCGGTCGTCCTCGCCACCGTGGCCCTCACCTCCATCCTGGCGCGCACCCCCGACCGCCGCCGCGATGCCCGAGCCACCCTCACCATCCTGATGAAGCGCCGCCCGCCGCGTTGACGAGTCAGGCATCTGTGGTGGAGGTGTCCTGAAACGCCTCCGCCGCAACGCGCTTACTGCTAGCGTCCGTTGGGTCACCCTCCGAACCTGACGAGAGCGGTCCGCGCCACCTTGCCCGATACGTCCAACACCAGCACTCCGCGCCCCTCCTGGGACCCTCGCCACCGCCCCTGCGTGCCTGGCATCACCCTCGAAAACGAGGCCGTCGACCTCTCGCTGCTGGATGCCCTTCGGTGTGCCGACGAGCTGAGCGGCAACCTCTCAGGTGCCACCCCGGGTGAGGGGGTCGCGCTCATCGAATACCTGCTGGCCATCTGCTTCGCGGCCGGGGATCACCCCGTGTCCCCCGACGAGTGGCACGCCTGGGTGGTGGAGGGGCACCCGTTCGACAGGGCCGTGCAATGGCTGGCCGACGGAGTGGCGGACGACTGGGACCTCTTCCACCTGGACACCCCACTGGGTCAGAACAGCCAGTTGCGATGCAAGATGGATGCGGAAAGCACCGGCCCGGCTCAGCTGGTCCTCGAACGAGTCGGTGACTACAGCCAGTTCTTCGACCACTACCACCTGGAGGACCCGACACCGCTCTCGGCCGCTGAGGCGTTCCGGGCGCTGTTGGTCCAGCATGTGTACGGGCTGGCGGGGCGGGCCCGGCTGTCCGGGAAGTGGCTCGGGCCGAAGCTGACCAATCTGGCCGCAGGGCGGCTCCAGAGCCGCATTCGAGTAGTGGCGCAGGGCCGCACCCTGGGGGACACCCTGCGGTTGAACCTCTACCCGGCCGCCGAGGACCAGGTCGGCCAATTCAACTACTCCTGGACGAGCGGGGACTTCAAGCGTCGCGGCTTCCAGGTCAAGCCGCCGGGGCGCGCCACCTCCGGCCCGGCGGACCTGCACAGTTACCTGGGGCGCTCGGTGCTGCTGGAGCCGGTGTTGAACGGCAGGGACGTGCTGGTCACCCGGGTGCTGATCGGGGCCGGCGAGATTCTTGAGCTCGACCCCGCACGTGATCTTGAGGATGCGGTCCCGAAGCAGAAGATGAACGGGCACGGGAAGCCGCTGTGGCCGTCACCGACCCGGGCGCTGTGGCGTGACGCTCACGCGCTCTACACCGCTGCGACGAAGGAGGAGCAGGGGCTGTTCGGCCGGCTGGGCACCCTCGCCGAGCGACAAAGGGAGGGCCCCGGCCCCGACTCGCCGTACAAGCTCTGGGCCGTCGGGCTCATCGCCGACAAGACCCTGGTCACCACCTGGACGGACGGCTACTTTCCGTACGCCCCGTCCCAGGAGGCCGAACTGTGCTGGGCCTCCCAGCACGGCTCCGCCGTCGCGGAGCGGATCGCCGACGGCCTGGAGCGGGCCGCGTACGCGGCGTGGAAGATCGTGTATCCGAACCCGAAACCCGCCGACCGCCCGGCCCAGCAGGCCCGGTTCGACGCGCGCCGTGAGTTCTGGCCGGCGGCCGAGCAGCCATTCCTATATCTGCTGGAGGAAACGGCCCTGGGAGCCCCCGCAGCGCAGGCCCTCCCCGACTACACCGCCGAGCTGCGCCTGCTGGCAGAGGACTTCCTCAAGCACCGCCTGGACTCGCTCCCCGCCAACGACACCGGCATGCGTGCCCGGGCCCGGGCCGAACAGCGCTTCCGGGAGTGGCTTGCCGCACCCGGTGCCCCCGAAGAACTCCGAGGAGGGAGTGGATGAGGGACAGCAGCGGACTTGAGTGGACCGGGCCCGTCCCGGACCAGCGGGGCGGAGACCAGCTCACCGCCTGGTTGGTGTCCCTGGTGCACAACCGCGAGTACGGCAGCCTGGCCGAACTGCGCCGTACCAGGACGACCGACGCCCATATCCGCGCGGGCTGGTTCGGCCCACAGAAGCACCGCGAGATCTACGAGAACGTGGCCTTTCTGTTCGGCGTCTACCACCAGGGCCGGTCCACGCCCTTGTACGGCAGCGGAAGCCTCGGCACGGCGGCGCGCAGGATCGGGGACGGCACCGGGCGTGGGCCCGACAACCCGGGCGCCCAGCGGCTGCTGGCACGGGTGGTGGCCAGTCGCCGCATTCCGTGGCGGCACCTTCAGCACACGGTCACCCGACTGCGCTCCTGTGAGCAGCCACCACCCTCCTGGACCCGGCTCACCGACGACCTGACCCGGTGGTACGACCGCCGGGCGCGCATCGCCTACGGGTGGTCGGTCGACTTCCACCATCCGGGAACGCGCGGCCGGACCGTAAGCAGTACCACCACGACGCGGAAGGACGCGACCCAGTGACCCAGGCCCCCCGAAGCCAGTTCCTCTCCCTGCACCTGCTGGAGACCCTGGTCGCCGTGCTCCCGGTCAGGGACGAGAACGGCTCCCCGAAGAGCCTGGTCTATGGCGGAGTTGAACGCCATATGATCAGCAGCCAAGCGCGCCGCCGGGCCGAACGGGTGCACGCACGGAACCGGGCCAACGCCGGGATCGGCGCCCTGGCGGGCCGCAGCACCGGGCTGCGTACCCGGGAGTGGGCGCTCATCACGGCCAGGAGCCTGGAGCAGGCGCACGGTTGGGACCGCGAGGAGGCGATCACCACCGCCCGCGCCGTCATCGAGGCCACCGGGCTCAAGTTCGGTGACCGGGCCAAGAAGACCGTGGCCAATCTGACCAAGGTCCTTCTCTTCGCCCCGGCCGACACGGGCGACCGGATTGCCGCCTATGTGCAGGAGAACGCCCAGGAGTTGCGGGTGTGGCGGGACGACTACCTTGCCGCGCAAGAGAAGGCGGCGGCCGGGAAGGGGGGAGGACGGCGGGGAGCGCGGAAGGGCTCTGCCCGTGCTGGCGACGGCGGCGACGTCGAACCCGACGGCACCGTGGACACGGCCGAAGGAGCCGGACCCGCCGAGACAACCCTTCCCCCGCTGGCCAAGCGCCACCGCGACGCCGTACTGCTCGCCATCGCCCCCCGGGACGCCATCGACATCGCGCTCTACGGACGCTTCCTCGCGGAGATCGCGGACTCCCCGAACGTGGACGGCGCCGTGCAGAGCAGCCACGCCTTCACCGTTCAGGAGGCCGAGCAGGTGGATGACTTCTACGCGGCCGCCGACGACGCCAAGCTGCACCGCAAACGCAACGCTCTGGACTTCCTGGACTCGGCGGACGACTCGGGTGCCGGGATGACCGGCTACCAGTCCCTGATCACCGGCACCTTCTACCGCCATGCCGTCCTGGACCGGACCCAGCTGCGCACCAACCTCCGCATCGCCGGGATGACGGAGGCCGAGGCGGAGGACGCCGCCCTCGCCGCCGAGAAGGAGTTCGTCAACGCCTTCGTGGAGGCGTTCCCCGAGGCGAAGAAGAACTCCACAGCGTCCACTGGATCGCTGCCCGCGCTGGTCCTCGCCTTCGAGGGTGAACGGCCCTACAACTACGCCGCCGCCTTTCAACTGCCAGTGGACGAAAACCCGTTGGACAAGGGCGGGGAGGGCCCGGCGGGTCCCGCCGCGGTGCGCAGACTGCTGACCCACCACGCCTTCGTCAGCGAACGCCGCCCCGATCTGACCGACGCACGGGTGCTGACCTACGACCCGCAGATCGACGCCGTGCTGAGGGACGCATCGAGGGAGGCGGGAGCGAGCGTGGTCGCCGTGAAGAAGATCGAGGAGCTGACGCGGTGAGCCACGTCCTGCTCATCCGGCTCGCCGCTCCCCTCCAGTCCTGGGGCGTGGCCAGCCGGTTCTGGCGGCGTGACACCCACAGCAGGCCGACGAAGTCCGGGGTCATCGGACTCTGCGCGGCGGCGCTCGGCCTGCCGCGCGAGGCGGTACCTGCGGGCGGACCCGGGGACGCCCCTGGACCTGATCCGCTCGCCGAGCTGGCCCCGCTGCGGTTCGGGGTGCGGGCGGACCACCCGGGCAAACCGGTGCGGGACTACCACACCGTAGGCGCCGGCCGGTATCCGCTGCGGCCTCGGGACCTGGCCACCGACCACCGCCGCGCGGCCGCCGCACTCGCGGTCGGCGAGGAGGCCGAAGACGACCTCGCGCAGGGCGGTGAACCATCCCCTGACCTCGTACGACCGTTCGGGCGGCAGGAGTTGGCGGGCTGGTACGGGGCGCCGAAGAGGATCACGGCCGACCCGCTCTCCGGGACGCTGGTCTCCGCCGAGGTGCGGCGCAAGGCGCTGATCACGGAGCGCTGGTATCTGGCCGACGCCACCTTCCTCGTCGGGCTCGAAGGCGAGGACAAGGACAGGAGGCTGCTGGAGCGGATCGCGCATGCTCTGGAGCATCCCCGGCGTCTGCTGTGGTTGGGCCGCAAGTCCTGCCCGCCTTCCGGGCAGTTGGCGCTGGGTGTCTGGCCCGGCAGGCTCAAGGAGGTCTTCGAGGCGGTGGCCCTGCTGCCGGCCTTCTATGAAGCGCCTCCGCGCCGGCTGGACCCCCGGCCGTGGGCGTGGATCGAGAGCGGGCACCCCCTCCCGGGCACCGGTCCGGTGATGGACCAGCCGGTCGGCTTCCCTGCCATGGGACCCCAGCACCGCGCCCGCTGGGAGGAGCGGATGCGCGTGACCATCGATTCCCGTGCACGCGATTGGAACATCATCCCGTGACCGCGCCTCGCACCACGGCCGCCAGGTTCGTCGCCACCCACACGCTGCTGACCCTGGAGGCCAGGCACCCCTACGTCGCCAAGTCGCTCATCGACGCCCAGGACATGCACCGGACCGTGATGAGCGGCTTCCGGGGCTGGGTGGACGACGGCAGCGCCGACGCCCGCTCCCAGATGGCGGTGCTGTCCACCTGGACGCTCAACCTCCGGGAGGCCCTGCTCTCCCTCGTGGTGCAGTCCCAGGTGCCCGGCGACTGGAGCCGGATCCCCCGGGCCGCCCTCGCCGAGAAGGCCGTCACGCTGACCCTCGACCGGACCTTCCGTGTCGGCGACACGGTCGACTTCCGGACCGTGGTCAACCCCGTCCGCAGTCTTCCGCCCGCCTCCGGCTCGCCCGAGAAGACCCGCGGCGCCCGGGTGCCGCACACCCGTCCCGACCATGTGCGGACCTGGTTCACCCGCCGGCTCCAGCCGCTCGGCGAGCCCTCCGTGGTGGAGGCCACCGGCCTCACCCGGCTGGGTGCCGACGCGCACCCGGACGACCTGGGCGTCCGGATGCTGCCCCAGATCTCCAGCCCCTCGCCGCACAAGGGGCTGCGGCTGACGCGCGCGGAGATCAGGGGCAAGCTGACGGTGACGGACCCGGCCGTGTTCGTCCAGGTGCTGACCCGGGGACTGGGACACGGCCGTGCTTATGGCTGCGGACTGATCCTGGTGCGGTGAGGTCACCGGGGCTGACGGCCGGAGACTCCCTCGGCGGCGGCCGGTGTGGGAGGCGGTCCGCGGGGCATCTGCTCGGCACGCTCGGTCGGCGGCACCCTACGGGGCGGCTCGGCCGGGCGTTCGAGACCCCGGCATGAGAGCACGAGAGGACGTACCCGATGGCAGCCGACGACGTGGTCCGGCTCATCCTCGCCGACCACCGCACCATGGAGGACCTGCTGCGGCGTATGCGCAGCGTGGACGAGGACCGGGCGGGCGCGCTGCGCGAGTTCTCCGGTCTGCTGGTCGCGCACGCCGAGGCCGAGGAGGCGGAGGTCTACCCGGCACTCAAGCGCTACAAGAACGTGGACGACGAGGAAGTGGAGCACGGCTCCAAGGAGCACGACGACGGCAACGCCGCACTGCTCGCGCTGCTGGAGACCGACCAGGACGACCCGGAGGCCTGGGACGAGGCGCTGGAGAAGCTGTCCGAGGCGGTGACCCACCATCTGGACGAGGAGGAGCGCAGCCTGCTCAACGACACCCGGGAGAACGTGTCCGACGAGCGGCGCGGCGCGCTGGGCCGGGCGTTCCGGGACCGGCGGGCGAAGCTGCTGGACGCCGACTGCGGCAGCGTGGACAACGTGCGGCGACTGGTGGAAGGGTGAGGGTGGACGGTACGTCCTGAGGGTGGACGGCGCGTCCCTGGGAGCGGGACTCCCGAACCGTGACGGCGGAAGTCCCGCTCCGACGGCGTCAGTCGCCCGATCGGCCGCGCGCTCGCCCCGTCACACCTGCTCCCTGGCGTCCAGGTCGGTGGCGAGCAGGGCGGCCAGCTCTTCGACGGCCGCCTCGGCGCCCTCTTCCTCGGCGCGCAGCGTCAGGGTGTCGCCGTGCCGGGCCCCGAGGGCGAGTACGGAGAGCAGGCTGCGGGTGTCGACCGGGGCGCCGCCGTCCCGGGCGACGGTGACCCGGACCGGCTGGCGGCCGGCGGCCTGGACGAACAGCGAGGCGGGGCGTGCGTGCAGCCCGGAGGCGGAGCCGACGACGGCGGTGCGCTCGAACACGGGGGAGACTCCTGACGGTGAGGGGGATGGGGGCGGCACTCAGACCGCGGCGGGGGCCGTGGTGGTGAGGCGTTCGGGGCCGGTCGCGCGGCGGCGGCTCTTCAGCAGGATGACCAGGGCGGCCGTGACCAGCGTGCCCGCGGCGATGGCCACCAGGTACAGCAGCGGCCGGCCGATCAGCGGGACGACGAACACTCCGCCGTGCGGGGCGCGCAGGGTCGCGCCGAAGGCCATCGACAGGGTGCCGGTGACGGCACCGCCCGCCATGGCGGAGGGGATGACCCGCAGTGGGTCGGCGGCGGCGAACGGGATGGCGCCCTCGGTGATGAAGGAGCCGCCCAGCACCCAGGCCGCCTTGCCGTTCTCCCGCTCGGCCCGGCTGAACAGCCGGCCGCGCACGGTGGTGGCCAGCGCCATGCCCAGCGGCGGCACCATGCCCGCCGCCATCACGGTCGCCATCACCTTCAGGCTGCCGTCGTTGGGGGTGGCCAGGCCGCCCACGGCGAAGGCGTAGGCGACCTTGTTGACCGGGCCGCCCAGGTCGAAGCACATCATCAGACCGAGCAGCACCCCGAGGAGGACCGCGTTGCCTCCGGAGAGCCCGCCCAGCCAGTCGGTCATCGCCTGCTGGAAGGAGGCGATGGGCTTGCCGACCACCACGAACATCAGGAAGCCGACCGCCGCCGCCGAGACCAGTGGGATCACCACCACCGGCATGATGCCGCGCAGTACGGCGGGCACGTCGACCCGCTGGATCGCCATGACCACCGCGCCCGCCAGCAGACCGGCGACGAGGCCGCCGAGGAACCCGGCCTCGATGGTGACGGCGATGGCGCCGCCGACGAAGCCCGGCACCAGACCCGGGCGGTCCGCCATGCCGTACGCGATATAGCCGGCCAGCACCGGGACCAGGAAGCCGAAGGCGGCGCCGCCGATCTGGAACATCAGGGCGGCCCAACTGGCGGCCTCGGTCCACCGGAAGTGCTCGGCCACCGAGGGGGCCTCGGTGATCCCGTAGCCGCCGACCGCGAAGGCGAGGGCGATCAGCAGACCGCCCGCCGCGACGAACGGGACCATATAGCTGACGCCGGTCATCAGCCAGGTACGCAGCCGGGTGCCGAAGCCGTCACGCTCACCGCCGTCCGGCTGCCGGTCCATGGGGGCGGGCCGGTCGGGGGCGGGAGCGCCGGTCTCGCCTCGCTCGGCCCGGGCGCGGGCCTCGGCGACCAGTTCGGCCGGTCGGTTGATGGCCGCTTTCACCCCGGTGTCCACGGTGGGCTTTCCGGCGAACCGGGCCTTCTCCCGTACCTCCACGTCATGGGCGAGGACCACGGCGTCGGCGGCCGCGATGACGGCCGGGTCGAGACGGGTGAAGCCCGCCGACCCCTGGGTCTCGACGGCGATCTCCACACCCTCCGCCTCGGCGGCGCGCTGAAGGGCCTCGGCGGCCATATAGGTGTGCGCGATACCGGTGGGGCAGGAGGTGACCGCGACGATGCGGAACGGGCGGTCGGGGGAAGCCGGTTGTTCCGGAGCGGGGACGGCCGAGGGCCGCTCGTCGTCGCCACGGATCAGGGCGGCGGCCCGGGCCGGGTCGGCTTCGGCCCGCAGCGCGGTGGTGAACTCCGCGTCGGCCAGCCGCCGGGCGAGGGCGGAGAGGATGGTGAGATGGTCGGTGTCGGCGCCGGCCGGGGCGGCTATCAGGAAGATGAGGTCGGCCGGGCCGTCCGGGGCGCCGAAGTCGATGCCCCGGGCGCTGCGCCCGAACGCCAGGGTGGGCTCGGTGACATGCTCGCTGCGGCAGTGCGGGATGCCGATGCCGCCTTCCAGTCCGGTCGGCAGCTGCTCCTCGCGCGCGGCGACATCCGCGAGGAAGCCCGCCAGATCGGTGACGCGGCCGGCGGCGACCATCCGCTCGGCCAGCGAGCGGGCGGCGGCCTGCTTGGTGTCGGCGGAGAGGTCGGTGTCGACCAGCTCCGCGGTGATCAGTTCGGTCATCGCACGGCTCCTTGCCGGGGGTGCGCCCGCGAGGGGTGGGGAACGGCGGATGGTGGGGCGGCGGTGTCCGTCCGGGCAGCGGCCAGGGGAAGCGGACGGACGGATTCGGGCGTACGGGGTGGAGTGGCGGTACGGGACGGGGTGCGGCGAACGGTCATGGCGCCGGCTCCGTGAGCGGGCGGTCGAGCGGGATCTCCCGCACCGTGGTCACCGCGGCGGGCGCCAGGTCGGACGGCGTCGGCATCACACTGCCGGGCAACTGCACGGCCGCCGCGCCATGGGCCACCGCGGCGGCGAGCGCCACCGGTCCGGCGCCGCCCGCGCCGAGGAAACCCGCCAGGGAGGCGTCGCCCGCGCCCACGTTGCTCCGGACGGCGGCCGCCGGGGCGTGCCCGAACCAGCTGCCGTCCGCCTCGACCAGCAGTTGCCCGTCCGCGCCCAGGCTGGCGAGCACGGCGCCCGCACCCCGTTCGCGCAGCTCCTCGGCGGCCTTGACGGCGTCGCCGACCGTGGCGAGCGGGCGGCCCACGGCCGCGGCGAGCTCCTCCGCGTTGGGCTTGACCACATCGGGCCGCGCCCCGAGCGCGGCGGTGAGCGCGGCCCCGGAGGTGTCCAGGGCGACCCGGCCGCCGGCCCGGTGGGCGCGGGCCACCAGCTCCGCGTACCACTCGGGGGGCAGACCGCGCGGCAGACTGCCGCAGCAGGCGATCCAGTCGGCCCCGGCGGACCGCGCCCGGACCGCCTCCAGCAGTGCCTCCGCCTCGGCCGAAGTGAGCTCCGGGCCCGGGGCGTTGACCTTGGTGAGCGTGCCGTCGTCCTCGACCAGGGTGATGTTGACCCGGGTCGAACCGGCGACCGGGACCCCGGCGGCCTCGATGCCATGGCCGCCCAGCAGACTGCCCAGCAGCGCCCCCTCGGGGCCGCCGAGCGGCAGCACCGCGACCGTCCGGCCGCCCGCGGCGGCGACGGCCCGCGAGACGTTGACGCCCTTGCCGCCCGGGTCCACCCGGTCGCGGGCGGCGCGCAGCACGGCGCCCCGGTCCAGTGACGGCAGCTCGTAGGCGCGGTCCAGGCTGGGGTTGGGGGTGACGGTGAGGATCATGCGCGGACCACCTCCGGGCCTTGGCGCTCGACGGCCCGGGCGTCCTCGTCGGAGAGCCCCCGGTCGGTGATGAGCAGATCGACGTCGGACAGCCCGCCGAAGCGGGCGAAGTGCTGCTGACCGAACTTGGCCGAGTCGGCGAGCAGCACCACCCGGCGGGCCGCCCGCACGGCGGCGCTCTTCACCGCGGCCTCGGCCAGGTCGGGCGTGGTCAGCCCGCCGTCCGGGCAGAAGCCGTTGGTGGCGAGGAAGACCACATCGGCCTTGATCTCCGCGTAGGCTCGCAGCGCCCAGGCGTCCACGGCGGCCCGGGTCCGGTGCCGGACCCTCCCCCCGACCAGGTGCAGCGCGATCCCCGGGTGGTCGGCCAGCCGGGCGGCGATCGGCAGCGCGTGGGTGACCACGGTCAGCTCCGACTCCATCGGGAACGCGGCGGCAAGACGGGCGCACGTCGTTCCGGCGTCCAGGATCACGCTGCCGTCCGCGGGCAGTTCGGCGAGCGCGGCCCGGGCGATGCCGTCCTTCTCGTCGGCGGCGACCGCGTCGCGCTCGGCGAGGTCGGGCTCGAAGTCGAGATGGCCGGCCGGGATGGCGCCGCCGTGCACCCGGCGCACCAGTCCCGCGCGGTCGAGGGCCTTCAGATCGCGCCGTACGGTCTCGGCGGTGACCTGGAACCCCTCGGCGAGGGACAGCACGTCCACCCGGCCGCCCTCCCGGGCCAGCCGCAGGATCTCCTGCTGGCGCTCCGCTGCGAACATGTGGTTTTACATCCGTTCCATGACCGAGTCTGTGGTTTTCCGGGATGCTACGCCCGCGCGGCGGCGAAGTAAACAGTGAAGTGCACAGATGCGGGCGGACACGGGCATGGAGCGGAACGACAACCACATGCGCTGGGCATGGCATGGGGGAGGGGCCGCGAGACGTGTGCCCGCGACCCCTCCCTGCCACCGCCCCGGCGTCAGCCGAGGGAGCCCGTCCCACCCGCCCCACGCGGTGCTGGGGCGTACCCGTCGGGGCGGGAGGTGAAGGAGCCCCGGCCCTGGGTGCGCCCCCGCAGCCCGGAGGCGTAGCCGAACAGCTCGGCCAGCGGGACCAGGGCCGTGACCACCGCCGCGCCGGAGCGGGTCGACTGCCCGGTGACCCGGCCCCGCCGGGCCGCCAGATCGCCGAGCACCCCGCCCACGGCGTCGGCCGGGACGGTGGCCGTCACCTCGGCCACCGGCTCCAGCAACACCGTCCCCACCGTACGCAGCGCCTCCCGCAGGGCGAAGCGGCCCGCGGTGCGGAACGCCAGGTCCGAGGAGTCCTTCACATGGGTGGCCCCGTCGATGAGCGTCACCCGCACCCCGGTGACCGGATGCCCGCCGAGCGGACCCTCGGCGAGCGCGTCCCGGCAGCCGGCCTCGACCGCCCGGACGTACTCCCTCGGCACCCCGCCGCCGACCACGGCGGAGCCGAACACCAGGTCCGCGCCGCCGGCCGTCCCGGCGTCGTCCAGCACCTCCACATCGATGACGACCTGGGCGAACTGGCCCGCGCCGCCGTCCTGTTTGGCGTGCCGGTAGACCAGGCCGCGCACCGCGCCCGCCGGGGCCTCCCGGTAGGAGACCTGCGGACGGCCGGAGTTCAGGGCCAGCCCGTGCTCACGGCGGATGCGCTCCACCGCGACCTCCAGATGGAGCTCGCCCATCCCGGACAGCACGGTCTGGCCGGTCTCCGGGTCGGTGCGGACGGCCAGCGAGGGATCCTCCTCCACCAGCCGGGCCAGCGCCGACGCCAGCCGCTCGGTGTCGGCGCGGCTGCGTGCCTCCACCGCCACCGAGACCACCGGGGCGGCCGCCGTGGGCGGTTCGAACACCAGCGGACGGTCCGGCGCGCAGAGCGTCGCACCGGCCCGGGCGGCCTTGGGGCCGACGACGGCGACGATGTCACCCGCGACGGCCCGGTCCACCTCGGTGTGCCGGCCTGCCTGCACCCGCAGGATGCGGCCGATCCGCTCGCTGCGGCCGGTTCCCGCGTCCAGCACGGCGTCCCCCTTCCTCAGCGTCCCCGAGTAGACCCGCAGCGAGGTCAGCCGACCGGTCGCCGTCGCTGCCACCTTGAACACCAGCCCGGCGAACGGGCCTTCGGCGTCCGCGGTGCGTTCCTCGACCGCCCCGGCGTGCTCACCGCGCACCGGAGGCACGTCCAGGGGCGACGGCAGATAGGCCGCGACCGCGTCCAGCAGCGGTTCGACGCCGCGGTCGCGGTACGCCGAGCCGCACAGCACCACCACCGCCTCACCGCTGTGGGTGAGTTCGCGCAGCGCCGCCGTCAGCGTGGCCTCGGACAGCTCGGAGTGCTCGCAGAACTCCTCCAGCGCCCCCGGGTGCAGCTCGGCCACCGCCTCCATCAACCGCCGTCTGCGCTCGCGCACTTCACCGGCCAGCTCCTCGGGCACGGACTCCACCGCGAACCCGTCCGCGCCGTCCGTCCACACCAGGGCGCGCGGCCGCACCAGATCGACCACGCCGGTGAACCCGTCCTCCCGGCCGATCGGCAGCTGGACCACCAGCGGTACGGTGCCCAGCCGCTCGCGGATCGAGGCGGCGGCCGCGTCCAGATCGGCACCCGCCCGGTCGAGCTTGTTGACGAAGGCGATCCTGGGCACGCCGTGCCGATCGGCCTGGCGCCACACCGACTCGCTCTGCGGCTCCACACCGGCCACCGCGTCGAACACCGCGACCGCCCCGTCCAGCACCCGCAGCGAGCGCTCGACCTCGTCGGCGAAGTCGACATGCCCGGGGGTGTCGATCAGGTTGATCCGGTGCCCGGCCCACTCGCAGCTGACGGCCGCGGCGAAGATGGTGATGCCGCGGTCGCGCTCCTGCGGGTCGAAGTCGGTGACGGTGGTGCCGTCGTGGACCTCGCCGCGCTTGTGGACGGCGCCGGTGAGATACAGGATCCGCTCGGTGACGGTGGTCTTGCCGGCGTCGACATGGGCGAGGATCCCGATGTTGCGGACAGCGGCAACAGCGGCGACAGCGGCGACAGAGTTGGCGGTGCTGACGGTGGTGTGAAGGGTGGTGCGCACGGCCCTTGGCCTTTCGGGCGGGAGGAGAAGAGGGGCGGCGCGATGGGGCCCGGACGGGTGGCCCGCTGGCGTACCGGAGCACGTCGGGTACGGCGGGACGGCGCATCGGCACGGGCGGGAGCCCGCGACGGTGCGCGGAGGGGCCTTCGGCGGTGACGGTACGGGGTCGGCGGGCGGTGCCGCGCCGGCGCGGGCGTCAGAAGGTGGTCGTCACGGGCATCCGGTGGCGGCCGCGCAGCCGGCACCGGACCCCCGAGGACACCATGATCACGTCGTACCGGGACCGGGGGACGACGGCGGCGGCGTGGCGCACGGCCGGTCTCCCCTCACTCGTCGACATGGTTCCCACGGCGCCGCGGACCAGAGCCGTTCGGCGCACGAGCCGACTGTAGTGAGACCGACCGGCGCCGCGACACCGAATTACGTCAAGCGGTGTGCACCCGCCTCCAGAGGTACGGGGGCGCCGGGCGCGAAGCCCTCGGGCAGGTCCGCGCCCGGCCGGGCCACCACCGCGGCGGCGACCCCGCCCGCGTACTCCAGCAGCCGACGTACCGACTCCTCCGGCGCCCCCGGGCCCGGGACGCCCTCGCGGGCGAAGCGGTCCAGGCAGGCGGCGGTGAAGGCGTCACCGGCGCCGATGGTGTCGGCCACCCGCACCGGCGGGGCCGCCGCCCGGACCCGGCCGCCGCCGGGCAGGAAGGCGGTGCTGCCCCGGGCGCCCAGGGTCAGCAGCACCAGCCGCCCCCCGTCGGCGAGCCGGGCGCAGCTCTCCTCCGGGGTCCGGCCCGGCCAGAGGGCCCGTAGGTCCTCGTCGCTCGCCTTCACCACCCGGGCCAGCTCGCACAGCCGACGCAGCCTGCGCGCCCCGTCCGCCGGATCCAGGGTGCGGTCGGCGCGGACGTTGGGGTCCACCACCAGGCGGCCGAGCGCGGCGGCCTGCTCGGCGACGGCCGCCACCGCCCCGGCGGCCGGCTCCCGTACGGCGGCCAGGCCACCGGCGTACACCGCGGCGAACCGGTCGAGTCCGCCGGGCGGCGGGGTGAGCTCGAAGGTCGCGGTGGCGTGCAGGTGGAAGTCGTAGCGGGTGGAATGGCCGTCCGGGTCGGCCACCGCCAGCGCGGTCGGCAGCTCCGAGCGCCCGCACAGCGACAGATCGGCCCCGGCCCGCCGCAGCCGCTCCTCGCACCGGCGGCCGAAGGCGTCCGAGCCGAGGGTGCCGGCGAACACGGCGTGCCCGCCGAGCCGGGCCAGGGCGGCGGCCACGTTCGCCGCCGCTCCGCCGGGCAGCGGACGCAAGGCCCCGCCGCCGTCGGCCGCCGGGACCAAATCCACCAGGGCCTCGCCCACCACCAGCACCGGCCGCCCACCGGCACCACCGCTCACGGCTCCACCACGATCTTGCGGCCCTGCCCGGCCGCGAACCGCTCCAGCGCCTGCGGGTAGGCGTCCAGCGGGAAGCGGTCGCTGATGAACACCGTGGCGTCCAGCACCCCGGAGGCGAACAGCGCGGCCGCGCGTTCGAAGCTGTGCAGCACCGCCATGGAACCGGTGATGGTGATCTCCTGGTTGTAGATCCGGTACGGCTCGATCACGGCCGTGGTCGCGTAGTCCGCCACCCCGAACTGGAGGAAGGTGCCGCCCTTGGCGACCCGGCCCAGCCCGTCCTGGATGGCGCCCGCGTTCCCGGTGGCGTCCACCACCACGTCCCAGCCGTCGGGCTGGTCGAACTCCTCGGCCCGGGCTCCGGCGCGACTGGTGCCCAGCAGCCGGGCGGTGGCCAGCCGCTCCGGATTGATGTCCAGGATGTCCACGCTCGCGGCGCCGGTGCGCTTGGCCAGCTCCAGCATCATCAGCCCCATGGTCCCGGAGCCGTAGACCAGCACCCGGGCGCCCAGGGTGCTCCGCAGCACGTCATAGCCGCGCACCGCGCAGGACAGCGGCTCGATCAGCGCCGCGTCCCGTACGTCCACCTCGTCCGGCAGCTTCACGCAGTTGGCCACCGGGGCCAGCGCGTAGCGGGCCGCGCCGCCGGGCACGGTGACCCCGATGGCGGCCCAGTTGTCGCACAGGTTGCCGCGCCCCGAGCGGCAGTAGCGGCACTCGTGGCAGTGCAGCGAGGGGTCCACCGCCACCCGGTCGCCGACCGCCAGCTCTCGTACCTCCGAGCCGGTCTCGGCGACCACCCCGGCGAACTCATGGCCGGGAACGACCGGCAGGGTGGGGGCGAACTCGCCCTGGAGGATGTGCAGATCGGTGCCGCACAGTCCGCAGGCGGCCACCTCCACCACCACCTGGCGGGGCCCGGGGGAGGGGTCGGGCACGGTCGTGACGGACACCTTGCCGGGGGCTTCGATCAGCGCTGCCCTCATTTGACGGCTCCCAGGGACAGGCCCTGGACCAGTTTGTCCTGGGCGGCGAAACCGGCGGCCAGCACCGGCAGGGACACCACGACGGACGCGGCGCACATCTGGGCCAGGAACAGGCCCTGGCTGGTGACGAAGGAGGTGAGGAAGACCGGCGCGGTCTCGGCCCGCACCCCGGTCAGGACCCGGGCGAACAGCATCTCGTTCCAGCTGAAGATGGTGCAGATCAGCGCCGTGGCCGCGATCCCGGGCGCGGTCACCGGGGCGACCACCCGGGCCAGTACGGTCGGCAGCCGCGCCCCGTCCACCCGCGCCGCCTCGATGATCGAGACCGGTACGTCGGCCAGGAAGGACTGGAGCATCCACACCGCGATCGGCAGGTTCATCGAGGTGTACAGCAGGACCAGCAGCCAGATGTTGTCCAGCAGCCCGCTGTTCTTCGCGAACAGATACACCGGCAGCAGCCCGGCGATCACCGGCAGCATCTTGGTGGACAGGAAGAAGAACATCACATCCGTCCACTTCTCCACCCGCCGGATGGACAGCGCGTACGCGGCGGGCAGCGCCAGCAGCAGCACCAGCAGCGTCGAGAACACGCTCGCCATCAGCGAGTTGAGCAGCGGCGCCCAGGGCTCGGCGCCGAAGAAGGCCCGGTAGCCGTCGAGCGTCAGCGGCGCGGCCAGGGACGGCGGGCTGGTCGCCGCGTCCGGTTCCGAGTGCAGCGAGGTCAGCAGCATCCACAGCGCCGGTACGCAGAACAGCAGCCCGGCCACCCAGGCCAGCAGCCCCAGCGCGGCTCCCCGGCGCCGGGCCCGCCGAGCCGCCGGCGGCAGCGCCCCGGACGGACGGCCGGGTGCCTTCGTGGTCGTCAGGACCGTCATCCGCGGCCCACCTCCTCACGGAACAGCGAGGACACCACGCGCAGCGCGAAGGTCGCGACGACCAGGGTGCCCAGCACCACCAGCACCCCGGCCGCCGAGGCCAGTCCGTACTCGTGCGCCTTGTAGAACGTCTGGTAGATCGTGTACGGCAGATTGGCGGTGCCCAGCCCGCCGGAGGTGATGGTGAACACCGCGTCGAAGTTCTGCACCACATGGATCGAGCCCAGCAGCACCCCCAGCTCCAGATAGCGGCGCAGATGCGGCAGCGTCAGGAAGCGGAACGCCTGCCAGGCGCCCGCCCCGTCCAGCCGGGCCGCCTCCAGGGTCTCGGCCGGGCGGCTCTGCAACCCGGCCAGCAGGATCAGCATCATGAACGGCGTCCACTGCCAGATCAGCGCCAACTCCACCGCCAGCAGCGGCATATCGGAGATCCAGTCCGGCTGCGCCGGGCTCCGCACCCCGAACAGCGAGGTGAACCACGCCCAACCGCCGTTCAGCAGACCGTACTCGGGGTTGTAGAGGGCGTGCTTCCACAGCAGCGCCGCGGAGACCGGCACCAGCAGGAACGGGGTGATCAGCAGGGTGCGCACCACTCCGCGCCCGGCGAACGACCGGTCCAGCAGCAGCGCCAGTCCCAGCCCCAGCGCCACACTGACCACCACCACGGTGGCGGTCAGCAGCACGGTGGTGAGCACCGACTCGCGCAGCGCCGCGTCGGTCGCCACCGAGGCGTAGTTCTCCAGCCCGGCGAACGAACGGGCGTCCGGGGCCAGCGCGTTCCAGTCGAAGAGCGAGATGAACAGGGTAGCGGCGAAGGGCAGCTGGGTGACGGCGATCAGGAACACCAGGGCGGGCAGCAGCGGGGCCCGGGTCGCCCAGCGGCGGGCTCCACCGCCTGCCCGGACCGTACGGGAGGAGCCCGGCCGCTGCCGCCCGGCGGCGGCCCGGTCCTTGACGAGGGTCGCGGGCGCGCTCATCGGCGGCCTCCGGCCACCTTCTCGGCGAGCTTCTGCCCCTCGTCCAGGGCGGCGCCGACCGAGGTGCGCCCGGCGATGGCGGCGCTGACCTGCTGCGACACCCGGGTGCCGAGGTCGGTGAACTCCGGGATGGCGACGAACTGGATACCGGGCGCGGGCCTCGGCTGGACCCCGGGGTTCTCCGGGTCGGCGGCGGCGATGGCCTCCCGGGTCACCTCCGCGAACGCCCCGGCCTCCTCGCGGTACTCGGGGATCGCGTAGGTGGAGGAGCGCTTGCCCGCCGGGACGGCCGCCCAGCCGGCGTTCTCGCCGACCAGCCGCTCGTAACCCGCCCCGGACGCCCAGGAGATGAACTTCCAGGCGTCATCGCTCTTCTCGGACGCCTTCTGCACGCCCCAGGCCCAGGTGTAGAGCCAGCCGGAGCTCTTGGTCCGCTCCACCGGCGCCGCGACATAGCCCACCTTGCCCTTCACCGGTGAGCCGGCCGCCTCCAGACCGGCGGCCCCGGCGGTGGCGTCGTACCACATGGCGGTCCGGCCCTGCGTCATGTTGTTGAGGCACTCCGCGTAGCCGGACTGGGCGGCGCCGGCCTGCCCGTGCTTGCGCACCAGGTCCACATAGAACTCGGTGGCCTTGCGGAACTCCGGCGAGGTCAGCCCCGGCGTCCAGTCCTTCTCGAACCAGGTGCCGCCGAAGGTGTTCACCACGGTGGTCAGCGGCGCCATCACCTCGCCCCAACCGGGCAGGCCACGCAGGCAGATGCCCTTCATACCGGGCTCGGCCCCGTCCGCCTTGGCGGCCAGCTCGGCGACCTGGGTCCAGGTGGGCCGGGCGGGCATGGTGAGACCCTTCTTGGCGAACACGTCCTTGCGGTACATCAGAAAGGACGACTCGCCGTAGAACGGCTCGGCGTACACCGTGCCGTCCACGGTCAGCGACTCGCGCACCGGGGGCAGGATGTCCTCCTGGTCGAAGGCCGAGTCCCGGGCGATGTGCTCGTCCAGCGGATGCAGCCAGTCGTTGGCCGCGTAGATCGGCACCTCGTAGTTGGAGATGGTCGCCACGTCGTACTGCCCGGCCTGGTTGGAGAAGTCCTGGCCGATCTTGTCCCGGACGTCGTTCTCCGGCAGCACGGTGAACTCGACCGTGATCCCGGTCTCCTTGGTGAAGTGCTCGGCAGTCAGCTTCTGCAACTGCACCATCTGCGGGTTGTTCACCATCAGCACGTTCAGGGTGCCCGCACCGCCCCCGCCGATACCGCCCTCGCCCCCGGCGCCGGCGCACCCGGCGAGCAGCAGCAGCGCGGCGAGGGCACCGGCGGTCCGCCGTATCGGCACCCGCCGGGACGGGGCGGAGGCGCGGACCGGGGCCGGTCGTGGTGTGCGGGGCGTCGGTGGGGGAGGGAGGTACGGGGACGGCATGCGGCTCTCCTGTGCGTGTCGGGTGCGCCGGACGCGGGGCAACGCCCGGCTGCGGCTCCGTTTCTATCCCCGGGGCACGGCCTGGGACCGCTTCGTCGCCGCACCGATCGTGCCCGGTCCTGCCCGCAGCGTTTCCCGTGTCGGTGCGGGTCACGGCGGTGTACGGCGGCTCCGGGCGGTGAGGGGTTGCCCGTTTCCCCCGGCGGCTGTGCCCGTTTCCCGCCCGGACCGTACGATCACCGCCACCGGCACGCCCCCGCGAGCCCCGCCGGACCGGTACGCCAGTCGAAAGGAAACGCTGATGGACTCCGACGAGCGCAGGCGCGACATCCTGGACCTGGCCCGGCGGCAGGGCTCGGTGGAGGTGGCGGCGCTGGCCGGCCGGCTGGCCGTGGCGCCCGAGACCATCCGCCGCGATCTGCGCGCACTGGCCGAACACGGCCTGGTCCAGCGCACCCGGGGCGGCGCCTACCCGGTCGAGAGCGCCGGCTTCGAGACCACCTTCGCCACCCGCACCACCCGCCATGTGCCGCAGAAGACCCGGATCGCCACGGCGGCGGCGGAACTGCTCGGCGACGCCGAGACGGTCTTCGTGGACGAGGGTTTCCTGCCCCAGCTCATCGCCGAGTCCCTCCCCGTCGAGCGCCCGTTGACCGTGGTCACCGCCTCCCTCGGGGTGGCGGCCGCGCTGGCGCCCCGGCCGAACGCCACCGTGCTCCTCCTGGGCGGCCGGGTACGCGGCTCCACACTCGCCACCGTCGACCACTGGGCGGCCAGGATGCTCGCCGGGTTCGTCATCGACCTGGCCTATATGGGCGCCAACGGCATCTCCCGCGAACACGGTCTGACCACCCCGGACCCCACGGTCGCCGAGGTCAAGGCCCAGGCCATCCGCAGCGCCCGCCGCCGGGTGTTCGCCGGGGTGCACACCAAGTTCGGCGCGGTGAGCTTCTGCCGCTTCGGCGACGTACCCGAGCTGGAGGCCATCGTCACCGACACCGGGCTGCCGCTCGCCGAGGCCCACCGCTACCAGCTGCTCGGACCGCAGGTGCTCCGGGTCTGAGAGCGGTGGACGCCGGGCCCTCTAGACGGCTGTCGGTCAGCCGGTGCGCTCCTCCGCCTTCAGCGGCGGTTCCGGCGGGGTCGTCGGCACCGGTGCGAAGAGCACCGCACGGGCGACCTTCGGGGCGAAGAGCACGGTGACCGGGTTGACCAGGGCCAGCACGGAGCGGAAGGCCCTGCCCACCACCGGGTCGCCGGTGTACCGGGCCTGCACCCGGCCGAGGTACCAGGCGGCCGGGCGCTGGATCGCCGGGGTGCCCAGCACGTTGCCCTCCGCGCCCGGCATCTTCTTGTCCGCCCCGCTGGAGATGGCCCAGGCCTGCGCGGAGGCGCGGAACACGGCCCGCTGCACCCGCCGGGTGGTGGGCGTCCGGCGGCGGTCCGCCAGGGCGTCGCGCAGCGCCAGCGCGCTGAGGGCGGCGACCGCCATGCCCTGCCCGTAGATCGGGTTGAAGGTGCACAGGGCGTCCCCGGTCGCCAGGAATCCGGCGGGGCGCCGCCCCGGACGGTCGTAGCGCCGCCGGGTGTTGGCCGTCCCGCGGAAGCCGCGTACCGGAGACTCGGCACGCGCCATCCGCAGCCAGTCGTGCACGATCGGGTGAGGCAGCCGCTTCGCATAGTCCTCGAACGCCGCCCCGTCCGTGGGCGGTTCGTCCCCGCGCAGCCCCGACAGGGTGACCAGATGGCGCCCGCCCTCGATGGGGATCACCCCGCCGCTGTACGGCTGGTCCGGGCCCGGCAGCAGGTAGTAGCCGAGGCAGTCGGCCAGGGTGCCCTCGGAGCCGTCCCGGTAGACCCGGGTGGCGTAGGCGAGACCGGTGTCGATGCTCTCCTCGTACGGGGGTTCGGCGCCGATCGCGTCGAGCCATCGGGGCGCGGGGGAGCCGCGTCCCGAGGCGTCCACCACCAGGTCCGTCGTCAGCGGCCGGGTCTCCGTGCCCGCGCCCTTCTCCCGCAGCAGCACCCCGTGCACCCGGGCGGCGTCCCCCAGCAGCCCGACGACCTCGGTGCCCTGCACCGTACCGATCCGGTCATCCGCCAGTACGCGCCGCCGCAGCAGGTGTTCCAGGGCGGGCCGGGTGCCGGTGTAGAGCGGGGAGGTGGCGGCGGTACGCCGGAACCACCGGCCGCCGTGGTACTGCACCATGTCCTCGGGCATCCCGACCCGGGGCGCCCCCGAGGCGCGCAACTCGTCCATCACGCCCGGCAGCAGCTCCTCCAGGGCCTGCTGCCCGCCCTCCAGCAGGACATGGGTGTGCCACCCCTGCGGCACACCCGCGCGCTGCCCTGGCTCCTCGGGGAAGTGGTCCCGCTCCACGATGGTGACCCGGGCCGCGTGCTCGGCCAGCACCCGGGCCGCGAGCAGTCCCGCGATGCCGCCGCCGATCACCACGGCGTGGCGGTTGCCCGCCCCCGTACCCAACTGCTCGCCCATGCGCGCCCCTTCGCATCGTCGGATGGCAACCGGCCCAGTATCCCGGACCGGGCCCACCTGGTGCGCAGAGGCGCTCCCGGCGGCGGACCGGGCCCTGTGCCGGACGCCGGGCGGCGCTCCGGCCGACGGTCGCGCCGCTGACCCCGCGAGCAGCCGCACGAGGAGGGCAGCGAAAGTCAGTCCACTGGGAGTGAATTGGCCTTGTTTCTCTTGGGATTGGTCCCGCTAGCGTGCGGCCATGCGATTCCATGTGGTTGACGCCTTCACCGACCGCCCGTTCGCCGGCAACCCCGCCGGTGTGTGTCTGCTGCCCGCCGGGGACTGGCCCCAGGATGCGTGGATGCAGCAGGTCGCGGCCGAACTCGGCTTCTCCGAGTCGGCGTTCGCGCTGTCGCTGCCCGACCCGTCCGAAGCGGACTGGGAGATCCGCTGGTTCACCCCGCTGGTGGAGACCAACCTCTGCGGGCATGCCACATTGGCCACCACCCATGTGCTGCGCACCGAGCGGGGGCTCATCGGCGCCGTGCGGTTCCGCAGCAGCCACAGCGGCATTCTGGTGGCGCACGCGGACGAGGACGGCACCGTCACCCTGGACTTCCCGGCCGCGCCCGGTATCGAGACCCCGCTGCCGGAGGGGCTGGCCGAGGCCCTCGGGCGGAAGCCGGACGCGGCCTTCCGCACGGGCGCGCTCGGGGACCTGCTCACCGTCCTCCCCGACGAGGAGGCCGTCCGGGCCGCCGTTCCCGATCTTGACGCCCTGGCCGAACTGGTCCGCCGCGAGGGGCTACGCGGTGTGATCATCACCGCGCAGGCCGCCCGCCCCGACCAGGGGTACGACTTCGTCTCCCGGTTCTTCTCACCGGCCGAGGGCATCCCGGAGGACCCGGTCACCGGCAGCGCCCACACCGCGCTCGCCCCCTACTGGTCGGCGCGGCTGGGCCGGGACGGGCTCACCGGGCTCCAGGTCTCCGCCCGTACCGGCCGGGTGCGTACCGCGCTGCACGGCGACCGGGTCCACCTCAGCGGCCACGCGGTCACCGTCCTGGACGGGACGCTGCACCTCTGAGTCCGGCCCCCTCCCAGCGCCCGCCGTCCTGACCGCCCGCCACCGTCCCGGCCGCGCGATCGCGCACGCACGGGCGGCTCCCGAACGCATTGTCACAGGGAGCCCCTAGAGTCTCTCCCACTCGTCACGGTGCGTCGCCGTCGACGGGTCTCATCAGCGTGCCGCCGGTCAGGTGGCGGCCGGACGGCGGGGAGAACAGCGCATGGGGTGGGTAACGGCGGGCGACTACGAAGTCGCCCTGGAGGCGGGCCGGCTGGTCTGCCGCAACGGGAAGGGACGGCTGCTCAAGTCCGTCCCGGCCAAGCTGAAGGACGATCCGGCGGTCGTCGGCTTGCGGCAGCTGACGGAGTGGCTGGAGCGGCACGAGCGCCGCTGCCTGACCGATGTCGAGCAGTGGATGGTGCGTTCGCTGCCGGTCCCCACCGCCGTGCTCGCCCGGGTGTGGCCCGACCCGGCCTGGCAGGCGGCCCTGTGCGATGTGGTGGTCACCGGTGCGGACGGCGGGGTCGCCGGATTCCTGCGGGACGTCGACCCCGACCGCGGTCTCGGCCTGGTCGACCTGGACGGCGACACGGTCCGCATCACCCCGGACGTGGTCAGCGTCCCGCACCCCGTCCTCCTGGACGACCTGGACGAGCTGCGTGAGTTCGCGGTCGAGCTGGGGGTGGGCCAGCGGGTGGAGCAGCTGTTCCGCGAGGTGTGGCACCGCCCGCCGGGCCTCGGCCCGGACAGCACCTCCGTGGACACCTACGCGGGCGGTGTCTTCAAGCAGCTGCGCTTCCTGCACGGCCGGACCACCCAGCTCGGATACCGATCCCGCGGCGGCTACGCGGTCTGCCCGGTGGTCGAGGACGGCCGGAGCGTCGAGGCGCGCATATGGATCGGCGAGCACGACGGCTACGACGACTACGGCACCGAGACGGGCCCCCTGAGTTGGACCGACCCCGCGGGGCGCACGCTGACGGCGGCCGAGGTCGGCCCCGTCGCCTGGTCCGAGGGCATGCGCATGGCGGCGGCGCTCTACGCCGGACGCGACGTGGAGAACGAGGAGCAGGCGGCATGAGCACCACCACGACCGACACGACGACGGCGGACACCACCGCCCAGCTGCCCGCGCAGGCATCCGGCACGGACCCGGCCGCCGCCACTCCCGCCGCCGAGGCCCGCGCGGCCGCCCTGCTGGAGGCCGGCGCCGTCCTGCCCGTCGGCACCACCGGGCGGGACGACGCCGACACCCTGACCGCCCGCACCTACACCCACCCCGCCCTGGGCGAGCGCCCCGTGGTCCGGCTGGTGCCGGGCACCCTGGGCGAGGCCGAGGACCTGGCGCTGGAGTTCCTGGGCCTGGCCCGGACCACCGAGGCCCCCGTGGTGGGCCAGGTCCGCCGGGAGACCCTGGGCTTCCCGGCCTGGGCGCTGGTCAACGACCCGGCCAACGGCCACCACGCCCTCGCCCTGGTCAAGGACATCGAGCGGCTGGGCCGGCAGGCCAAGACCCGTGCCGGAGCGGCCAAGGAGGGCTTCGACGACCTCGGCACCCGCCTGGGCCGGGCCGTCCCGCACTTCCTGCCCACCTACTACGAGCAGGTGGCGCGGCTCTTCCTCCAGGCCGAGAACACCACCTACGCCGCCACCTTCTTCGGCAAGGCCCGCGAGGCCGAGCGGGTGCACGGGCTGGCCGTGGACGAGGACCGGCAACGGGCCGTCTTCCTGGAGTTCGCCTTCGCCGGGGCGCTGACCGTCAAGGCGCTGCGCCAGTACGTACGGGACCTGGTGGCCCGGCTCGCCCCGGCGGAGGCCTGGACGCAGTTCCGCCGGCTGCTGGTCGAGCGCTGCGCCGCCGGGATGCCGCCGTACGCGGCGCTGCCGCAGGATGTGCGCGCGCTGGTCAAGGCCGCCGCCCTGGACCGCGCGGCCGCCGAACGCGACCTGGTGGCCGACCTGATCGGCTCGCCGGGCGTGGTCCGCGCCCCCGCCTCGTTCTGGGCCGCCTACCGCCCCGCGCTCCTGGACCTCGCCCGCCGGGACGCGGCCGTGCGCGCCCGGCTGCTCGGCTTCTTCCCGGAGACCTTCACCGAGGACGGCGGGGACGGGGACGGCGAGCACGGCTGGCTCGCCCTGCTGGCCGCATCCGGTGCCGAGGAGCTGCTGACCGCCCTCCCGGACGCTACCGGGGAGGGGCAGGGCGCCTCCGGGGAGGCGTCGGCCGTCTCCCCGGCGGACTGGCTCGGACGCTGGGAGGCGCACCGCAAGGGCCACCGGTCCACCTCCGGCCGCAGTCCGCGCACGCTCGCCCTGGTCACCCGGATGGCCGAGCGGCTGCGCGCCGACGGGCGCCCCGTGGAGCTGTTCCAGGGCCGCTGGCAGCGCGTCGCCGACCTGGACCTCCTGGACCTCTGCCTGGCCTCCGGCATCCCGGTGGCCGACCCGGAGGCGCCGGGCCCGGACGCCTCGCGCCGCCCCGCCCTCCCGCTCGTCCGGTGGCTCGCCGACACCGAGCCCGGCGCCCGGGACCTCACCGCCGTCGCCGCAGAGCCCGTCTTCCGCGCCCTGCTGCGCCGGACCGTCGGCGACCTGGGCAACGGCCACCACAACCGCCCGGACGACGACACCCTGGCCACGCTCGCGGCGCACCCGGTGCTCTCCGCGGTGCTGCGCGAATGGCTGACCGCCCGCGCCGAGGAGTACACCGCCGCGCGTGGACTGCCCGCGCTGCACTCCGCCCTCGGCAGGATCGCGGTGTTCCGCCCGGTGGCCGGACAGGTCGCCCCGGAGGCGGTCCGGCTCCTGAAGGCCCATGAGGTGGCGCCGCTGCTCGCCTCCTCCCTGCGCACCGGTGTCCTGGACGAACTGGGCTGGCCCGCGCTGGACGAGACCTGCGCCGAACTGACCGCGGAGGCGGACGCCGCGGCGCGCCGCAACCAGCGGTCGCAGGGGGTGAGCGTCACCGGCGCCTGGCCCGCCCTGGTCCTCAGCACCGTCGAACGCGCCGTCGTCGTCGGTCCCGAGGGCGTCCTGCTGCGGCACACGCTGCGGCTGCCGCCGACCGCCGACCACTGGCGGGCGCCCGCGTTCCGCTACGTCGACGGCGAGTTGCTGGTCATCTGGTGGGAGGACGGCACCCAGCGCGGCTACTGGTCCCACCGCCCGGCCGAGGTGTTCACCCTCGGCGGCGAGCAGATCCCCCGCTGGGGCGGCTCCGGCACCTCGGAGGAGGTCTGCCTGCCGCTGCCCGGCGGCGGCCGCGCCACCGGCGGCAAGGCCCTGCACGCGGGCGACACCTCCCTGCCGCCGCACCGCGCCCTGCTCTCCGACGGCACCGGCTACTGGCGGGAGGGCCATCAGGGCCGGCAGCACGTCTGGCTGGAGTACGACCCGGTAAGCGGCACCCACGGCCGGGCCTCCCTGCCCGCCTTCCTGCGCTCCGCGGTGCGGGACGGCAGCCGGCTGCTCTCCGAGCACTGCCAGGTGCTGCCCCTCCAGCCCGGCCTGGAGAACACCCCGCTGGGCACGGACGGTACGGTCCTGGGCCGCTGGGTCCGCCGCACGGTCACCGAGCCGGGCACCGCCGCCCCCGCGGACGGTCACCGGATCACCGCCGGCACCCCCGACGGCCACACCGTGCGGCTGCCGCACCCGCTGCCCGGCGGCGGCAGCCCGGTCCCCCTGGGCGCCCTCACCCTGCCCGGCGGATCGCGGCCCGTCCTGGTGCGGGAGCACCGCTGTGTGGAGGCCTACCCGGCGGACACCGACGGCACCGGCGGCAACCTCTGGTCCGTCACCCCCGACTCCTGGGGCGGAGGAGACGCGCCAGGCACCCCCTATGTGCCGCCCGTCGCCTACTGGCACGCCCTGCGCCCCCGGGACGAGCGGGGCTCGGCCGCCCTGCGGAGCCTGGACGACTCCCGGGCCGGACAGCTGATGAAGGAGGTGGCCGCCGCGGTCGCCGCGCACCTGGCGGCGTTCCGCGCCGTGGAGGAGTACACCGGGCCCTCCTCCCGGGAGCTGAGCGAGCAGGCCGTCGCCCGGGTGCTGCCCGAGGTGACCGACGCCCGGCTGCGGGCCGGCGTCACCGCCGTGGTCCGCGGTGCCGTGGACCGGGCCGCCGCGATCGCCCGCTACCTGGAGTCGCCCCAGCCCGCCCAGCCGGCCACCCCCCGGGACAACGCCCGCACCCAGGGCATGTTCTTCGACCGCTCGCCCGAGCACGCCGACGACAACACCCTGCGCGAGGCCACCGCCTGGGGCCCCGAGCGGATGTACGGCGGCTGGTGGGGCGGCGAGGCACGGTGGGGCGCCGTCCGGCAGATCCTCGCCGTGAACCATGTGCTCACCGGCGAGCCCGCGTTCGGCCCGCCCGTCCCGGCCAAGAACCCGTTCACCCCCGCCGACGGCTGGCAGCGCGACGAGCAGACCGTGCCCGGCGACTCCCTGTCCTGGCCCGCCCTTCTCGACCAGCTGCCCGAACTGGCCTACCGGGCCGCCTCGGCGGCCACCTCCCCGGAGCACCGCGCCGGGCTGCTGGTCCTGCTGGACACCCTGGCCGAAGGCCCACTGGCCGACCCCGAGGGCACGGTCCGCCAGATCGAGCTCATCGAGCCGTACGCCATCCGAACACCCGGGCAGGGGGGCCGGGACGCCGTCCAGCGCCTCGGGCAGGTGCTGCGCAAGGGCGAGCGCACCGTGGTGGTCGTCGGGGAGCGCAGCCGCGACTACCGCAACGACACCGCGCGCTGGCTGGCCCTGGACCACGACCCCACCGGCGTTTTCGGGCCCGTCCCCGGCTTCACCCTGGACGGCGAGCACCTCCATCGGCAGGGCATCGACCGCGACCGGCTCACCCGGCTCACCACCCTGGTACGGGAGCGGGGCCCGGCGCCCTGGCGCCCGGAGGCCGCCGAGGCGTTCCACACCGCCACCGGCATCGGGGCACTCCAGTCCACGGCCCTGCTGTCCGCCGCCGTAGCGGAGCCCGGCGCCGAGACGCTCGCCCTGCTGGGCACCAAGGCCCGGGTCTTCGAGACCGCCCAGGCCAGGTTGCACGCCCTGCCCCGGGACGCCCGGCACGCACTGTGGCGGGCGCTGCTGCCCGCCGACCCGGCCCAGCTGTGGACCAGCGGACCGGACGTACCGGCCGCCGCCGAGGTCTGGCGGGAGCGGCTGGCCTCGCTGGTGCGCGTCCCCGAGGAACTGGACGCGGACCTGACCGGCACCCGCCCGGCCGACATCGACCGCGTCCTCAACGCGGACTCCCGTACCTGGCTGGACCGGGTCGTCCCGATCGAGGACGGCACCGGCCGCCCCGGTTTCCACCAGGTGAGCGCGCACGGTGCGCTCGAATCGGCGCTCACCGCGCTGCGCACCCTCGCCTACGTCCTGCCCCAGGGCCACCCCCTGCGGGACCGACTGCCCGTCGGCCTGGCGGCCGTGCGCCGCCGTCTCGCCGATCCCGACCTGGTGCTCGACCTCGGCCTGGCCTGGACCGAGACGGGCGACCCGGTCGGCCCCGCCGTCCGTGCCGCCTACGGGCTGCCCCCGAAGGGAGCGGCCGAATCCGACGGCCTGGTCCGGGCCGGCAGCGCGCTGGTCCTCGTCCCGGGCTACGGCGACCAGGAGCAGCTGCTGATCCGCCCGGCCGGCCTGCAAGGCCCCGAGGACCCGGCGTTCGGACTCGTCGAGGGCACGGTCGGCGGCTCCCGCTCCGGTGATCTGCGCGCCCTGCGCGCCCTGCTGAGCCAGGAGCTCGACACCCTGGTCACGGCGGGCGCCCCCGACGGCACCCCGCAGTACCCGGCCCAGGACCCGACCCGTGCGGGGCCGGAGCTGGTGGCCCAGGTCGCGGACACCCTCGGCCTCACCCCGGACGCCGCGGCCCTCTACCTCATGCTGCTGGCCCTGCCGGACCCGACCGACCGCAACTGCGCCCGCTGGACCGAGTGGAAGCCCGCCCGCGCCAAGAAGGCCCGGGCGGAACTCGCCGCCACCGGCCTGGTCGTGGAGGCCAAGCGCTCCCGCGCCGGCCGCACCCTCTTCCTGCCCTGCGGCTGGCTCGAACGCGGCACCCCCGGGCTGCCGCTGGAGACCTGGAAGGAAGGCCTCTACCCGGTGACCGGCTCCACCCGGACCCTGCCGCACCTCCCCGTGCCCGAGCTGTTCGCCGCCGCCTGGGCACGGGTCCGGGGCGGCGACGCCCCCGCCTACGAAGAACTGGACACCCGCGCACCCCGGAAGGGCCGCCGCCGATGACACACGACACCACGACCACCACCCTCGGCACCCCCGAGGGGGACGTCCCGGCGGCCCCCGGCCGGGAGAACCGCCAGACCACCCCGCCCGAAGACCGGTACGCCATCGAGCTGGCCTTCCTCGCCGCCCATGACTCCGGGCCCCGCCCGCCGGGCTGGCGGCTCACCCCGCGCGCCGTCGTCACCTTCGTCATGGGCAGCGCCGGAGAGCCCCTGACCCTGCCGAAGGGCGCCAAGCCCGGCGCCGGGGTGCCACACCGCCTGGTCATCGAGCAGAAGTTCGTCGGCGAACGCGCCCTGGTCGAACGGTGCGTGGTCACCCTCGCCGGAGAACGCGGCCTGCTGCTCGTCGGCGAACCGGGCACCGCCAAGTCGATGCTCTCCGAGCTGCTGTCGGCGGCCGTCTGCGGCACCAGCGGGCTCACCGTGCAGGGCACCGCGGGCACCACCGAGGACCAGCTCAAGTACGGCTGGAACTACGCCCTGCTGCTCGCCCAGGGCCCCACCGAGCAGGCCCTGGTGCCCTCCCCGGTGCTCACCGCCATGACCCGGGGCGCCGTCGCCCGCGTCGAGGAGGTCACCCGCTGCCTCCCCGAGGTCCAGGACGCCCTGGTCTCCCTGCTCTCCGAGCGGCGGATCGCCGTCCCCGAACTCGCCGGCGGCGAGAGCGCCCAGATCCACGCCGCCCCCGGCTTCACCCTGATCGCCACCGCCAACCTGCGGGACAAGGGCGTCTCGGAGATGTCCGCCGCGCTGAAGCGGCGCTTCAACTTCGAGACGGTCGGCCCCATCGGGGACATGGACGCCGAGACCGCCCTCGTCCGGCGCCAGTCGCGGGCCGCGGTCGAACGCGCGGGCGCCGCCTACCAGGTGGACGACGCGGTGCTGGAAGCCCTGGTCACCGCCTTCCGCGACCTGCGCGAAGGCCGCTCCACCGAGGGCTGGGAGGTCGAACGCCCCTCCACGGTGATGAGCACCGCCGAGGCGGTCTCGGTCGCGGGCGCGCTGGGCCTGGCCGCCGTCTACTTCCCCGGCGACCGGGATGTGCTCTCCCTCCTGCCCGGCCACCTCCTCGGCGTCGTCCGCAAGGACGACCCCGCCGACGCGGCCCGGCTGCTGGGGTACTGGGACGGACCCGTCCGCCGCCGCGCCGAGCAGGGATCGGCCACCTGGCGCGCCCTGTGGGACCTGCGCGCGGTGCTGGAGAACTGAGGATGAGCCAGACGACCACCACCCCCGCTGAGGCCGCGGTGGCGCCCGGCACCCCGGAGGCGGCGGTGGCGGCGCTCGCCGCCACCGGGCCCGGGCTGCCCTGTCTGATCGGGGTGCGCCACCACGCGCCCTCGCTGGCGGCCGCCCTCCCGGCGCTGCTGGACGCGGCGGCCCCCGATGTCCTGCTGGTGGAGCTGCCCGCCGAGTTCCAGCCCTGGCTGGGCTGGCTGGCCCACGAGGAGACCGAGGCCCCGGTCGCGCTGGCCGCCGTACCGGCCGGTGGACCCCACCCGGGCGGCGAACGGCAGCCCGCGTTCTACCCGTTCGCCGACTTCTCCCCGGAGCTGGTCGCCCTCCGCTGGGCCGCCCGGCACGGCATCCCCGCCGTGGCCTGCGACCTGCCGCTGGCCCACCGCGCCTGGGCCCGTGGCGGCGGCCCGGACACCCCGGCCCTGGCCCCCGCACCGGCGGCCCCGGCCCCGGACGGCCTCACGCCGGGGGAGGGCCCGGGACCGTCCGCCGCGCCGGGGGAGGACCGCCGACTGTCCGTCGCGCCTGAGGTGGGCTCTGGGCTCTCCGCTGCTCTCCGCTCCCGGCTCACCGGGCGGGAGGGTGACGACCTGTGGGATCGGCTGGTCGAGGCGCCCGCCCCGGGCTCCACCCCGGAGGCGCTTCGCCGGGCCGCCCTGCTCACCGGCTGGGCGCTGCGGTACGAGGCCGAGGCGCGGGGCGCGGTGGACGGCACCGACCTGGTGCGCGAGGCCTGTATGCGGCGGCATATCGCCGAGGCCCTGGCCGAGGGGCGGCGGCCCGCCGTGGTCGTGGGGGCCTTCCACACCCCGGCGCTGCTGTCGGCGACGGGCGGGGCCGGGACCGTGGAGGAGAAGGGGGCCGAGGAGGACGAGGGGCCCGGGGCGTGCACCGTGTCCCTCATCCCGTACACCTACCCGCTGCTCGACTCCCGCTCCGGCTACCCGGCGGGCATCCGGGACCCGGAGTGGCAGCACACCGTGCTGGAGTCGGCCGGAGACCCGGCCGCGCTGCACGAGGCGCTGATCCGCACGGCGGTACGGGTCTGTGCCGCGCTGCGCGAGCAGGGGCACCCCTACGGCCCGGCGGACGGCCGGGAGGTGGTCCGGGTGGCCGGGGACCTGGCCCGGCTGCGGGATCTGCCCGCGCCCGGCCGGGGCGAGCTGCTGGAGGCCGTGCAGACGGTGCTGGGGAGGGGCGAGACCTACGGCACCGGCCGCGCCGTCGCCCAGGCCCTGGAACAGGTCCTCGTCGGGACGCGCACCGGACGCCCCGCGCCCGCCGCGCCCCGCAGCGGTCTCGGCCCCGCCGTGGAGGCCGAGGCCGAGGAGCTGAGCCTTCCCGGGCCGGGGGACGCGCACGAGAAGTCGCCGCGCGACCTCCGGCTCGACCCGGCGCGCTCCGCCCTGGACCGGCGCCGCGAGCTGCTGCTGCGCCGACTGACGGTCTGCGGCATCCCGTACGCGCAAGAGCAGGACGTGACCGGCGCCGGAGGGACCGAGGCGCTCACCACCCGCTGGCAGGTCCGGTGGACCCCGGCGACCGCCGCGATGCTCACCGCCGCCGGGGCCCGTGGCGTCACCCCGGCCCAGGCGGCCGAGGGGGTGCTGCGGCAGCGGCAGGCCGCCGAGCGGGCGGCACAGGGCCCGACGGCCGCGCAGGTGGTGCGGGGGCTCACCCAGGCCGCCGAGTGCGGGCTCCCCGTCCTGACCGGCGAGCGGCTGACGGAGTTGGCGGCGGTGCTCCCCGCCGCCGGCACCCTGCCCGAACTCCTCGCCGGTCTTGACCTGCTGGACCGTCTCGCCGCCGGTCATCTCCCCGGTCTGACGGCCCCGGACCCGCTCCCGGAGGCGCCGCATACGGGGACGGGCCACGCCCGTATCGCCCACGCGGTGGAGCTGCTGACCTCGGCGGCGGTGCGCCAGGTGGACGGACTGACCGGTTCCGACGAGCCCGAGGACGCCCGTGCGCTGCTCGAACTGGCTCAGCGCGCCGACCGGTTGGGCGGCATCCGGCTCACCGACGCCCTCGCCCGGCTGGCCGCCGACGGCACCCCGCTGATCGCGGCCGCCGCCGGGGCCGTCCGGGTGCTCACCGGCCACGAGGAGGCCGAAGCCTTCGGCGTACGGGTCGCCTCCTGGGTGGACGGCGCCGTGGACAGTGCCTCCCGGGCCGCGCTCACCGCCCGTCTCACCGGTGTCCTGACGGCGGCGGGCCCCCTGCTCACCGTCGGCGCCGCCGCCCTGGATCCGCTGCTGCACCGGGTCGTGGAGCTGCCGGACGCCGCGTTCCTGGCCCGGCTGCCCGCCCTGCGCGGCGGGTTCGACACCCTGAGCCCCGCCGCACGGGACCGGCTGCTGGACACCGTGGAAGAACGGCTCGGCGAACGGGTGGACAGCCTGGACGGCGACGACCCGGCACAGCTGGCCCGCCGCACCGCCGCCGACCTCGCGGCCCGCGATCTGCTGGCCGCACTCGGCCTGCCGCTGCCCCGACCCACCGGCCCCCTCCCCCCGACCACCGGCCCCGCCCCCACCCCTTCCCCGACCCAGGCACACACCCTCGCCTCCGCCGACCGCTGGCGGCTGGTCCTCGGCCGCCGCACCGATGAACTACCCTCCGGCGCGGCCCGTCTGGCGACCGCGCTGGACGAGCTCTACGGCGCGGGGCGCGGCGAGGGTTCGCGCGGCGGGCTGCCCGGCGGCGGTCCCTCCGGCCGCGGCGGCCGGGAGGCGTCGTTCCCCGGGGTCCGCGAGTGGTCGGAGGAGCTGGCCGCGCTCTTCGGGCCGGGCGTACGGGAGGAGGTGCTGGCCGCCGCGGCCGCGACCGGCCGGCCGGATGTCCTCGCCGAGCTGGACCCGGCCGCCGCCACCCCCTCCGTGGAACTGCTGCGCACCGTCCTGCGGTACGCCGGCGGTCTCCCCGAAGCCCGCCTCGCGGCGCTGCGCCCGCTGGTCGCCCGCCTGGTGGACGAACTCACCCGGCAGCTCGCCACCCGGCTGCGACCGGCGCTCACCGGCACCATGCTGGCCCGCCCCACCCGGCGGCCCGGAGGCCGTCTCGATCTGCCGCGCACCCTCCGCGCCAACCTGGCCACCGCCCGGCGCACCGTCGACGGCACGGTCCAGGTCATCCCGGAGAAACCGGTGTTCCGCAGCCGGGCCCGCCGCTCGGCGGACTGGCGGCTGATCCTGGTGACCGATGTCTCCGGCTCCATGGAGGCGTCCACCATCTGGTCCGCGCTGACCGCCTCCGTACTGGCCGGGGTGCCCACCCTGAGCACCCACTTCCTCGCCTTCTCCACCGAGGTCATGGACCTCACCGGCCATGTGCACGACCCGCTCTCCCTCCTGCTGGAGGTGAGCGTGGGCGGGGGCACCCATATCGCCGCCGGGCTCCGGCACGCCCGCACTCTGGTCACGGTGCCCAGCCGCACCCTGGTGGTCCTGGTCAGCGACTTCGAGGAGGGCGCCCCGCTCGGCGGACTGCTGGCCGAGGTGCGCGCCCTGGTGGCCACCGGGGCGCACGTCCTGGGGTGCGCGAGCCTGGACGACGCCGGACGTCCCCGCTACTCGACCGGGGTCGCCGGGCAGCTGGTGGCCGCGGGGATGCCCGTGGCGGCCCTCAGCCCCCTCGAACTGGCCCGCTGGATAGGGGAGAAGACCGCATGACCACCCACCCCACCGTCACCGTCCCGGAGCAGATCGTATGACCACCACTCCGCTGCCGCCCGTCGCCCCGGAGGTGACGGCCACCCTGGTGGAAGACCTCTCGCCCCGGCTGCGCAAGCGGCTGGACGCGGCGGTCGCCAAGCTCGCCGCGTACCCGGTGCACCGTGACGGGGACACGGTGGTGATCGCGGTCGACGACGAGACCGCGCTGCGCCTGCACGCCCCGGGCGGCGTGGTAGCGACGCCGGATGCCATCGTCTGCGGCTGCCTGCTCGCCCCGGCCTGTGTGCACCGGGCGGCCGCCGCCTGCGCCGCCCCGGCGGCGGACCCGGCCGCCGAGCCCGCTGTGCCCATCGAGCCACCGGACCAGGCCCCCGCGTCCGAGGAACCCCCGGCACCCACCGCGATCCCCCCGGCCGACGAGCCGACCGACGAGGTGGCGAGCCCCGCCCAGCGGGCCGCGGCCGCCGCGCTCTGGTCGGCGGGCGCCGCCGCGCTGGAGGCCGGGGTCGACGGGGCCGGGGCGGTCGCCCAGGCGGCGCTGCTCCGGGCCGCGCACACCGCCAGGCTCCGCCAGCTGCCCCGCGCCGCGGCCGCCGCGATCACCGTGGTCACCCTGCTGCGCGCCGCCCGCGCCCACGACCCCTCCTACCGCACCGCCGACCTGGTCACCGCCCTGGCCGAACTCCTCACCACCGCACACCGGTTGCGGACGGTGTCCGGGGCGGAGCTGGCCGCCGTCCGGGGCCGCGCCCGCCGCCCGTACAGCCCGGACGGCTCGCTGCGGCTGTACGGGCTGTTCACCGAGCCGGTGGTCACCGGCTCCGGGCACGGCGGCGCCCGCACCTGGGTCGCCGGACCCGACGGCCGGCTCTACACCGTGGGCGATGTGGCACCCGGCGGGGTCGGGCGGGCGCTGGGCGTGGCCGACCGGGCCGTACGCCTCGGCGACACCGCGCTCACCCATCGGGAGCTGGGCCGGGCCGGGCTGGCCGTGGCCGGGGCGACCGTCTCCCCGGACGGCCGACTGGGGGCCGGCAAGGGCGTCAAGGCGGTGTCCGCCCGGGGCGCGGGCTGGTGGGAGCCGCCGCTCGCCGCGCTGTGGGAGGTGCCGCCGGCCGAGCAGGCGGCCCGGGCGCTGGCCTCCGTCTCCCGTTACGCGGACCCGGACGGCGGCGGCAGCGACCTGCTCTTCCTGGACGTGGAACTCCTCGGCGCGGTACGGGAGACGGGCGGCAGCTGCCTGCTGGCCCGGTGCGAAGGTGACACGGCCGTCCGCCTCGCGGTCGCCGACGACGATCCCGCCCTGGCCCACCGGGACAATCTGATGCTGCTGGCCACGGCACCGGGGGCGCGGCTGCGGATCATCGGCCGGCTGGTGCCCGCCTCCCACCCCCGCCTCACCCTGCTCGCCTGCTCGCACCCCACCGGCGAGGGCACCGTGGACCTCGGGTTCGACCGGCTGCGCCGCGCCGACCTGCCCGACCCGGGCGCCCCCGTGCACCCCGCCCCGCCGCAACCCGGCGACAGCGGGACACCGTCGGCGCTCCATCTGCTGGAGCGCCGGGTCGAGCAGACGGTCCCGGCGGGCCGGGCCGCCCTCGGCCTGCTGGGCGACACCACCGCCGAGGCCGGCCGGCTACGCCGGGCGGGCCTGCCCACGGCCGCCGGCCTGCTCACCGCCCTGTGCGCCTCGGCCGCACAGCGCGAGCGGGACGGGTTCGGCCGCCTGCTGCCCGTCGACACCGACGGCTTCGCCACCCACTGGCTCGCCGCCGCCCGCTACACGGCCGCCGTCGCCGAATCCCTCTGCGCGGCGGCCTGGCAGCCGGCCCCCGGCTCCGGCCCCGGCGAGCCCAGCTCGGCCACCGACCACGCTCACGGTCGCTGACGCGCCGAGCGTACGGAGCAGATCGCGGGCCACCGCGTCGTTCTGCCGGAAGGCGGGGGCGTCGGTGCCCGGGCGGGCGAAGGCGGCGACCGCGCGGCTGTTGGTGGGCGCGCCGAGGGCGAGGCGCCGGGGGTGTGGGCCGCCGGTGGACGGGTCGACCAGCCGGGCGGTGGCGGGCGAGACGGTGAGCAGCCCGGAGCGGTGGGTGTGGCCGGCGTCGCTCAGCACCTCCTCGGCGATCCGGCCGGCCCGGTGCAGCCCGGCCAGCAGCGGATCCTCGGTGCGCTCCAGCGAGGGCCGGGGCAGATAGGCCTCGATCAGGGCGGTGGCCCGCACGGTGTGGCCGGGGACGGTGGGGCTGGTGGCGGTGAAGGTGCCGGTGGCCTCGTCGGTGCCGATCCGGACGTCCGCGCCGAGGAACCGCACCACCCCCGCCCGGGACAGGGCGTCCAGCTGGCGCAGCCGGAAGCCGGGCGGCCCGGAGGCGAGGAAGCTGAAGAACCCCTGCCACCAGCCGTCCACCCCCTCGGCGACCGAGCGGGCGGTCAGCCGCCCGGTGGCGACCAGCCCCGGCAGCTGCCCGTAGACCGAGAGCAGGGCGTAGAACGCCCCCAGGTCCGCGCTGAACCGCTGGTCCTCGCGGCGGGCGACATCCGCGTGGACCAGCTCGCGCACATGCTTCTGGAAGTCGTCCGGCAAGGCGAAGGCCAGCCCGTCCAGCGGGCGGTCCAGGGCCTCGAAGTCCAGCCGGTCCGCCGGGTCCGGCACGGCGGCGGCCACCAGCTCGGCCATCCGCGGCGCGTACCAGTCCAGCCGGTCGTACGCCTCGCGGAAGCCGGCCCAGTCCAGGGCGGTGCGCTCGGGGTAGGCGTGGAACAGCTCGTGGTAGTGGCCGAACCCGATCTCCCTGGCCATCAGCGGCCAGACGTCCCGGCGCAGGTCCAGGGCGGTGCCCCGGGCCAGCAGACCGCGTACCGCCTCCGGCCCGAAGTAGCGGGGCAGCGGTGGCCTCGGGCCCCGCAGCCGGTAGCGGGTCTTGGAGTGGTACGGCACCCCGCGCCGGGAACCTGCGTACAGCACCGGCTCCCGGCCGGACGGCAGATACTCCAACTCGCCGCCGGGCCCGGTGCGGTAGCCGCCGCCACGGCCCTCGGTGAGCAGCACCACCAGATCGGTGAAGGCCAGACCCAGGCCGCGCAGCAGGACGGGTTCGCCGGGGCGCAGCCCGGACAGGTCGGCGTCGGCGGAGAACTCCGGCGGGAGGTGGAAGCGGCCGTGGCGGCGGGCAAAGTCGGCGTGGGCCCGGTGCTCGGCCGTGGGCACCGAGCCCAGATGGCCCTGGGCGAGGACCACCAGATCGGCGGTGAGCGGGGCGGACCGGCCGGTCAGCCGCACCTGCTGCGGGCCGTCCGGGGGGCCGGTCACCTCGGTCGCGGTGGCCCGGTGCCACTCGACGGTGACCGAGGGCGGAAGGGCGGCCAGAGCCCGGCGGAAGGCCCAGTCCAGATAGGCGCTCTGCACCCGGCGGGTGGGGAAGTCGGCGCCGTCCAGGGCCCGCAGTTCGGCGAGCACCTCCGGGTCGGCGGGCTCCGCGTACGGGGCGTGGCGCGGGCCGCGGCCGGAGAACTGGGCGGCCCACTGGGCCAGCGAGGGCCCCGGCCGCACCGGGCCCTCGATGGTGGAGGAGTCGTCGGTGAACAGGGTGACGTCCTCGGCCATGGAGTTCATCCGCAGCAGCGGCGACTGCTCCCGGCGCCAGACCCGCCCCGGGCCCGGCGGATGCGGGTCCACCAGATGGATCCGCAACCTCCGCCGCTCGTCCCAGAGTTCGGGGGCGTTGGCGCCGATCCGCTCCAGCAGCCCGGTGGTCCGGGGCCCGGCGCCCACCACGACGATCGATGACGGGTCATCGGGTGCGGTCATCGGCCGCCTCCGCTCTTCGACGGGGCGGTGGGTGCGGTGGGCGCGGTGGCCGCGCTCAACCGGGCCCGCAGGGCGGCCAGTCGTATCCGCAGCCGCCGCACCGGGGTCGGCGGCAGGGCGCGTGCGGTGCCGCGCGCGTAGTGCCGCTCCACGTAGAACTGCCCGATGCCCAGCACCGTGGTGACGGCGACGTACCAGAGGGTGGCCACCAGCAGCAGCGGGATGACCTGGTAGGTCTGGTTGTAGACCAACTGGACCGAGTAGAGCAGGTCGTGGACCGCCAGCACACTGACGATGCTGGTGCCCTTGAGGGTGCCGATCAGCATGTTCCCGGCGGTCGGCACGATGGAGCGCATCGCCTGCGGGATCACGATCCGGCGCAGGGTGCGCCACCGGCCCAGGGCCAGCGCCGCGGCGGCGTCGCTCTGCCCGCTCTCCACCGAGAGGATCCCGCCGCGCACCACCTCGGCGGCGTACGCGGTCTCGTGCAGGGTCAGTCCGATGACGGCGGTGAGCACCGGGCCGAGCAGGTTGACCGTCTCGACGGTGAACAGCTCGGGACCGTACGGGATGCCCAGGCCGAGGGTCGGGTAGAGGGCGCCGATGTTGAACCAGAACAGCAGCTGCACCAGCAGCGGGGTGGAGCGGAACACCCAGACGTACCCCCAGCCCAGCGCCCGCAGCACCGGGTTGGCGGACAGCCGCATGACCGCGACCAGGGTGCCGAGCAGGAAGCCGAGCACCATCACCGCGGCGGTCAGCCACAGGGTGAGCAGCAGCCCGTCCAGCACGGCGGCGGTGGTGAAGTACCGCCCCACCACGTCCCATTGGAAGGCGTCGTTGCGGACCACCGAGTCCAGCAGCCGGGCCAGGAGCAGCAGGGCGAGAGCCGCCGCCAGCCGTCGGCCGAGATGCCGGCGCGGCACGATCGGGGGCGGCGGCCCGGAGTCCGGGGGAACGGACACCGCGGACGCGGGCCCGGTCGGCGCGGAGGCGACCGCGGTGACGGGACCGGTTACGGGGGCGGCGGGGGCCAGGGCGTCGGAAGGCGTGACCATCGGGGGTCTCTCCGGGGGAGGGGATCGCGGGCGTGGGGCACCGCCCGGCGCACCCGCCGGCGCGCGGCACAGGTGCCGCGCGGCCTCGGTGCGGGCCGGGGGTTCTCGCGTCATCACGCTCGCCGCGTCCCTCAACGCGGCCGGAGCGGCGTCCACCAGTGCGGAGCCGGATCCGCCGACGATCGTACGTGCCGACGGCGTGAGCCTGTCAACCACGGCCGAGCGTGCCCGGCCCCAACGAGGGTGCGAACAGCGCGGATTGCGGCCCCGAACCGTCTGCCGCAGCCCCCGGCGAAACGCCTCACCGCTTGACGAACAGTCCTCTGTACTGCTCAATGAACCCCATGGATGCCGCTCAGCAGCGCTTGGTCTCGCGCGACCACATCGACTTCGGTCGGGTGTGGTCCGCGGCGTGTTGCGCCTGACGCGGCAGCGGGCCGTCTGATCGGCCCTTCCCTCCCTCGGTTCCCCGTCGCGGGCCGACCCCTCCCTCGTACCCCCGCCGTGCGCGGACGCCCACCCGCGCACCGGGAGCGTACGAGCCGGACGCGCGCTGCCGCCGCCTCCTTCGACGCCTCGCGTCTCACGCCGTAGCACCCACGCCGTAGCACCTGTTGGCGCCGCCGTTTCCCGGTGCGCGCCCCTTCGACGCTTCCGCATGCCCGATGCGCCCCGCCGGGGCGGTCGTCGGCCACCCGGCCGCGCACACCGCCCCGTACGACGACGTATCCATGTATCGACTTATCGCTGAAAGGTCATCTCCATGCCTGTGGAGTTCCTTGGCATCGCCGCGACCAACGACGGTTCCGAGACCACCGCCCGCTCCGGTGCCGCCTTCGACCGGGAGTACACGCTCCGGCTGGGCCGCGCCCACGAGGACCACGGCTGGGACCGGGTGCTGTTCGCCTACGGCTCCGGCTCCCCGGACCCCGCACCGGCCGCCGCGTATCTGGCGAGCAGGCTGGACCGGTTGCGGATTCTGCTTGCCCACCGCCCCAATGTCTCCTACCCGACCTTCGCCGCCAAGACCTTCGCCACCCTGGACCAGATCAGCGGCGGCCGGCTGACGGTGCACTTCATCACCGGCGGCAACGACCACGAGCAGCGCCGGGAGGGCGACACCCTCACCAAGGACGAGCGCTACGCCCGCACCCGCGAGTACATCCGGATCGTCAAAAGGATCTGGACCACCCATGAGCCCTTCGACCACGAGGGCGAGTACTACCGCTTCCAGGACTTCGTCAGCGATGTCTTCCCCGTTCAGCAGCCGCGCCCCGGTGTCTCGTTCGGCGGCTCCTCACCTGCCGCGTTCGCCGCCGGGGGCGCCGAGGCGGACATCTACTGCCTGTGGGGCGAGCCGCTGGCGCGGACCGCGGAGCAGATCGAGGCGGTGAAGGCCGCCGCCCGGGCCGCCGGGCGCACCGACGTGCCGCGCATCCAGGTCGCCTTCCGCCCGATCATCGCCCCGACCGAGGAACTGGCCTGGGAGAAGGCGCACCGCACGGTCGGCGCCATCCGGCAGCGCAAGGAGCAGGGCCTGGTCCGCCACCGCCGCGGCAGCGACCCCGAGAACACCGGCTCCCAGCGGCTGATCGCGATCGCCGAGGCGGGGGAGCGCTACGACCGCGCCCTGTGGACCCCCACCGCGGCCGCCACCGGCGGTGCCGGCAACTCCAACGCCCTGGTCGGCACCCCGGAGACGGTCGCCCAGGCCCTGCTGGACTACTACGACCTCGGCGTGGACATCCTCTCCGCGCGCGGCTACGACCTGCTGGGCGACGCCATCGACTTCGGCCGCCATGTCATCCCGATCGTCCGCGAGGAGGTCGCCAAACGCGACGCCGAACGTGAAGCCAAGCGGGACGCCGGGCGCGAAGCCGAACGCGATGCCGAGCGAGCTACCGGCCAGGACACCGACCGCACCGCATCCACGGCTCTCGCGGCGGTGCGCGGATGACCGCCCCTGCCCAGGCGCCGGCCACCCCGCACCCCGCCGCCCCCGCCCAGGCGCCAACCACCCCGCACATCGCCGGTGCCGCAGCCCTACCCCCCGTACGGTCCTTCGTCCGGGTGGAGGTCGCCGACCCCCGGGTGCGGCCGCTGCTGCGCGAGCTCGGCGACGAGTACTCGGCCCGCTACGGCAAGGACGCGCACAGCGAACTCGCCCGCTACCCCGACCAGGAGTTCACCCCGCCGCACGGAGGGCTGCTCGTCCTGCTGCTGGAGGACGGCGAGGCGGTCGCGGGCGGCGCGTTCCGCCGCTATGACGAGGCGACCGCCGAGCTGAAGCGGATCTGGACGCACTCCGCCCACCGGAGGCGCGGGCTGGCCCGGCTGGTCGTCGCCGAACTGGAGCGCGAGGCCGCCACCGCGGGCTATCGGCGGATCTACCTCACCACCGGCCACCGCCAGCCGGAGGCCCGCAACCTCTACCTCGTCACCGGCTACACCCCGCTGTTCGACACCGAGGCCGACCCGGAGGCCATCGGCGGCCCGCTGCCCTTCGAGAAGCGCATCGCGTCCACCCGGGAGGCCACCGCATGAGGCCCACCACCACCCGCGTCCGGCGCGCCGCCCTCCTCCCGCCGGTGCTGCTGCTGCCGGTGCTCACGGCCTGCGGCTCCGGCGACGGCGGGGCCGTGGCGGCCGGCGGCGCCTCACCCGCGCCCACCGCCGACCCGGTGGCCGCCGTCCGCACGGTGGAACCGGTCGCCGCGCTGCTGCCCGCGAAGGTCCGCGAGGCGGGCACCCTGCGGGTCGGCAGCTCCATCGGCGCCCCGCCCGGGGCGTACTACCCCGACGGCCAGGGCAAGCCGCCCGCCGGACAGGACATCGACCTCGCCGACGCCGTCGCCAAGGTCCTCGGCCTGGAACTGGAGCGCCAGGACGCCTCGTTCGAGACGATTCTGCCCGCCCTCGGCAGCGGCAAGTACGACCTGGGCACCGGCAACTTCGGCGTCACCGCGGAACGCCGCAAGACCGTCGACTTCGTCACCTACATCAACGACGGCCAGGGCTTCGCGGTGAAGACCGGCAGCACCAGGCTGAAGAAGCCGGTCAGCGACCTCACCGAACTGTGCGGACTGACCGTCGGCACCAGCGCCGGCACCACCTTCGAGGCCACCCTCCGAGCTCAGCGCGGGGTGTGCGCCGAGGCCGGGAAGAAGCCGTACCAGGTCAGTGTCTTCAGCGAGTCCGGCGCCCTCAACACCGCGCTGCGGCAGGGCCGGATCGACGTGGTGATGTCCACCATCAACGGGCTGCGCCACCAGGCCGCCCAGCCCGCGGCCGGCACCACCTTCCTCGGCGAGTACCACCGCCTGGACGTCGGCTTCGCCTTCGCCAAGGGCTCCAAGCTCACCCCCGCCTTCCAGGCCGCCGTGAACCAGCTGATCAAGGACGGCACCTACGCCCGGATCCTGGAGAAATGGGGCACCACCGCCTCCGCGATCGAGAAGTCCGAGATCAATCCCCCCGAACACGCCAGAAGTTGAACCCTCCGCGGCCCGCCGAGCAGAGACACGACACCATCATGGGACTGACCACCGACCCCGCCCCGCCGGGCCCGCTCCTCGCGCCCCCCGGCACCCAGCCCCCGCCCCTGCCCCCGACGGAGGACGACCCCGCCGAGGTGCGGGTGGTCCCCGTACGCCACTACGGCCGCTGGGCCGCCGCCGCGGCCGTCGCCGTACTCGTCGCCCAGTTCGTGCACGGCCTGGTCACCAACCCCGTCTGGGAGTGGCACGTCTTCGCCGACTACGTGCTGTCCGAGACCATCGTCCAGGCCGTGCTGGTCACCCTCCAGCTCACCGCCTACGCCACCGTGCTCGGCTTCCTCCTGGGCACCGTGCTCGCCTTCATGCGGCTCTCCCGCAACCCGGTGCTCCAGACCGTGGCCTGGTCCTACGTCTGGGTGTTCCGCTCCATCCCGATGATCGTCCAGCTGGTGTTCTGGTTCAACCTCGGTGCCCTGTACCGGGAGTTGGGCGTCGGCATCCCGTTCGGCCCGGTCTTCTGGTCGGTGGACAGCAACAGCCTGATCGGCACCATCGGCGCCGCCCTCATCGGGCTCTCGCTGCACCAGGCCGCCTACGCCGCCGAGATCGTCCGCGGCGGGGTGCTCTCCGTGGACCACGGGCAGCTGGAGGCGGCCGCCGCGCTCGGCATCCCCCGGCTGCGGCAGATCCGCCGGATCGTCCTCCCGCAGGCCATGCGCGCCATCCTGCCCACCGCAGGCAACGAGATCATCGGCCTGCTCAAGGGCACCTCGGTGGTCTATGTGATGGCCATCGGCGAACTCTTCTACCAGGTCCAGGTGGTCTACGGCCGCACCGGCCGGGTCATCCCGATGCTGATGGTCGCCACCGCCTGGTACGTCCTGCTCACCACGGTGCTGTCGGTGGCCCAGTACTACGTGGAGCGCCGCTACGCCCGCGGCGCCGACCGCACCCTCCCGCCCACCCCGCTCCAGCGCCTGCGGCGCCTGGCGGCGGCCCGACCCGTACCCGCACCCGTGCCCCGCCCCCTGAAGGAGCAGCCATGAGCGAGGACCAGGCCATGGTCGACATCCGAGGCGTCCACAAGAGCTTCGGACCGCTTCAGGTGCTGCGCGGGGTCGATCTGCGGGTGCGCCCCGGGGAGGTCACCGCGATCCTCGGGCCCTCCGGCTCCGGCAAGTCCACCCTGCTGCGCACCATCAACCACCTGGAGAAGGTGGACCGCGGCTGGATCAGCATCGACGGCGAGCTGATCGGCTACCGCAGCATACGGGGCCGGCTGTACGAGCTGAAGGAGAAGGCCGTTCTGCGGCAGCGCACCCATATCGGCTTCGTCTTCCAGGACTTCAACCTCTTCCCGCACCTCACCGTCCTGGAGAACCTGGTGGAGGCCCCGGTCTCCGCGCTGCGCCGCCCGCGTGCCGATGCCCGGGCGACCGCCCGCCGGCTGCTGGAGCGCGTCGGTCTGGCCGACAAGGCCGGCGCCTATCCGCGGCAGCTCTCCGGCGGCCAGCAGCAGCGGGTGGCCATCGCCCGGGCGCTCGCCCTGGAGCCGAAGGTGCTGCTCTTCGACGAGCCGACCTCGGCGCTCGACCCGGAACTGGTCGGCGAGGTCCTGGACGTCATCAAGGACCTGGCCCGCACCGGCACCACCATGATCGTCGTCACCCATGAGATCGGCTTCGCCCGCGAGGTGGCCGACACCGTGGTGTTCATGGACGGGGGAGTGGTGGTGGAGCAGGGGCCGCCCGCGGCCGTCCTGGACGATCCCGGCCATCCGCGCACCCGCGCCTTCCTCGCCAAGGTCCTCTGACCACTCCCTGTTCACTCCCTCACGTCCCACCCATCCCGCAAGGAGAACCGCCGTGCACACCCGCCGCACCGCCACCACCACCGTCCTCGGACTCGCCGCCGCACTGCTCCTCGGCGCCTGCGCCAACCCGAGCGACGGGGCCACGACCGAGGTGGGGGCCCCGGGCGACGGTTCCGGCAAGACCGGTACATCCGTCAAGATCAACAACAGCCCGGACCAGAACCGGGTCACCGCCCCGAAGGTGGACGCGATAGCCGCCACGCTGCCGGAGGCGGTACGCAAGAGAGGCACCCTGAAGATCGTCAACTCGGCCGACGCCTCGGCGCCGCTCGGCTTCTACGCCACCGACGACAAGACCCGCATCGGCGTGGAGACCGACATCGCCCATCTGGTCGCGGGCACCCTCGGCCTGAAGCCGGAGTTCACCTCGGTCTCCTGGGAGAACATCTTCGTCGGCCTGGACGCCGCCAAGTACGACGCGGGCTTCAGCAACATCACCGTCACCGAGGAGCGCAAGGAGAAGTACGACTTCGCCACCTACCGCAAGGACGACCTGGCCTTCGAGGCGAAGAAGGGCAGCAAGCTCAAGATCGACGACTTCCGCGACGTCGCCGGTCACACCATCGCCGTGGACTCCGGCACCAACCAGGAGAAGATCCTGGTCGACTGGAGCAAGCAGGCCGAGAAGGCGGGTCTGGAGCCGGTCGACATCAAGTACTACAAGGCCGCCTCGGACACCTATCTCGCCCTGGAGTCCGGCCGTATCGAGTTCTTCCTCGGCCCCAGCCCGACCGCCGCCTACCGGGTGGCCTCCGCCGGGAAGACCGAGATCGCCGGCACCCTCTCCGGCGCGGGCGACGGCCTCCAGGGTCTGATCGCGGCCACCACCAAGAAGGACAGCGGGCTGGTCGAGCCGCTGGCCGCCGCGCTCAACGAGGTCATCGACAACGGCACCTACGCCAAGGTCCTCCAGCGCTGGGGCCTGTCCTCGGAGGCCGTGGCGAAGTCCGAGATCAACCCGCCCGGCCTGCCCAAGACCGCCAAGTAGCGGCCACCACCCCCACCACCCCTCACCGGCCTCGGAGGCTCCCCGTGTCCCGCCTGACCTTCCACTGGTTCCTGCCCACCAACGGCGACAGCCGGCATGTGGTCGGCGGCGGACACGGCACCGCGGTCACCGCCTCCGGGGCCGACCGGCCGCCCACCGTCGGCTACCTCTCGCAGATCGCCCGAGCCGCCGAGGACCTCGGCTTCACCGGGGCGCTCACCCCCACCGGGGCCTGGTGCGAGGACGCCTGGCTGACCACCGCCATGGTCAGCCGGCACACCGAGAAGCTGAAGTTCCTGGTCGCCTTCCGGCCCGGCTTCGTCTCGCCGACCCTGGCGGCGCAGATGGCCGCCACCTTCCAGCGGCACTCCGGCGGACGGCTGCTGCTCAATGTGGTCACCGGCGGCGAGAGCCGGGAGCAGCGCGCCTACGGGGACTTCCTCGACAAGGATGCCCGCTACGCCCGTACCGACGAGTTCCTGCACATCGTCGCCCGGCTGTGGGAGGGCGGGACCGTCGACCACACCGGGGAGCATCTGCGGGTGGCGGACGCCCGGTTGGCCCGGGTGCCGGAGCCCCGGCCGGAGATCTACTTCGGCGGCTCCTCACCCGCCGCCGGGGAGGTCGCCGCACGCCATGCGGATGTCTACCTCACCTGGGGCGAGCCGCCGGCCGCGGTGGCGGAGAAGATCGCCTGGATCCGGGCGCTGGCCGAGAAGGAGGGCCGGAGCGTGCGCTTCGGCATCCGGCTGCATGTCATCACCCGGGACACCGCCGAACAGGCCTGGGCGGAGGCCCGGCGGCTGCTCGACGGCTTCGACCCCGACACCGTGCGGTCGGTGCAGAGCGGGCTGGCCCGCAGCGAGTCCGAGGGCCAGCGCCGGATGCTGGCCCTGCACGGCGGCGGCCGGGACGGCCTGGAGATCCACCCCAACCTCTGGGCCGGGATCGGACTGGTACGGGGCGGCGCGGGCACCGCGCTGGTCGGCGGCCACCAGGAGGTCGCCGAGCGGATCGAGGAGTATCACCGGCTCGGGATCGACGAGTTCGTGCTCTCCGGCTACCCCCACCTGGAGGAGGCGTACTGGTTCGGCGAGGGGGTGCTGCCCCTGCTCGCGGCGCGCGGACTCTGGGCCCACCCGCACCGCGCCCCGGCGCCCGGCACCACCGGGTGAGGGCCGCGCCTACTCCCGTACGCCGTGGAGGAAGAGCTGCGGCTCCGGCTGGGCGTCCGGGTGGTCCGGGGTGAACAGCGCCTCCTCCCGGGCCAGTACGCGCAGCCCGGCCCCGGCCAGCATGGCGGCGAAGTCCTCCGCGGCGAAGCTGGTGGCCCGCACCGGCTGCCCCATGAAGACGAACGGCACGTCCTCCACATCGGCGGCGACCGTGGCCACCGCGACCGCGCCGCCCGGCCGGACCGCCCGCACCAGCCGCCGCAGCACCTCCGACTGCTCGACCCGGCCCATCATCAGCAACGGGAAGTAGGCGCAGACCGCGTCGAACGAGGCCTCGTCGAGCGGCAGTTCGCGGACATCGGCGCAAGTGAACTCCGCGCCGGGCACCCGCTCCCGGGCGAGCGCCACCATCACCGGTGACACATCCACCCCCAGCACCCGGTGCCCGGCCTCCGTGAGCACCGCCGCGGTGGGGCGCCCGGTGCCGCTGCCCACGTCCAGCACCCGGCTCCCCGGCTCCAGCCGGCCCAGCAGCCACTCCAACGAGCGCCGATGGGGCTCCGAATGGGCGAACGCCTCCTCGTACGAGGCCCCCAGCGCGTCGAACACCGCCGCGGCGCGGCTGGGTCGGTCCTGTTCGGTCATCGGGTCCCCTTCGGCTCGGTCCTCGGTCCGCGCATCGCTCCTCGGGGCATGTTCTCAGGCGCGCGGTACCAGGCGCTCGGCCGCCGCGCGGGCCGAGGCCAGCGCCCGGCCGCGGTCCTCGTCCCGCCGTCCCAGTACGACCTGGATGCTCAACCCGTCCAGCAGCGCCAGCAGTTCGCGGGTCCGGGCCGGTACGTCGAGGTCGGCGGCGAGGCGGCCCCGGTCCACGCCCTGGGCGAGCAGCGCCTGCAGGTCGCGCTGCCAGCCCTGGTCCAACTCCTCCTGCGCCTGCCGCAGTTCCTCGTTGGCCTGGGTGCGGGCCCACAGTTCGATCCAGAGCATCCACCGCGGATCGCGCGGACCGCGCGGCAGATACAGCTCCAGGAACTGGTCCAGTCGGCGCTCCGCCGCCGTGCGCCGGGTCAGCAGGGCGCGCCGCTCCTCGGTGAGCGCGGCCTCGCTCCAGCGCAGTGCCTCCAGCAGCAGCCGGTCCTTACTGCCGAAGTAGTACAGGATGTGCCCGCCGCTGGTGCCGAGGCGTTCGGCCAGCGCCGACATGGTGAGCGGGGCGAGTCCCTGCTCGGCGATGACCGTCATGGCCTCTTCGAGCATCCGCTCCTGGGTGACCTGTCCGTCGCGCCGGCGCCCCACTGACCACCCTCCCTGCCGCCCCCGTACCCGGATTCCCGGTGCGGGGGCCTTGACGTTTCCTGCCCGAGCGTACATCTTGAATGCCGTTCTAGTTTCTTGAACGACATTCAAGATCGGGCATTCAGGATCAAGAGATTCAGGATCAAGGCATCCAAGATCCAAGGAGGTGCCGTATGGCGTCCCAGACCGCCGGCCGGTCCCAGCCGGAACCCCCCACCGCTCCGGAAGGCCCCACGGCCCCCACCACCCCGGAAGACCCCGCTGCCCCGCAAGGTTCCGCGGCCCCCGCCGGCCTCCGCACCGGGGTCGCCGGTGACGAGGTCTTCCGGGTGGAGACCCACGGCATCGACCCCATCCCCGACGAGGAGCGGCACGGCCGGGCCCGGGACCTCTTCTGGCTCTGGTTCGGCTCCAACCTCACCTTCACCTATGTGATCAACGGCGCCCTCGCGGTCGCCTTCGGCCTGTCCTTCTGGCAGGCCACCGCCGTGGTCCTGGTCAGCGGACTGGCGTTCTTCGCCATCAGCGCCGCCGGACTGAGCGGGGTGCGCACCGGCACCGCCACCCTGGTGATCTCCCGCGCCGCCTTCGGGGTCCTCGGCAACCTCCCCGCCGGCGCCCTCAACTGGGTCGTCAGCATCGGCTACACCGTGGTCAACACGGTCGTCGGCACCCTCGCCCTCCAGGAGCTGCTCGCCGAGGCCGGCTGGTACGGGACCCCGGCCCGGGCCGTCGCCCTGGCGGCCACCCTGGTGCTGACCTTCGCCGTCGCCATGTGGGGCCACGCCACCGTCCAGCTGGCCGAACGCTGGCTCGCCTACGTCCTGGCCGCCGGCTTCGGCGTCCTGCTGGTGCTGCTGCTGCCAGGCGCCGACACCACCTCGGCACCCGCCACCGCCCCCGGCGCCGCCGGCTGGAGCCTGGCCTTCGTGGTCATGCTGGCCGGGCCCTTCTCCTACGTCCCGATGCCCGCCGACTACACCCGCTATCTGCCCCGCGACACCTCACTGCGCGCGCTGACCTGGTGTGGAGCGCTCGGCGGCTTCCTCTCCTCCGCGGCCCTCGGTATCGCCGGGGTCGCCGCCGCCACCCGCACCGACATGACCGACTCGGTCGCCGCCACCGAGGCGCTGCTGCCCGGCTGGTTCCAGCCCGCCTTCCTGCTGCTGGTGCTGCTCGGCTCGGTGACCAACTCGATCCTGACCCTCTACTCCTCCAGCCTCAACCTCCAGGTCCTCGGCATCCCCTGGACCCGCGCCAGGGCCATCGTGATCAGCGCCGCGGTCACCGCGCTCGGCTCCCTGGGAGCCCTGTTCCTGGTGGACTTCACCAGCTCGCTGCTCTCCTTCCTCTCCCTGCTGATCATCGTGTTCGCGCCCTGGGGCGGGGTCTTCCTCGCCGACATGCTGCTGCGCCGCTGCCGGTACGACACCGAGGCCCTGCACTCCGGACGCGCGGGCCGCTACTGGTACCGGGCCGGCGTCCACCCGCCCGGCCTCACCGCCCTGCTGGCCGGGATGGTCTTCGCCGCCCTGACCTGCGACTCCGAGCTGTGGACCGGGCCACTGGTCGCCCCGCTGGGCGGCGCCGACCTCACCCTGCTCGGCGCCCTCGTCTCCGGCCTCACCTACACGGCGCTCGCCCGCCGCACCGTCGTCCGCTGATCCGCCAGCCCGTACCAAGGAGCCGTTCCCGTGCCCCGCACCCCCGCTTCCCCCACCCCTGCCGACCTGGTCCTGCGCGGCGCCCGTATCCACACCGTCGACCCCGACCTGCCCCAGGCCGAGGCACTGGCTGTCCGCGGCGGCCGGCTGGTCTGGCTCGGCCCCGACGCCGAGGCGGACGCGTGGACCGGCCCGGGCACCGAGGTGATCGAGGCCGGCGGCCGGCTGGTGCTGCCCGGCTTCATCGACGCCCACAACCATGTCCGGCTCGGCTCCGACGCGGCCTGTGTGCAGCTCGCCGGTGTCGGGACCCTCGACGGCATCCGGGAGCGGATCCGCGCCTGGCACTCGGCCCACCCGGACGCCGCATGGATCGAGGCCGAGGCCTTCGACTACTCGGCCATCCCCGGCGGCCGGATGCCGTGCGCCGCCGACCTCGACCCGGCCACCGGCGACACCCCGGCGATCGTCCTCAGCTACGACGTGCACACCGCCTGGCTCAACACCGCCGCGCTGCGCCGCCTCGGGGTCACCCGGGACCGCACCGACCTGCCCTTCGGTCGGGCCGCCACCGACCCGGACACCGGCGAACCCACCGGCTTCGTCACCGACTTCGCGGTACGGGGCCTCTCCCGCGACGGCCACCGGGCGCTGCGCGAGCTGGGCGTGCCCTGGGCCTCACCCGAGCGGCAGTACCAGCGGCTCGCCCGCAGCCTGGACGACGCCATCCGCTACGGGCTGACCACCGTGGTCGAACCGCAGAACTCCCTGGACGACCTGGAGTTGTTCGAGCGGGCCCGCGCCGAGGGCCGGCTGCGCTCCCGGATCGTCGCCGCCCTCTTCCACCCGCGCGGCACCACCGACGCCGAGCTGGACGAGTTCGAGGCGGCCGCCCGGCGGTTCGACGGCGACCGGCTGCGGGTCGGACCGCTGAAGCTCTACATCGACGACGTGGTGGAGCCGCGCACCGCCGCGCTGCTCCAGCCGTACACGGGCTGCGGCCACCACCGGGGCGAGACCTTCTACCCGCCCGAGGAGTTCGCCGAGCTGCTGGCCAAGCTGGACGCGCGCGGCTTCCAGTGCTTCGTCCACGCCACCGGCGACCGGGGCATCCGCACCGTGCTGGACGCCGCCGCGTACGCCCGTACCCTCAACGGCCCCCGGGACTCCCGCCACCAGGTGGTGCACGTGGAGTGCCTGGACCCGGCCGACGTACCGCGCTTCGCCGAACTGGGCGTGGTCGCTTGTATGCAGCCGCGGCACTGCGCCCCGGAGATCGCCGGACCCGGCCAGGACTGGGCCGAGAACGTCGGCCCGGAGCGCTGGCACAAGGCCTGGCCGATGCGCAGCCTGCACCGGGCCGGGGCGGTGCTGGCCTTCTCCAGCGACTGGAACGTGGCCGAGATGGACCCGATGGTCGGCATTTACACCGCCGTCACCCGCCGCCCGCTCGGCGGCGGCGAACCGTGGGGGCCCGCCGAGACGGTGGACGTGGAGACGGCCGTGCACGGCTACACCATGGGCTCCGCGTACGCCAACTTCTTGGAGCACGAGCGGGGTTCACTGACCGTGGGCAAGGCCGCGGACTTCACCGTACTGTCCCGGGACATCCTCCGCTGCGCCCCCGAGGACATCCCGGGCACGGTGGCCGAGATCGTGGTAGTCGCCGGCGAGGTGGCGCACACCGCCTGAGCCGACAGAGGCGACTCAGGACGAGGGGGAGGGCTTGGTGGAGGGTGCGACCGGTGTCGTCGGGACCGTGTACACATGGTCGGGGCTGACGATCTTGGTCACTGCCGAGGCGACCAGGGTGCTCGGCTCCTGCCCGTCGGACACGTCGTCGGTGTTGAGCGCCACCACCATGGTGGCCTGCGCCTCGGGAAGGTACATCGTCACCGACTCGTACCCCGGCAGCGAACCGTTGTGCCCGATCCAGCCGTTGGTGAGGAAGATGCCCATGCCATAGGCGATGTTCGCGTCGAACTTGGAGCGCGGAACGAGGCGCTGGGCCTGCGTCCCCGGCTCCAGCAGGGTGCCGGTGGCCACCGTGCGCGCCCAGGAGCGCAGATCGCGGACGGTGGAGATCATGGCGCCGGCCGCCCAGGCCCAGGACGGGTTCCAGTCCGTGGCGTTCTCCTCGGTGGTCCCGCCGCCCTGGTCGGTGTACCCCTGGGCGTGCGGCTCCGGGAACTCGGCCCCCGTCGGCAGGAAGGTGTCCGGGAGCCCGGCCGGTCCGGTGACGTTCTCCCGCAGGAAGTCGTGCAGCGGCTGCCCGCCGACCTTCTCCACCACCAGCCCCAGCAGGATCAGATTGGTGTTGCTGTACTCGAACTGCGCGTTCGGCTGGAAGTTGACCGGGTGCCGGAAGGAGTAGTCCAGCAACTGCTGCGGGGTGAGGGGCTCCCGGGGATCGGCCAGCAACTGCTTGCCGAAGGCGTCGTCCTCGGTGTAGTTGAACAGCCCGCTGCGCATGTTCGCCAGGTCCCGCAGGGTGATCTTGCCGCCGTTCGGGACCCCCTCGACATACTTCGAGATCGGGTCGTCCACCGACAGCGCGCCCCGGTCGGCCAGCTCCAGGATCGCGGTCACCGTGAAGGTCTTGGTCTCGCTGCCGATCCGGGTGTGGAAGCCGGTCTCCATGGGAGCGCCGGTCGCCTTGTCGGCGACCCCGAAGGCCCGCAGATACTCGCCCTTGCCCGGGGCGGACAGCGACACGATCGCCCCCGGGATCCCGGCGTCCCGCATGGTCCGCTGGACGGCCGCGTCCAGCCGGTCGGCCACCTCGGGTGTCAGCGAGCCGAAGGCGTCCGAGGAGGGGGTGGGCTGCGCCGCCAGGACGGCGGAGGCGACCGGAAGCCCGCCCGGCGGGCCCTGGGCCGCGTACGCCGCACCCGTGGAGGCCGGCAGCGCCAGCGCGGCCACCAGGGCCACGCCCGTGTACACCCCGCGTCGGCGAACCCGCGAACCGCCCATGGGAGGCCTCCCTCGGGACCTCGGGAAGTGAAGCCTTGTCGACAAGTCTAGTTTTGTCCCGACTCATCCGCATGGCCGAGCGGCTCGGCAAAACCCTTGGTGCCGCGCGGCGCCCGGGGGCTACGCTCCCCGCGATGACTACTTCTTCCCCGCACCGGAAGGGGGTCCCGTCCTCGCAAGGTGAGTGCTGATGGCCACTCACCCCGCGACGACGGATCCCCGGTTGACCCTCTGGCGGCGCGTGCGCGCGTTCGCCGTGCCCCCGTCCATGATCGAGACCGCGACCGCCCGGCGCACCGCCGGGGACTGGGCGGGCGCCTGTGCCGCCGCGGCCGTCGACCTCGACCTCGATCTGCGCGCCATCGCCCGTGACCACGGCCGCGAGCTCGCCGTCCGGGTCCGCGCCGACCTGCGCCGACTCGCCCCCGACCTGCTGCGCTGGCATATGCCGAGAATCGCCCCGCAGGGCCTGCTCCGCCCCGGCCTCACCCTCACCCTGGCGCGTTACGGGCCCACCGGGCACGGCGGCGCGCACCCGCTGCACCTGGTCGTCCGCACCGCGCCCGGCTGGGCGGACGCCGGCCAGCGGCTGAGCCTGGCGCTCTGGGACGGCACCCGCACCGGGCCCGCCGCCCGCCGCCATCCGCACCCCCGCCCCGACCCCCGGTTCCGCCTCGATCTGCACCGGCACCTCTGGGACGCCGACCGGGCCGACGAGCTGCCCCTACGGGCCGGAGCCGCCCCGATGGGCGCCCCCCAGCCGTCGGCCCCGATACCCGCCGACCGGCGCTGCGCCATGGACCGCTGGGCGGCCGAGGCGGCGATCCTGCTCACTGTCGACCGACGTGACACCCGGGCGGTCTCGATCCGGCTCGGCGGCCGGCGCCGGCTGGTGCTGGAGCTCACCGGGTACGGAGACGGGGACCGGGCCGGGTACGGGGACGGCGCCGGAGAGGTGCCGCACGCCCGGGTCACCGCGGCCTCCGGCCGCCTCGGCCGCCCCCTGCCGGTACTGCCGGACGCCGCGACCTGGGCCCTGCCCGACCTGGAGCTGCTGCGCGCCGGACTGATCCACCCCGACCGGCTGCATCCGCTCGTCCGGGACGCCCTGGCCCCGGGCCGCCCACCGGCCGAACCCGCCGAGGACCCGGCTCCGACCGGACGGCGGGTCCTGGTCGTGGACTGCCGGGGAGCCCGGCACCGGGTCGGCCTGGTCGACGGCGTCCTGAGACCGCTGGACCACGACCCCGCCGAGATCGCGCGAGAAGAGCTGCTGGCCGCGCTGACCGGCACCCCGCTGCCCTGCCTCCAGGCCATCGAGCGGGCCCACCGCTCCCCGGACCGCCTCGAAGGCGTCCGGGACCGCCTGGACCACGGCGACTTCGCCGGGGCCCTGGCACTCGTCGAAGGGTTGCTCGGACCCGCCGCGGTGCTCCGGGCCGGTCCGCTGCGGCACGAACTGGAGACGGCTGCCCGGCGGCGGATCACCCATGGGCTGTTCCGGGCCGGCCTGACCGGCTACGGCCTGGGCCCCGCCCCGGAGGAGCTCTCCGCCTCCGCGAACGGCGACACACCCGGGCGCACCCGGCCATCCCGCTCCCACCGCCACCCGGAGCCCGCCCCCTGGATCGGTACGCCCCGACCCGCCGGCCACCGCTCCCACCCGCGCCACTCCACCGGCCGCTGACCGCACCGGCCCGGTCACACCCCCGTACCTCCCTCCCTTCCGTACCAGAAAGCCCTTCTGTACCAGAAAGCCCTTCTGTACCAGAAAGCCCTTCCGTACCAGAAAGCCGCAGGTGATCACCCATGCCCGTATCCACCCGCCCCACCCCCGCGACCGAGAGGACTACCGCAGCCGTACAGCCCCCCACCTCCGCACTGGACACCGCGGCCGCGCTGCTCGCCCTGCTGCGGGACACCGCCGTAGAGCCGCGCCCCGACGACCAGCTGGAGGCGCTCACCCTGGCGGTCGCCGCCGATCTGCCCGTGCTGCTCTGGGGTGAGCCGGGCATCGGCAAGACCGCCGCCCTCCACCAGCTCGCCGACGCCCTGGAACTGCCCCTGACCACGGTGATCGCCAGCGTGCACGAGCCCTCCGACTTCGCGGGTCTGCCGATCGTCGGCGACGACCCGGCCGAGCAGGGCGTCCCGATGGCGCCCCCGGACTGGGCGGTGCGGCTGGTCCGGGCCGGCCGGGGGCTGCTCTTCCTGGACGAGCTGTCCACCGCCGCCCCCGCCGTCCAGGCCGCGCTGCTCCGCCTCGTACTGGAGCGGCGGATCGGCTCGCTGCGACTGCCGCCCGAGGTGCGGATCGTGGCCGCCGCCAACCCGCGCTCCTCGGCCGCCGACGGCTGGGAGCTCAGCCCACCGCTCGCCAACCGCTTCGTCCACCTCCAGTGGACCCATGACCACCAGGTGGTGGTACGCGGCCTCGGCGGCACCTGGCCCGTGGCCACCCTGCCCCGGCTCGACCCGAACCGGCTGCCCGAGGCCGTGGCCTATGCCCGCCGGGCGGTGTGCGGACTGCTCTCCACCCGCCCCACCCTGGTGCACCGGCTGCCGAAGGACGAGGCGCGGCGCGGCGGGGCCTGGCCCTCGCCGCGCAGCTGGGAGACGGCCCTGAGGCTGATCGCCTTCGCCACCGCCGCCGGCTCCTCCCGCGAGGTGCTCTCGCTGCTGGTGCGCGGCACCGTGGGCGACGGTCCCGGCCTCGAACTGCTGGCGAGCCTGGACCGGATGGACCTGCCGGACCCCGAGGCGCTGCTCGCCGACCCGGAGGGCGCGGAGCTGCCGGAGCGCGGGGACCTCCGCCAGGCCGCCCTGGAGGGGGTGGTCGCAGCAGTCAACGCCCGCCCTGAGAAGGCCCGTTGGGATGCCGCCTGGGCGCTGTTCGGCCGGGCGGTGGAGACCGGGCCGCCGGACCTGGTGGTGGTCCCCGCCACCACCCTCGCCGCGCTGCGCCGCGCCGACTGGGAGGTGCCGGAGGCCATCGAACGGCTCGCCGGGGTGGTGGCCCTCTCCCGCCGGGCGGACGCGGCGGCCCGTGCCGCCACCGCGGCGGGGGCCGGCCGATGACGGCCACCCCGACCCCGTACCCGGACACTCCTCCACCGCTGGACCCACCGCTGGACCTCGGCAAGCTCTACACGGCCCGGCTGCACGCGGCCCGGGTCCGGCCCTATCTGGCCACCGCGCTGTTCGCCCTGCGCACCGTGGAGTCCCGGCGGGTGCCGACCATGGCCGTGGACCGGTACTGGCGGTGCTATGTCTCGCCGCGCTTCGTGCGCCGGACCCCGGTGGAGGAGCTGGCCGGGGTGTGGGTGCACGAGGTGTCCCATCTGCTCCGCGACCACCATGGGCGAGGCGACCGGGTCGCCCGGGAGCGCGGGCTGACCGGCCCGGGCGACCGGCTGCGGATGAACATCGCCGCCGACTTCGAGATCAACGACGACATCTACGGCGACGGGCTGGCCCGCCCGCAGGGTGCCGTCCATCCTGGCCGACTCGGCCTGCCCGAGGATCAGTTGATGGAGGACTACCTGCCGATGTTCGGTCTCGGGCCCCGCACCCAGGACCTGGCCTGGCTGGACTGCGGCAGCGGAGCCGACGGTCTGGAACGGGAGTGGGACCTCGGCCCGGAGGGCGCCGACGGCCTGAGCGAGCAGCAGCAGGACGCGGTCCGCTTCCGGGTGGCGCGGGCCATCGAGGGCCGACCGGGCGACGCCCCGAAGGGCTGGCGGCGCTGGGCCGAGGAGGCTTTCCAACCGGTGCTCCCCTGGCGGCAGTTGCTGGGCGCGGCGCTCCGCTCGGCGGTCTCCGGACCCGGTGCGGGCGACGACTACGGTTACGGCCGGCCGTCCCGGCGCTCGGCCGGGGTGCCCGGCACGGTGCTGCCGAGCCTGCGCCGCCGGCCGCCCCGGGTCACCGTGGTGGTGGACACCTCCGGCTCGGTGACCGACGACGAACTGGGCAGCGCGCTCACCGAGATCACCGCCATCGCCCGCGCCGTGGGCGGCCGCCGCGACCTGGTCGGCGTGGTCTCCTGCGACGCGGCCGCGCACCGGGTGCACCCGCTCTGCCAGGCCGGGGAGATCCCGCTGATCGGCGGCGGGGGCACCGATCTGCGCTCCGGCTTCGCCCGGGCGCTGCGGGCGAACCCCCGGCCGGACGTGGTGGTGGCCCTGACCGACGGGCAGACGCCCTGGCCGGAGCGGAGGCCGCCGTGCCGGACGGTGGTCGGCCTGTTCCCCCGTCCCTCCCGGCGCGGCTACGAGGACGAACGCGACTACGTCCCCCGGACGCCGCCCGACTGGGCCAGAGTGGTGGTCATCGGATCCGCCCCATGACCCTCCGGGCCGTGCCAGGAGTATCAGGACTGCTTGAGCACGTCCTCCAGCCAGTCGAAGACCCGCTGGTCGAAGCGGGCGCGGTTCCCGGTCTCGCAGTGCCCGCCGGCGCCCTCCTCGGCGGTGAACCGCACAAAGGCCTTGGGGCACTCCAGCGCCTCGTACAGCCGCCGCGCCCCCGCCCCGGTCGGGTCGCCCTCGGCGGTGACGACGAGCGTGGGGCAGGTGATGGCGGCGACATGGTCGGAGACCCGGTAGCGGCCGGTCTCCACGACATACGCGCCCAGGGACCTCAGCCCGTGCACCCACAGCGCCCGCTGCACGAACTTCCAGCGCAGCACCGGGTCCTCGGCGAAGAAGGACAGATACGGGTCCAGCTCCTCGGGCGGCACGTCCGGCAGCCGCGCCGAGAGCTCGTCCGGGATCGGCAGCATCGGGCCGAAGCCGTCGAGCAGGTCCCACTGCCCGGGATCCGCGACCAGGGCGGCCGCCCGCGGCTCACCGCTGACCCCGCGCGGGGCGAGGTACCCGCCGAAGCTCCACCCCATGACGGCGATCCGGTCCGGGTCGACCTCGGGCAGGGTGACGGCGAGGTCGAACACCGGGCGCAGCACGTTCTCCCAGTCCGGCCGCATCGGAAGCCCCTGCTTCACCAGCGCCCGCCCCTGGCCGGGGCCGTCCACCAGCAGGCAGGCCATACCGCGGCGGACCGCCGGGACGGCGTGCGACCAGTACATCTCGTGCACGCTGCCGTCATAGCCGTCGACCGCGACCAGGGTGGGGAAGGGGCCGCCGGAGCCGTCCGGCAGGCACAGCCAGCCGGGCAGACTGGTGTCCTCGTACGGGATCTCCACCGCGGTCATCGGATGCGGGGCGTACGCGGCGAACCGCCGGAAGCAGCGCTCCTGCCGGTCGAAGGCCGCCACCAGCCGGGGATCGACGGGCGCTCCGAACAGCGGGGAGAACGCGATGCGGTGGTACGTGGTGGCCCGGGCATACGCCTCCCGGGCGCTGACCGGATGGCCGGTGACCGCGCTGTGGTCGGCCCACTCCTCCACCGTGGCGGCGGTGGCCGACCACGCGTCGTACCAGCTGCCGGTGTCCCCGGGGACGACCCGGGCGAGGGTGCGCTCCACCTCGCCGAGCTCCGCGCCGCCCCGGGTGGCCGGGAACAGCGCGCGTTCGGCGAGCATCTGGAAGAGCGGGTGGTCGATGAGCTGGGGCACGGCGGACTCCCTTCGGCGACCGGGACCTTCGGCGACCGGGACCGTAGGCCCGGGACGACCGGGACCGTAGGCCCGGGACGACCGGGACCGTAGGCCGGAGAACCGGGACCGCAGGCCGGAAGGCGCGCGAAGGACCTCCGCGGTCTCTACCTCACCTCATCGTCGTCCCGGCGCCGCACGGCCACCACTGGGGCACCCCGGCCCCCCCGGGGCTCAGTCCCGCGAAGCGCCGTCATACGGCCCGGTGCCCGCGGCGTGCACGGGGGCCAGGTCGGCCAGCCCCGAGGTGGTCAGCACCGGGGTGAGCAGCTCCGGCGCGATCAGCTCGATCCGGTCGGCGTGGGCGAACAGCACACTGAGGCCGGCGCTGTCCAGGTACTCGACGGCGGTGAGGTCGACGACGAGCCGGCCCGGGGTGGTGTCCAGGGCGCTGGCCAGGGCCTCGGTGTTGCTCATGTCGATCTCGCCGGCGGCTCTGATGACGGCCGTTCCGTCGGGCCGCTGGTCGGCGGTGAGGGTGAGCGGAGTGGTCATCAGGCGATCCTCGTGTGCATGTCGACGGTGGTGCCCGCGGGGCCGGGTGTGATGGTGACCTGCTGCATCATCGCGCGCATCAGGATCACCCCGCGGCCCCGGTGGACGCTGGCCTCGGGGGTGGGCGTCCGCCAGCGGCCGCTGTCGGCGACGGTCAGATGGAGACTGCCCACCGAGGCCTCGGCGCGCAGCCACACCGGCTGCCCGGGCGCGTGGCGGTGGCCGTGCTCGATGGCGTTGGCACAGGCCTCACCGGCGGCGACCAGGACGTTCTGCGCGGTCTGCGGGGGCAGGTCGCACTTGTCCAGCCAGCCGCGCAGCGCCCGGCGGACCGGGGCGAGCTGACCGGACTCAGCGGGGAAGCTCAGCTCCAGCGGCGCGGGGTGGCGGTAGAGCAGCAGCGCCACATCGTCGTCGTATCCGCCGACCGGGGCGAGGCGGGCCATCACCTCGGTGGCGAGGGTGTCCACGGCGGTGTCCCGGCCCTCCTGCACCGCCTCGCTGGCCTGGTTGATACCGGCGGTCAGCGACCGGCGGCGGCGCTCCACCAGCCCGTCGGTGTAGAGCATCAGGGTGGCGCGGGCCGGCACCGTGCACTCGCCGTACGGGCGGGACTGCCCGAGCCGTACCGCCAGCGGAATGGAACGGCCCTGGTCCAGCAGCTGGGTGGTGCCGTCGGGATGGGTGAGGATGCCCGGCGGGTGCCCGGCGCTGGAGTACACCAGCCGCCCGGTCTCCGGGTCGAGGACCCCGCAGAAGACGGTGGAGCACACCGCGCCGGGCACCCCGGCGGCGAAGTGGTCCAGCGCCATCAGGGTGCGGGCCGGGTCGGCGTCCTGGATCAGCAGGGCGCGGCAGGCGCTGCGCAGCTGGCCCATCACGGTCGCCGCCTCCAGCCCGCGGCCGACACAGTCGCCCACCACGATGCCGATCCGGCCGTCGGGCAGGGCGACCGTGTCGTACCAGTCGCCGCCGACCTCCAGCGGCCGGGTGGCCGGCTCGTAGCGGACGGCGAAGCCCTCCGGCAGCCGGGCGGGGCCCAGGATGGCCCGCTGGAGGGCGAGCGCGGTCTCCCGCTGCTGCTCGATCTGGTGCACCCGGGCCAGCGCCTGGGCGAGGTGCCCGGCCAGCAGGGCCAGCAGCAGCCGGTCCTCGTCGGTGAACGGCCGCCGCTCACCGAGGTCCAGCCAGAGCGCCAGACGCCCCTGCGGGTGCTCCAGCAGGACGCCGGCGCCGGTCTGCCCGGCGACCGGGGTGAGCGCCGGCTCCTCCCGCAGCTCCTCCAGCCGCTCGCGGAGCGCCGGGGTCAGGCTCTGCCAGGACCGGGCGGGATCGGTGGTGGTCAGCCGGGGCGGCGCTCCGGAGCTGTCGAACACGGCGGCCACCACACCCGCCGCCCGCCACAGCCCCTTCAGCTCGGAGAGTGCTCCGGCCAGCGCCTCGGGCAGGTCGGCGGCCTCGGCCAGCCGCACCGTCAGCGAGGCCAGCGCGGAGTCCCGCTGGATGGCGTAGTGCTCGGCGGTCACGTCCCGGAAGGTGCCGACCGTGACGGTCCGCCCGGTGTCCGGGTCCTCGGCCTGGGCGAAGGTGGCACCCACCCAGACCCGGTGGCCGTCGCGGTGCGTCACCGGGATGGTGTAGCTGCCCCGCTCGCTGCCCATCAGCAGGGCGAACGCCTCGGCCACCTGGCGGTGCGCGTCGGGGTCGGCCTCCTCGTCCGGCCACCAGGGGTGGACCGGCGCGTACGGCAGGTCCTCCGGGCCGTAGCCGAGGATGTCGGTGAACGCGGAGTTGATCTCCACCACCGCCCCCTCCTCGTCGCAGACGAAGAAGGCCTCCTGGAGCGAGTCCACCAGCGCCGTCCGCCACCGCGCGTGGTGCCCGCGCAGCCGCGCCAGCTCCACATTGGCCCGCACCCGGGCCAGCAGCTCCGCCGCCGCGAACGGCTTGACCAGGTAGTCGTCCGCGCCCGCGGTCAGCCCCTCGATGGACGCCTCCTGCCCGGCCCGCGCCGACAGCAGCAGCACCGGCACCGCCGCCGTCCGCGGATCCGAGCGCAGCGCCGCGACCAGCGCCAGCCCGTCCAGCCGGGGCATCATCACATCGCTGACCACCAGGTCCGGGGCGTCCTTGCGGACCGCGTCCAGCGCCTCCTGCCCGTCCCGCACCGCCCGCGTCCGGTACCCGGCCCCGCGCAGCAGCCGCACCAGGTACTCGCGCATGTCCGCGTTGTCGTCGGCCACCAGCACCCGCGCCGCGGCCGCCGCACCGGAGGACGTACCGCCGGTGCCGTCCGGCCGTACGTCCTGTGGAGCGTCGTCGGCCGGCCCGCCCGGCAGCCAGCGCAGCGCCTCCTGAACATACGGATCGGCGGTCACCGACGGCGCGCCCGCCTCCGCGCCCTCGACCAGCGCCTCCGCGGGCAGGTGCCCGGCCCCGAACGGCAGCCGGATGGTGAACCGGGTCCCGGACCCCGCCGCACTGTCGGCGGTGATGGTGCCGCCGTGCAGCCCCACCAGCTCCCGCACCAGCGCCAGCCCGATGCCGCTGCCCTCGTTCGACCGCGAGCGGGCGTTCTCGATCCGGTGGAACCGCTCGAACAGCCGCGGCATCTCGTCCGCGGCCACCCCGATCCCGCTGTCCTCGACGGTCACCACCGCCTCGCCACCATCCGCCCGGACGGTCACCCGGATCGAGCCCTCGAAGGTGAACTTCAGCGCGTTGCTCAGCAGGTTGAGCACCACCTTCTCCCACAGGCCGCGGTCTAGGTACACCTCCCGGCCCAGCGGGGGGCAGTCCACCGAGAACTCCAGCCCGGCCCGCTCCACCGCCGAACGGAACACACTGGCCAGCTCCGCCGTCACCGCCGCCAGGTCCACCGGCTCGTAGGCGGCCTGCATCCGGCCCGCCTCGATCCGGGAGAAGTCCAGCAGGGTGTTCACCAGCTTGCCGAGCCGCAGCCCGTTGCGGTGCACCACGTCCAGCTCCTGGCGGACCCGCTCGTCCCCGCCGTCGTACCGCTCCCGCAGCTCCTGCAGCGGGCTCATGATCAGCGTCAGCGGGGTGCGGAACTCATGGCTGATGTTGGAGAAGAACGCCGTCTTCGCCCGGTCCAGCTCCGCCAGCTCCTCCGCCCGCCGCTGCTGCGCCTCATAGGAGCGCGCACCGGCGATACCGGCCGCGATATGCCCGGCGGTCAGCTCGACGAAGCCGCGGTAGCCGGCGTCCAGCGGCCGGTAGCGGTTCAGCCCCGCCACCAGGAAGCCGTACGGGGCGGCGCCCTGCCGCAGCAGCGGCACCGCCAGCGCCCGCACCGGCGGCTCGGCCCAGTCCCCGCGGGGCAGCTCCGTGAACGGGGCGCCGGCCAGCTCCACCAGCGCCGACCCGCCCCGGGCCGTCTCCTCCACCGGCCACACCCCGCCCGGCTCCCCGGCCGGCAGCACCGCCGGGGCGGCCGGATGCCCGGCCGCCAGCCCGGTGGCGTTCGCCAGCCGCGCGGAGCCGTCCTCCTGGAACAGATACGTCAGCGAGAACGGCAGGTCGCGCTGGTTGCGCCCCAGCTGCCGGCCGGTGAACGCCAGCACCTCCTGCTCGGTGCGGATCACACTCGGATCCGAGCCGAGGTCCCGCAGGGTCGCCATCCGCCGCTCGCTGACGACCCGCTCGGTCTCCTCGCTGACCACGCAGAGCATGCCGACGACCTCGCCGGAGTCGTCCCGCAGCGGGCTGTACGAGAAGGTGTGGTAGCTCTCCTCCGGATAGCCGGAGCGCTCCAGGAACAGCAGCAGCGCCTCGTCCCAGGTCGCCTCACCGGTCCGCAGCACCGTCTCGATCCGCGAGCCGGCCGCGTCCCAGGCCTCCGCCCACACCTGGGACGACGGCCGCCCCAGCGCCCAGGGGTACTTGTCACCCAGGGTGTCGCGCCGATAGGCGGCGTTGCAGAAGAACGTCAGCTCCGGGCCCCAGGCCATCCACATCGGGAAGCGGGAGGAGAGCAGGATGTCCACCGCGGTCTGCAGGCTCTGCGGCCAGCCGGCGGGCGGCCCCAGCGGAGTGGACCCCCAGTCCACCGCGGCCAGGTCGCGGCCGACCTCCTCGTCGCCGGCGAACACCCCGGCGGCCGCGCCGCCCGCGGGTTCCCGCCCGGCGTCCATGGAACGCGTCACTCGACACCCTCTCGTCCAAGCCGGCCCCCGGCTACGCGTACGGGGCCGGCGCGTAGGAGCGCTCATCCGTCCATGCGCCCCGCCGGAGGACCCAGGTCCGCTCCGGCGCCGTCGCACGGGTCGCCACCCTGCCACCCGCACACCGCTCGGGTGACCGCGGCGGCGTGTCGGTACGCGATGACGCGATCCGTAGGATAAGCCCCCCGCGCCGCCCTCCCGACCAGCCGCCTACGCGGCACCGGAACGGCCGAGGCCCCTGTCCGGCCTACCCGGAAGGGGCCCCGTCACGCACCGCCCCCGCCGCTACCGCCGGCTGCGCAGCAGCAGATGGATGAAGTACGGGGTGCCGATGACCGCGGTCATCAGACCGGCGCCCAGCTGGGCCGGGGCGATCACCGTACGGCCCAGCAGATCGGCCGTGCCGACCAGCACCGCGCCGAGCAGCACCGACACCGGGACCACCCGCACATGGTGCCGGCCCACCAGCGCCCGGGCCGCGTGCGGGGCGACCAGCCCGACGAAGCCGATGGTGCCGGCGGCGGCGACCGCGGTGGCGGACAGCAGCACACTCAGCGCCAGGAAGCCCAGCCGCCCCCGCTCCAGCGCCAGGCCCAGCAGCCGCGGCGTGTCGTCGTCCAGCGAGATGAGGTCCAGCTCCCGGCGCCGCGCCACCGCCACCACGAGGCCGATCACCAGCACCACGGCCACCGGGAGCACATCGGGGAAGGTCCGCCCGTAGGTGGAGCCCGACAGCCAGGTCAGCGCCTTGGTCGCGTTGAACGGGTCGGTGAGCACGATCATCAGCGAGACCAGCGCCAGACTGCCCGCCGCCACCCCGACCCCCACCAGCACCAGCCGGTTCTGCTCGAAGCCGCTGCGCGCCGCCAGCCCGAAGACCAGCACGGCGGCCGCCGCCGAACCGGCGAACGCGCCTCCGGCCAGCTCCCAGGTGCCGACCGAGGGCACCGTCGTCACCAGCAGCACCGCGCCCAGCGCGCCGCCCCCGGAGATGCCCAGCACTCCCGGCTCGGCCAGCGGATTGCGGGTCACCCCCTGCACCAGGGCGCCGGCCAGCGCCAGCGCGCCCCCGGCCAGCAGCGCGGCCGCGACCCTCGGCACCCGGGTGTCCAGTACGAAGGTGACGCCCTGCCCGGCCTGCCCGGCCAGCCAGTTGACGACATCGCCCAGCAGCAGCTTGGCGTCGCCCAGCAGCACCCCGCCGATCACCACCCCCACCAGCGCGGCGGCGATCAGCGCCACCGACACCGTGAAGGCGAACCGGCCCGGGATGCGCAGCTTGTCCGGCGGGGTGGACCCGGGCGACTGCCGGGCCCGGAAGGCCAGCACCACCAGGAAGACGGCGCCGACCACACTGGTCACCACCCCGGTGGGCACCGCGACCGCCAGCTCCGGCGACACCACGGCCCGCAGCGCCACATCGGCGCCCAGCACCAGCGCCGCGCCCGCCAGCCCGGCCAGCGGAACAGCGGCCCGGGACCGCGCGAACGCCGGGAAGCGGCGGCGCAGCGGCCGGACCAGCGCGGGCGCGCACAGTCCGACGAAGGCGATCGGCCCGGCGAGGGTCACCGCCGAGGCGGCCAGCAGCGCGGCCAGCACCACCACGGTGATCCGGGTGGCACGGACCGGCACGCCGATACCCCGGGCCGCGTCGTCGCCGAGCGCCAGGGCGTCCATCCGGTGGGCGACCAGCAGCAGTCCGGCCAGCCCGACCAGGGCCACCGGCGCCATCTGGAGCACCCCGCCGAAGCCGTTCTGCCCGATGCCGCCCTGGCCCCAGTGGTAGAGCCCGTCGGTGCTGTCCGGGAACAGCAGGAACAGCGAGTCGTTGACGGCGTTCAGCCCGAGGGCGAGGGCGGTGCCGGCCAGCACCAGCCGGACGGTGCCGGTGCCCAGGCCGGACAGCCCCAGCACCAGAGCGGCGGCGGCCAGCCCGCCCACGAACGCCGCCCCCGAGGAGGCCAGCAGCGGGATCGACACCCCGGTGACGGTGAGCACGGTCAGCGCCAGCTGGGCGCCGGCGTTCACCGCCAGGGTGTCGGGGGCGGCCAGCACATTGCGGCTGACCGTCTGCAGCGCGGCGCCGGCCGCGCCGAGGACGAGGCCGACCAGGATCCCGGCGACCGCCCGGGGCAGCCGCGAGGCGATCAGTACCGAGGCGTCGTCCGCCGTGGCCCGGCCGGTGAGGGCCTGCCACACCTCGGCGGGTCCGGCCGAGGCCGTGCCCTGGGTGATGTCGACGACGGCGAGGACGGCGACCAGCAGGACGAACGCCGCCGCCACCGCGACCGCACCGGCCCTGGGCGTCTTCCTCAGCTCGGCGGCCTTGCGGGTCATCGCGGTGGCGGTCATCCGGCTACTTCTTCGTCAGGGCGGGGACGAGGGCGTCGATGTACGCCTCCATCGACTTCGGGCCGCCGAACATCCAGATGCCGTCAGGCAGCTTGCGCACCTTGTCGTTCTTCACGAACGGCAGCGACTTCCACACCGCGTTGCCGGCCAGCTCCTTGGTGAAGACATCCCCGTCGGCGTCGTTGCCGATGTAGGCGAACGGCACGTCGCCGACCGCGGTCAGCCCCTCGACGTCGGTGGTGGCCAGGCCGTAGTCCTTGTCGCCCTTCATCTTCCAGACGTTCTTCAGCCCCAGCTCCTCGTTGACGGCGCCGACGAGCGAGCCGCTGGTGAAGGGGCGGACGGAGACCTGGTTGGAGGCGGCGTAGCCGTCCGCGAACGCGATGCCCTTACCGGCCAGCCCGGCGTCCGCCAGGGCCTTCTTCCCCTCGGCGACCTTGGCGTCGTACGCCTTCTTCACCGCCTCGGCCTGCTCGGTGCGCCCGGTGGCCTTGGCGATCAGGTCCAGGTTGCTCTTCATCAGACCGACCTGGTCGGCCGCGTCGGCGGAGCGCACCTCCAGCACCGGGGCGACCTTGCGCAGCTGCTTCACGGCGGCCGCCGGCAGGTCGCTGGTGGCGAGGATCAGGTCGGGGGAGAGGGCGGCGATGGTGTCCATGCTGGGCTCGCCGCGGGTGCCGATGTCCTTCGGCTGGTTCTTCAGCGGCACCGCGGAGACCCAGGCCTGGTAGCCCTTCACATCCGAGACGCCGACCGGGTCGACGCCGAGCGAGGCCAGCGCCTCCACGACGTTCCACTCGGTGCCGACGACCTTCTTCGCCGGGCCGTCCAGGGTGACCTTGGCGCCCTTGGCGTCGGTGAGGGTGATCTTCTCGGCGGCCTTGTCGGACTTCGCCGGGGCCGGCTCGGTCGTACCGCAGGCGGTGAGGGCGAGCGCCGCGGTGAGCACGGCGGCGGAGGTGGCGAGGAGTCGTCTCATGACGTGGTGCGGGACCTTTCCGGTCGGGCGTGGTGGCGGCCGATCGCGCGGGTGCGCAGCCGGCCGGTCAGCGGGTCGGTGTCGACGTCCATGCGGATGCCGTAGACGTCGGTGAGGCGCTCGGGGTCGAGCACCTCGGAAGGCGCGCCGTCGGCGACCACCCGCCCCGCGCTGAGCAGGACGATCCGGTCGGCCACGGCCGCCGCCTGGTCCAGGTCGTGCAGCACGACCCCGACCGCGATGGAGTGGTCGTCCGCGAGGTCGCGGATCAGGTCGAGCAACTCCACCTGGTAGCGCAGGTCGAGAAAGGTGGTGGGCTCGTCCAGCAGCAGTACCCCGGTCTCCTGGGCGAGGCAGCTGGCCAGCCAGACCCGCTGGAGCTGGCCACCCGACAGGTGCTCGGCGCCGCGCTCGGCGAGCTCCGCCACCCCGGTCAGGCCGAGCGCCCGCTCCACCGCGGCCGCGCCGTCGGGATCGACCCCGCCCCAGCGCCCGCGGTACGGATAGCGGCCGAACTCCACCACATCGCGCACCCGCAGCCCGCTCGGGGTGGGCCGGCTCTGCGTCATCAGCGCCACCCGTCGCGCGAACTCCCGCGAACTGAGCGCCAGTCCGTCGGCCGCGCCCTCCTGGCCCGGGTCGATGGCCAGGGTGCCGCTCCGGGCCCGCTGCAACCGCGCCACGGTACGCAGCAGGGTGGACTTGCCGCTGCCGTTCGGCCCCACCAGGGCGGTCACCTCGCCGGGCCGCAGCGCGAGGGTGGCCGAGTGGACGACATCGGTGCCGTCGTACGCCACCGTCACGCCCTCGGCCAGCAGTTCATGGCCGCGCCGGCGGGCGGTCTCGGCATGTGCTTCTGACATCACGAGTGTGAAGGTTAGACTAACCTAAGTAGTCCCGGGCACCCACCCCCCGGCAACCGGAAGCCACCCCTCCGCTTCCCCGTCAACTCCCCGTCCCTGGCGGCACTTTGACGCAAGCCGATCAGGGCCTCCCGTGCCCCTGGGCCCGATCGCCCCGAGACCCGCGGTCCGGCGCCTCCGCTCTTGTACGGGCTTCCCGAGGCCGCCGCCGTAGCCGCCTCGCCCACCCGGCGCGCACCGCCCACCTTGCCTCGCCTGCCCGCGTACGGGCTCCACGCACGGGGTCGGCCCCGGCTCGGGCTCGCGTCGGCCGACGGTACAGTGGCCGGGCGGCCTCCCCAGGGGGGCCGTCCGGCGGTGGGGCCCGCCGGACCCCACCGCGGTCGTGCGCCGCCAACGGTCCCTGCCTGAGCATCGCCGCGCGTCCGCGCGCGGCGGCCCGACCCGATCAGGTAGGAATCCACCGCATGCCCGACGAGATCCCCGACACCCCGCCCGGCCGCCCCGGCTCCGCACCCCTCACCGGCTCCGCCGACCCCCACGGCCACCTGCCCCCCGGCTCTACCGGCCCCGCCGGCCCCCCGCCCCCCGAGGAGCCGCCCCGCCCCGGGGGCGCCACCGCGCTCACCGACCCCCGCGACCCCGTCGACCCGGACACCGGCAGCGGCCTCCGGTCGGCGGCCCCGCGCACCGGCGGGCGGCGCGAGGAGGCCGCCACCCTGACCGCCATCGCGGTGGGCGGCGCCCTCGGTGCCTGCGCCCGCTACGGCGCCACCCTGCTCTGGCCGACCGAGCCCGGCGCGTTCCCCTGGACCACCTTCGCGGTCAACGTCACCGGCTGCGCCGCCATGGGCGTCCTGATGGGCCTGCTCACCGTGCGGACCACCACCCACCGCCTGGTCCGCCCCTTCCTCGGCACCGGGGTGCTCGGCGGCTACACCACCTTCTCCACCTACACCGTGGAGGGGAACCACCTCCTCGGCGGCGACACCGGCCTCGGGCACCTCTATCTGGCCGCCACCCCCGCGGCCGCCCTGCTCGCGGTCTGGGGCGCGGCCGTGCTCACCCGCCGCGCCGCCACCCCCCGCTCCCACCGGCTCCGGGGGCGCGCGTGAACTGGGCCATGGTCGTGCTCGGGGCCCTGGTCGGCGCCCCGCTGCGCTTCCTCGTCGACCGCACCCTCCAGTCCCGCCACCGTACGGCCGTCCCCTGGGGCACCGCCGCGGTCAACCTCGCCGCCTGTGCCGGGCTCGGCCTGCTCACCGGCGCCGCCACCGCCACCACCGTGCCGGACGCCCTCCAGCACCTGATCGGGCCGGGACTGTGCGCGACGCTCAGCACCTACTCGACCTTCTCCTACGAGACCCTGCGGCTCACCGAGACCGGCGCCGCGCGCCTGGCCGCCGCCAATGTCGCGGTGTCCACCGCCGCCGGACTGGCCGCGGCCTGGCTCGGCTCGGCGCTCGCCCAGGCCGCCCTGGGCTGACCGGCCCGAGGGCCCAAGCCTCACCCGAACGGCCTAGCGCGCCCGGCGGGGCGCGTAAGCCGGTTCCCGCTGACCGGGCGTCCCTCAACCCCTCCCGGACCGAGAAGTCCCCAGTGTGCCGGTTTGACGGGCGGGGGTGTTGATGGGGGAGTGGGTACGGCGCGTGTTCCAGCGGAGGGCGTCCAGGCCGCTCCGTCGCGTGCCGGCAAGGGAGAGTGCAAGCGATGGCGGGCAACGGCTACCTGAACAGCGGCGACCTCGGCGGCCTCACGGCCGTCGACCCCCGGGGCGAGAAGATCGGCAAGGTCGAGCAGGTCTGGCTGGACGACCACAGCGGCAAACCGGAGTGGGTCACCATCAAGACCGGCCTGTTCGGCACCAAGGAGACCTTCGTCCCGCTGGAGGGGGCGCGCAGCGACGGCGAGAACCTGCACGTCGCCTACCCGAAGGACCGGGTCAAGGACGCCCCGCGGATCGAGGCCGACGAGCACCTCGACAGCGACCAGGAGCACGACCTGTACCGGCACTACTCCCTGACGGACGGCCACCAGGGCGCCCGCGGCCAGGCGGGCACCGGCACCGCCGGGGCGGCCGGCTCCGCGGCCGGCATGGCCGGCGCCCAGGACCCGGCCCACGCCCGTGAGGGCCGCGGCCGGATGCCGGCCGACGCCGGGCGCCCCGCGGACGCCGAGCGCCACGAGATGCTCCGCTCCGAGGAGCGGCTGCACGTCGGCGCCCGCGAGCGCGAGGTCGGCCACGCCCGGCTGCGCAAGGTCGTCGTCACCGAGAACGTGACCACCACCGTGCCGATCAGCCACGAGGAGGTGCGGGTCGTCCGCGAGCCGATCGACCCCTCCGAGGGCGTACGCGGCCGGATCGGCCAGGAGGAGCAGACCGAGGTCACCCTCCACGCCGAGCAGGCGGAGATCCGTAAGGAGGCCGTCCCGGTCGAGCGGGTCCGCCTGGAGACCGACAAGGTCACCGAGCAGCAGGAGGTCAGCGAGCGGGTCCGCAAGGAGCAGGTCGAGTACGACGACGGCACCGAGCGCCGCCGCCGCGGCGACGAGGGCGGACGCCGAGGCCCCCGCGGCTGACCCCGCCCCGTAGCGCACCACACCGCACCACCACGCACGGCCCCGCGCGACACACTCGCGCGGGGCCGTGTCCCTGTCGGTGCCGGCGGAGACTACTTCAGATACACCAGCCCGTCCGTGGTGATCGCCGGACGCCCGCGGGTCCCGGCCACGACCACCTTGACCGTGTGCGTGCCGCCGCTCGCCCAGGTCTTCGCCCAGATCGCCTGCCGGTAGGCGGTGGCGGCCGACTTCAGGTCGACGGTGGCCTCCTTGCGGCCGTCCACATAGATGTGCGCCTGGCCGGAGGTGGCGGCGCGGGAGACCACCCAGGCCGCCGAGCGGCCGGTGAAGGTCCAGCTCAGCGCCGCGTCCTTGGACGAGCTGGAGGACGACTTCCCGCCCAGGTAGCTGGTGGAGGACCTGGTGCTCCAGCTCCCGGACCGGGTGGCCGAGGTCTCCTGGAGGATGACCGGCGTCCCGGACACCGAGGCGGCCGAGGTGTTCCCGGCGGCGTCGGCGGCGGTCAGCTGCCAGGTGGTGGCCGCACCGGGCCTGGCGCTGTGCGCGGCGCTGGTGGTGCCCGGCCCATAGGTCTTGGCGACCGGTGCGGTCAGCCGGACGTCCTTCAGCGCGGTGGCGTCGGACGCCTTCCAGCCGAGCGTCAGCGGAACGGCGGTGGTGGAGACCGAGCCGGTACGCAGCGCCAGCGACGGCTTGGCGGTGAAGGCGGGCGCGGTGGCGTCCGCGACCACGGTCGCCGGGGAGCTGGTGGCCGTGCAGCCGGACTGGTGCACCGCCCGGACGGCCACCGTGTGCCGGCCCGGGGCGAGCGCCACCTGCGCCGAGGTCGCCGCCGCCGTCGTCCGGGCCGCGGCCTTGCCGTCGACCAGCACCTCGTAGGAGGAGACCAGGGCGGCGGGGGTGGTGGCGGACCAGTTCACCGTGAGCCGGGACCGGGTGTGGTAGGTGCCGCCCGAGACACCCGCCCCGGTCGGCGCCTTGAGCGCCAGCCCCGCGACGGGACCGCCCGCCCAGGCCCGTACGGTGTCCAGCCTGCCGTAGAACGCGTCCCCCGGGCACTGGGTGTTGTAGCCGTCGCGGTGCCCGTGGATCACCGGGAAGGAGAGCCGGTCGCCCTTCTTCCAGCTCTTGCCGAAGTAGCTGGTGCCCGCGTCGCCCGCGGTGAGCACGGCGGTGCCGTTCGGGTCCACGCCGTACTGGCCCAGCTTCCACGCGGCGATCCGCGCCACCGAGGTCATTGCCGCGTCGGACGGCGCCGCCTCGGTGTAGGTGCCGAGCACCGAGATCCCGGTGGTCTCCGTGTTGAAGCCGTAGGCGTGCGCGCCCAGCACCGGCCGGTCGACACCGCCCTTGCGGCCCTCGTAGACGGTGCCGCACTTGTCGACCAGGAAGTTGTAGCCCAGATCCTTCCAGCCCAGCTGCTTCACGTGGTACGCGTAGATGCCGCGGACCAGCGCCGGCGCCTGCTGGCAGGTGTAGTCGTTGGACTCGGCGGTGTGGTGCACCACCACCGCCTTGATCTGCCCGCCCGGCAGATAGCCCGGCTCCTCCGGGCTGATGGACTCGTCCGCGCCCCAGTCCGCGCGCGAGGTGATCGGCGGCCGCGGCGCGGTGGACGGCGGCGCCGGCGGCAGGGACACCGTGGGCGAGGGGCTTCCGCTCGGCGACGGCGAGACCGTACCCGACGGCGAGGTGGACGGGGACGGGCTGTCGCCCGGCGTGGGCGAGGCGGTCTCCACCGGGCCGGTGGACGGCTCCGCGCTCACCGAGGGCTCCTCACTCACCGAGGGCTCCACGGTCGGGGACGGCGCGCCCGTGCTCTCCGTACCGCCGGGCTCAGGGGTGCCCGCGGACTCCCCCGGGGCGGACGGCTCCGAAGGACCGGCCGTGGGCTCAGCCGTCCTCTCAGCCTCCCCGGCCGTCTCCTCGACGGCGAACGCGGCCGGCTCCATCGCGGTCACCGTGCCGCCGCCCGGATCCACCATGTCCAGCCGCAGCCCGGCGGGCAGCCGGCCGGACACCGCGGCGCCCGACCTCACCCGCACCTCCACCCCGTCCGACGGACCGACCCAGGCCGGCTCGGTTCCGCCGCGGGACGCCCCGCTCTCGCCCTGCCCGCTGTCCCCGTCCAGCCGCAGCCACTGTGACCAGCGGCCGGACCCGGCCTCCCGGGTACGGACCTCCACGGTGCCGCGCACCCGCGCGGACGGATCCGTCCAGGTGACCCCCAGCATGCTGAACGGCTCGGTGTCCCGCCGGGCCAGCTCCGCGCCCCGCCCGTCGGTGCTCGACCGCAGCGCGCTGGTACGCGCCTCGGCCCGTACCGGCCCCTGCTTGGCGTCGGTGGGGCCCGGGCCGGTGTCCCCGTCCCCGGTCACCCCCTGGAACACCACGGCGCCGGCCACCGCGGCCACCACCGCCCCCGCCACCACTGCTGTACGACGGCGCTTCACGCGTCCCCGCCCCTCCCACACGTCGAATGGCCCCGCCCCCGAGCCGGCGACGGCGGCGCGCACGCCGCAGAGGGCTGCCGATGCCACGGGGGTTCACAGAACCTACACGGGCACGGCGGGCCGCCCCCCACGCGGGTACGCGCCCGGCCGCCCGCCGCCAACCACCCGAACGGCGCAATCACACCGCCCCCGTTGTGCGAACCGGCACAGGCCCGCCCTCCCACACCGCGCCTAGCCTCACCACCACCCGACAGCGCAACGAGGGGCGGAACCGTGAACTGGCTCATCCGCGACTACCGCGAGGGCGACCTCGCCCCGGTCGTCCATCTGATCGACACCACCGCCGAACTCGGGCAGGAGTCGGTGTTCTCCCTCGCCGAGTGCATCGGCGCGCTGACCGACCGCCAGCCCGCGGTGGTCGCCGTCCACCAGGGCGCGCCGATCGGTGCCGCCCTGGCCACCGTCGCGGGGGAGCGGGCCTGGGTGATGCGGATCGCCATCTCCTCGGCCTGGCGCGGACGCGGCCTGGCCAGCGCGCTCCTCGTCGAACTGGAGCGGCGGCTGCTGGCCGCCAGGGTCGGCCGGATCGCCTATGTCCTGCCCGAGGAGGAACTCCTCGGCGAGGGCCTGCTCAACGCCGGCTACACCCGGCAGCCGGCCGTCGCCTACTTCGAGAAGACCGAACCACTGCACGGCCCCGCCGCCACCCTCCTCGACGACCTCGGCGGCCGGTTCCTCGCCGGCGGCCTCTGGGCCCGGGTGGCCGGTATGGAGAAGGAGAAGGACCTCATCGAACGGCGGGTGGTGCTCCCCCTCGCCCAGCCCGAGCGGGCCGCCCTCCACGGCGTCCGGCCACCGCGCGCCATCGCCCTGTTCGGCCCGCCCGGCACCGGCAAGACCACCTTCGCCCGCGGCATCGCCTCCCGGCTGGGCTGGCCGTTCGTGGAACTGCTGCCCTCCCGCCTCGCCGACGAGGGCAATCTGTCGGCCGCGCTGCGCAGCGCCTTCGCCCGGATCGCCGAACTGGAACGGGTGCTGGTCTTCATCGACGAGGTCGAGGAGATCGCCCCGGTCCGCCGGGAACCCGCCCAGCCCGGCGGGATGCACGGGGTCACCAACGAACTGCTCAAGCTGATCCCCGGCTTCCGCGAGGGCGACGAACGGCTGCTGGTGTGCGCCACCAACTCCATCCGCTCGCTCGACCCGGCGTTCCTGCGCCCCGGCCGCTTCGACTACCTCATCCCCATCGGCACCCCCGACGAGGCGGCCCGCACCGCGATCTGGCAGCGGTACGCGGCCGGCCGGCCCGATGTGGACCTCCCGGTGCTGGTGGCGGCGAGCGAGCTGTTCACCCCCGCCGACATCGAGCACGCGGCCCGGATCGCCGCCCAGGCCGCGTTCGAACGGGACCTCGGAGTCTCCGGCCAGACCCCCGAGGGCGACACCGCCCCGGGCGCGAGTACCGAGGACTACCTGGCCGCGATCGCCCAGTGCCGGCCCACGGTCACCGCCGAGATGATCGAGCAGTTCGGCGCCGACATCACCGCGCACGCCCGCTTCTGAACCACCGGATTCCGTCCCGATTGCCGGGTACGGGGCTCAGCCGGCCAGCCGGTACGCGGCGCCGTCCCGGCTGCGCACCACCCGGCCGGAGACCACCAGATAGCGGCGGAGCGCGGCGCAGTCCTCGTGCACCGTCAGCAGCGCCTCGTTCACCTCCCGCTCGGTGTACGAGCGCTCCCGCTCGAAAAGGGTCCCGGCCAGATGCGCCAGCAGCTGCTCGCGCCGCGCCGCCTTCCGCGGGATCGCCGTCAGCCGGCCGCGCGAGAACAGCGCCGACACATCGGACGCGGCGGCGGGCACGGACGAGGAGGCGGGTCGCTCATCGGACGAGGAGGCGGATTGCCGGACGGACGGCGCGGCGGGTTGCCGGACGGACGGGGAGGTGGGTTGCTCATGATCGGACATGCCGGGAAGCCTGCCCCGCCCCACCCCACCCGGCAACGCCTTTTCGGTCTCACCCCGGGCGCTGGTCGCGCAGAAAGGCGTACGCCGCCTCCGCGGTGAACTTAGCCTGGCCGCCGCGCACCAGCAGCCCGGCGCTCGCGAACGCCGGGTCGTCGGCGGTGCCCGGGACATACGGGACGGCCAGGCACCGCATCCCCGCCGCATGCGCGGCCGCCGCACCGGGCGGGGCGTCCTCCAGCACCACGCACCGCCCCGCGGGCACCCCCAGCCGCCGGGCCGCCTCCAGGAACACATCCGGCGCGGGCTTGCCCCGGGCCACCTCCTCCGCCGAGACCAGCACCGTCAGCCAGGCATCCAGTCCGGTACCGGCCAGCACCGCCTCGATCGCGGCCCGGGAGGAGCCGGAGGCCACCGCCATCGGCACCCCCTCCGCGTACAGCCGCTCCACCAGCGCCCGCATCTCGGGGAAGACCGCCGTGGAGGCGGCGGCCAGCTCCAGGTAGTGCCGGTTCTTCTCCGCCAGCAGCTTTTCCACCGGCGCCCCGATCCCGTACTCCGCCCGCAGCACCGACAGCGTCTCGCGGGTGCCGATGCCGATGAAGTCGGTGTGCCGCTCCCAGCCGAAGTCCGTGACCCCGTACCGCTCCAGCACCCGGCGGCCCGCCTCGTAGTAGTTCGGCTCACTGTCGACCAGGGTGCCGTCGAGGTCGAAGAGGACGGCGAGGTCCGGCTGCGCGCTGCTCATGCCCCCAGCATGCCCGTCCCGGCCGCACGCCCCTCCGCGCGGGGCCTCAGCGGGAGGACTCGGCGCGGGGGCCGGCGGCCCGGCCGACCGCCTCCACCAGCGGCAGCAGCCGGTGCGGCACCCGCTCGCGCAGCGCCATCTCGGTCCGGGTACGCACCACCCCGGGCATCCCGATCAGCCGCTGGACGATGTCCTCCAGATGGCCGTTGTCCCGCGCCACCACCCGGGTCAGCAGATCGCCGCCGCCGGTGATGGAGAAGGCCTCCACGATCTCCGGCACCGCGGCCAGCGCGTCCCCGACCTCGTCCAGCCGGCCCTGGGTCACCTCGATATGGACGAACGCCAGCACCGGGTGGCCGAGCGCGGCGGGGGAGAGGAAAGGACCGGTGCCGGTGATCACCCCGTCCCGCTCCATCCGGTCCAGCCGGGCCTGGAGGGTGCCGCGGGCGATGCCGAGGATGCGGGCGTACTCCCGGACCGAGGTGCGCGGCTGCTCGATCAGCAACCGGAGGATACGGGTGTCGAGGGCGTCCACGGCCATGTTCGACCCGCTCCTTCCGATGCTGCTGCGGTACTCCGCCACCGTACCGGTGCGGCCCGGCACGGGCGGCCCTCGGCCGGCCTCACGGGCGGCCCTGGTCGGCGTTAGGAGCGCCATCGGGCGGGCACTCAACGAGCACAGCGTCCTGCCCGCCCTCGTAGATCCCCAGCTCCCCAGGAGGCGCCCCATGCGCGCGCTGACCGTGCGTCCGCTCCAGGCCGGCACTCTGGCCGTCTCGGACGACCTGCCCGAACCCGTGCCCGGTGAGGGGGAGCTGCTGGTCGACGGGGTGGCCCTCGGCGTCTGCGGCACCGACCGGGAGATCGCCGACGGCGAGTACGGCTGGGCGCCGCCCGGGCGGGACCGGCTGGTGCTGGGCCATGAGTCGCTGGGCCGGGTCCGCCAGGCCCCGCCGGGCAGCGGCTTCGCCCCCGGCGACCTGGTGGTGGGCGTGGTGCGCCGCCCCGACCCGGAGCCGTGCGGGGCGTGCGCTCGCGGTGAGTTCGACATGTGCCGCAACGGCCGCTACACCGAGCGCGGCATCAAGGAACGGGACGGCTACGGCTCCGAGGTGTGGACCGTGGAGAGCGACTACGCCGTCCGGCTGGACCCGGCACTCGCCGAGGTCGGCATGCTGATGGAGCCCACCACCGTGGTCGCCAAGGCCTGGGAGCAGGTGGAGCGGATCGGCGCCCGCTCCTGGTTCGAGCCGCGCCGGGTGCTGGTCACCGGGGCCGGCCCGATCGGGCTGCTGGCGGCGCTGCTCGGGGTACGCCGCGGGCTGGAGGTCCATGTCCTGGACCGGGTCGCCGAGGGGCCCAAGCCCGAGCTGGTCGCCGGACTCGGCGCCACGTACCACACCGACCCGATGGACCAGGTCGCGGCGAAGCTCGCCCCGGACGTCGTCGTCGAGGCCACCGGCGCGGGGCCGCTGGTGTTCGACGCCATGGCCGGCACCGGCACCTACGGCATCGTCTGCCTGACCGGGGTGTCGCCGCGCGGCCGCTCCCTCACCGTGGACGCCGGCACCGTCAACCGGGAACTGGTGCTGGAGAACGACGCGGTGGTCGGCTCGGTCAACGCCAACCTGCGCCACTACCACCAGGCCGCCGAGGCGCTCGCCGGATCTGACGCGGACTGGCTGCGGCGGCTGATCACCCGGCGGGTGCCGCTGGAGCGGGCCACCGAGGCGTTCGAGAAGCGGGACGACGACATCAAGGTCGTCATCGCACTCGACGCCGGATGACGCCCCCCCGCCGCAGAGACGGCTACGGCTCGATCAGCCCGACCCTGATCGCGTACCGGGTCAGTTCCAGCCGGTCCCGCAGCCCGAGCTTCGCCAGCAGATTGGCCCGGTGCCGCTCGACCGTCTTCACGCTGATGAACAGCAGCCCGGCGATCTCCTGCGAGGTGTGCCCCTCGGCGACCAGTTTGAGGATCTCCTCCTCCCGGTCGGTGATGGCCTTCGGCGGCAGGCCCCGCCCCTCCCGGGTCCGCTCCAGATAGTCGCGGATCAGGGCGCCGACCGCCCCGGGATAGAGGAACGGCTCGTCGCGCATGGCCGCGTGGCAGGCCTCGACCAGATCCCGGTCGGCCACCGACTTCAGCACATAGCCCGCCGCCCCGGCCTTCAGCGCCTCGAAGAAGAACTGCTCGTTGTCGTGCATGGTCAGGATGAGCATCCGCGGCCCCGGCTGGAGGCGGCCCAGCTCGCGGGCGGCCTGGAGCCCGGTGAGCCGGGGCATCGCGATGTCCAGGATCGCCAGATCGGGCCGCTCGGACCGGGCCAGCTCCACCGCCTCCGCGCCGTCGCCCGCCTCGGCGACCACCTCCAGGTCCGGCTCCCCGTCCAGGATCAGCCGCACCCCGCGCCGCACCAGCGCGTGGTCGTCCGCCAGCAGGATGCGGATCGGCCCCCCGCCCGCACCGCTCCCCGTCTCCGTACCCATCCCTCTCCCTGCTCCCGTACCGGCTCCGCCATCGACTCCCGCACCGCTCAAGCCCGCTCGCCCCCGTCCACCGTCCCGCCCCCGGCACCTTCGGCCTCCGCGGCCTGCCGGCGGGCCCCGCCCTCCAGCGGGACGTACAACCGCACCTCCGTCCCCCGCCCCTCCGGGCCCGGCTCCACCGCCACCTCGGCCCCGACCAGCAGCGCCCGTTCCCGCATTCCCCGCAGCCCGGCGCCCTCTGCGGCGCCCACCAGTCCCCGTCCGTCGTCGCGGATCAGCAACTCCACCCCGCCAGGGACCGGGCCCAGCACCACATCCGCGCGCTCCGCTTCCGCGTGCCGCATCACATTGGTCAGCCCCTCCTGCGCCACCCGGTAGAGCACCAGCTCCGCCTCCGGCCCCAGCGCCGGCAGCCCGGGATCCAGACGGTGCCGCACCACCGGCCCACCGCCCATGCTGAACTCGCTGGTCAGCGCCTTCAACGCGCTGGTCAGCCCCAGCTCCTCCAGCACCCCGGGGCGCAGCCGCCGGGCGATACGGCGGATCTCGTCCAGGCTGTCCCTGGTCGCCTCCTGGGCCCGCAGCAGATCCTCGCGCAGCGGCCCGGGCGCCCGGTCGGCGACCCGTTTGATCTCCAGCAGCACCGCGGTGAGGGTCTGGCCCACCTCGTCGTGCAGCTCCTGGGCGATCCGCCGCCGCTCCGCCTCCTGCGCGGACAGGGCCCGGGCGCTGCTCGCCGCCCGCTCGGCCTCCAGCCGGTCGAGCATGGTGTTGTACGTGCTGATCAGCGCGGCGATCTCCTGGTGCCCGGAGACGGCCGGGCGCGGCCCGGGGCGCAGCAGATCGGTGGTGGTCATCGCCCGGGTGAGCCGCTCCAGCGGGGCGAGGCCGAGCCGCAGCAGGGCCGCGTTGGCCACCAGCATGGCGACCAGGCCGCAGAACAGGATCAGCGCCTCGGTGAGCAGCACCGGGGTGGAGACGGTGACCGGCCCCAGCAGCAGCAAAGCGGTCGCGGCCAGCAGCACCGCGGCATTGAGCAGGAAGATCCGCCAGAACAACGTCACCGACCCGGTCCTCCCTGCTTGTCGCCGTACCTCCGCGGTTCCCCTTCTGGCGTTCCTCCCGCGCAGGGCCAGCCTGTCCGCGTGCCGGGCCGCTGTCCACCGGGGCTGACTCCCATTTCCGCGCGGCGGGCATCCGGAATCCGGGTGGACGACGTCCCCTCTACAGGGTGGCGACCGCCCGCTATGGGGGACATACCCGATGGTGGCGCGAGGGCGGGGCGGGCCAGGGTGGAGGCCGGTGGCTGACACCGCCCGGCGCACCGCGAGGGGAGGACGCATCATGACCGCGCTGAACGAGGATCCGCTGAGCCGTCTGGCAGAGCGGACCCGGCACGACGACCCCCGGTTCGCCCGGGCCATGGCCCTGGGCCGTCCGCTCCGGCCCCGCGAGTACCGGCACGGCCTGACCTGGCTGCTGCTGGCCGCCGCGCTCGCCCTCTTCGGTGTCGGGGTGGCCCTCGGCGACGGGCTGCTGATCGCCACCGGGCTGGTCGGTGCCGGTGCCGCCGCCCACCGTTTCGACCCGGACCGCCACCGCGGCACCCCGCCGTTCCGCCCGTCCCGCTGAAATCGCTTCCTCCCTCTTCACCCTGATCCGGCCGCCTTCGCGTAGTACGTCGTGCGGTACAGTTCTTTACCTGGCCATTACCCGTTTCCGGGTGCCCGGCCAGAGGTGAGCGAACAGTGCCGGTGTCGGCATCGGTGTCGGGAAGGGGGGGGCGGAGATGCGACGTACGAGCCACCGCCCTGCTCCTCGGCGTGCGCCGGGCCTCGCCGTGCGGGTCGCCGTACGGGTGGACAACGCCCCGCGCGACGCCGTACCCGATACCGGCCGCCCCTGACACCGGACATCCGTGCCCCGCACGGGTGGGCGGACCGCCGCCCGGGCACCCGGACGCCATGCCCCCGCCCTCGCGGCCGACAGCGCCTGTACTCCTCATGCGCCCGCCCCCCGCGGCCCGGAGCAGGACCGGCGGCGCACCGCGGCCGACCGCTCGGGGATCGACCGCCCAGGGGCCGACGCTCAGGCCCCGCCCGCGATCGCCCCGCACCATGCGGCAGGCTTGGCCCCCGGGCACTGCGCACCGGCCACCGCGCACCGATCGCCGGACGCCGCCCGCCCATCCCCACGTACGGGCGCACCCGCCCGTACAGCCCATCCCCGTCCTTTGGAGCGCACCGATGGAGCCCACGGCCCACACCCGGAAGACCAGCCTCCCCGGCGTCGGAACCCGCTACGACCTGGAGACGGAGAGCGGGCGCCATCTCTCCGTGGTGGTCCACCAGGACGGCCGGCGGATGCTCGCCTTCCATGACCCCGAGGACGACGACGACTGCCGGGATTCGGCCACCCTCGTCCCGCACGAGGCGACCGCCCTGGCCAAGCTCCTCACCCCCGACCCGGTGGCCCATCTGCACCAGCACATGGAGATCGACCTGGTGACCGAGCACATCGAGGTCACCAAACGCTCCCCCTACGCCGGCCGCACCCTGGGCTCCACCCAGGCCCGCACCCGTACCGGCGCCTCCATCGTCGCCGTGCTGCGCCGCACCGCCGCCGTGCCGTCCCCGGCCCCCGACTTCCGCTTCGCCATCGGCGACACCCTCGTCGTCGTCGGCACCCGCGAAGGCGTGGACGCCGTCGCCGAACTGATCACCGGAGGATAGAGACCCGTGCACGACACGACCGCCATGCTCATCGAACTCGGGGCGATCATCCTCGGCCTGGGTCTGCTCGGGCGCCTCGCCGGCCGGATCGGCTTCTCCCCGATACCCCTCTACCTCCTCGCCGGACTCGCCTTCGGGCACGGCGGCATCCTCCCGCTCCAGGCGAGCGAGGAGTTCGTGGCCACCGGTGCCGAGATCGGCGTCATCCTGCTGCTGCTCCTGCTCGGCCTGGAGTACAGCGCCTCCGAACTGGTTACCAACCTCAAGACCCAGTACCCCTCCGGCGCCGTCGACTTCGTGCTCAACGCGGTGCCCGGCGCGGCCGCCGCGCTGATCCTCGGCTGGGGCCCGGTCGCCGCCGTCGCCCTGGCCGGCGTCACCTGGATCTCCTCCTCCGGGGTCATCGCCAAGGTCCTCGGCGACCTCGGACGGCTCGGCAACCGGGAGACCCCGGTGATCCTCGGAGTGCTGGTCATCGAGGACCTGGCCATGGCGGTCTACCTGCCCATCCTCACCGCGCTGCTCGCCGGGGTGAGCTTCGCGGGCGGCTCCCTCACCCTGCTGATCTCGCTCGGCACCGTCGGCGCCGTGCTCTACCTCGCCCTGCGCCACGGCCGGCTGATCAGCAAGGCGGTCTCCTCCGACAACGCCGAGATGCTGCTCCTGGTCGTGCTCGGCCTGACCCTGCTGGTCGCCGGTATCGCCGCCGAGCTCCAGGTCTCCGCCGCCGTCGGCGCCTTCCTGGTCGGCATCGCGCTCTCCGGCGAGGTCGCCGAGGGCGCCAGCAATCTGCTCACCCCGCTGCGGGACCTGTTCGCCGCCGTCTTCTTCGTCTTCTTCGGCCTGTCCACCGACCCGGCCGACATCCCGCCGGTCCTCGTTCCCGCCCTCCTCCTCGCGGTCGTCACCGCTCTCACGAAGATCGCCACCGGCTACTACGCGGCCCGCCGGGCCGGCATCAAGCCCGCCGGCCGCTGGCGGGCCGGCGGCACCCTGGTCGCCCGCGGCGAGTTCTCCATCGTCATCGCCGGCCTCGCCGTCGGCGTGGAGCCCCGGATCGGCCCGCTCGCCACCGCGTACGTCCTGATCCTGGTGATCGTCGGACCGCTGGCCGCCCGCTGGACCGAGCCGATCGCCCGCCGCCTCACCGGCCGCGCCCGCCCGACGGCCCCCGCCGCGGCCAAGCCCCCGGCTCTCCCCGAGCCCGCCCCCGCGGACACCGATTCCCCGTCCTCCTCCACCACCCCCGAATCCACCTCCCCGGCCCCAGGCCGCTGAGCCCCGGCCGGCTCCTGCCGTGATCCGGCACATGGCCCCACCGCACGCCCCCTCCCGCGTACGGTGGGGCCATGTCCCTTCCGCCGCCCTCCGACGCCCCCGGATCCGCCCGCACCGCCACCTGGGACGCGGACGCGCCCGGCGTGCTGCGGCTGCCCTCCGGACGGCTGGTCCGCGGCCGGGGACTGCGCCATCCGCTGCCGACCGGACCGGCGCCCGAGTACGCGCTCTACCTCCTGGGCCGACGCCCCCCGGAGACCGCCTGGGAATCGCGGTGGCTGCGCTGGCCCGACTTCCGTCTCCCCGCCGACCGCGACGAGGCCCGGACCGTTCTGAGCGAGGCCTGGCAGCGGTCCGCCACCGAGCGGGTGGAGATCGCCTGTGGCGGCGGCCGCGGCCGCACCGGAACCGCGCTCGCCGCGCTGGCCGTACTGGACGGCGTGCCGCCCGGCGAGGCGGTGTCCTTCGTACGCCGCCACTACGACCGGCACGCCGTCGAGACCCCCTGGCAGAAGCGGTACATCCGCCACTTCCACCCGTAACCCCCCTCCCCTCCCTCCCTTCCGCCCCACTGGCACCAATGGCCCACCTCTGGCTCCCCCATCCCACCCACCGCCGTGCCATTGGCCCACCCCATCCCGCGCCGGTTGAGCCAACAGCGCCGTGGATGGTCTCATAGGGGTGTCGATGGCGCTGCGGAACTCCGCGGCGCCTTTTTCATGCCGGTCGTCGGGACACCGGAGAGACCAGGACGAAGGGGCGGGAAACAGAGTGCTGAAGAGGATGTTCGCGGCTCCGGATCCGGGACGGCTGCGGCTGCGCGCCGCCACCCGGGCCGTCCTCGGCATCGGCGGTGCGGTGGTGGTGACCGGGCTGGCCGGCCACTCGCTCACCGCCGCCGTCACCGGCGGGCTCGCCGCGCTCCTCGCCCTGTTCACCGTCACCGACGCCACCGTGCGCGGCCAGCTCATCACCACCGCGCTGCTCCCGGCGGCCGGGTTCCCGGTGCTGGCCCTCGCCGCCCTGCTGCACGACCACCCGCTCGCCCGCGACCTGGTCTTCCTCGCCATCGTCGGCGCCGGGGTGTACGCCCGCCGCTGGGGGCCGCGCGGCCACGCCCTGGGCGTCTTCGCGTTCATGACCTTCTTCGTCACGCAGTTCCTGCACACGGCGCCCGGCCAGCTGCCCGAGCTGTACGCCGCGGTCGGGCTGTCGCTGCTGACCTGCTCGACGGTGCGGTTCGGAGCCTGGTGCTACGAGCGCCGGATCGCGCTGCCCGCGCCGCCGGCGTACGAGGAGGGGCGCGGGCTCGCCCGCACCACCACCCGGCAGGCGGTCCAGGCCACCCTGGGCTGCGCGGTCGCCCTGGTCATCGGACAGGGGCTGTCGGGCGAGCGCTGGTACTGGGCGGTCGGCGCCACCTGGTGGATCTTCGTCAACACCGCCTCCCGGGGCGAGACCCTGGTACGGGGCTTCCGCCGGGTGCTGGGCACCCTGATCGGCATCGCCGTCGGCCTGGTCGTCGTCGTCCCGCTGAAGGGCGCCCCCGGCCCGACCGCCGCCCTGGTCGCGGTCTGCGTCTTCGGCATCTTCTACACGGCCGCGGTCTCCTACACCTGGATGATGCTCTCGGTGACGCTGCTGGCGGGCGGGCTGTACGGGCTGCTCGGTGTCCTCGACCCGGCCCTGCTCGCCCTGCGCATGCTGGAGACCGGTGTGGGTGCGCTCGGCGCCGTGCTCGCGGTGCTCCTGGTCCTGCCGGTCACCACCCACGCCACCACCGACGCCTGGATCGCCCGGGCCCTGCGGTGTGTGCACGCCTGCACCGCCGAGGCCGCCGCCCGGCTCTCCGGCACCCCGGACGCCGACCCGGCCCCCCACGTGGCCCAGCTGGAGGCCCTGCTTGGCCGTGTGCGGCTCTCACTCGCCCCTCTGGTGCACCCGCTCAGCCCCCTGCGCGCCCGCCAGGCCCGCGCCCGCCAGGTGCTGGCGCTGCTCGACGACTGCGCCCGCGAGGTGCGCGGCCTCGCCTCCGTCGCCGCCGACCCCGAGGCCTCCCACGACGCCCGGCTGGCCGCCGCCTGCTGGCGGGTCGAGGCCGCCGTGGAGGCCCTGACCACCCCCGAGGCCGCCCGCGAGCTCACCACCGCCGCCCCGGCCGACGCGCCCCACCCGGCCACCGACCCCATCCCCGCCCTCGCTCACCTGCACCAGCTGGAGAAGGCGCTCATCGAGCTGGCCCACCCCCTCCGCAGCCCCACCCGCGCCCCCTTGATCGGCGCCTGAGCGACTGATCGGGGCCGGGGCGGCCCAGGGCCGGGCTGGAGCGGCTATCGGCGGCGCGTGGGCGACTTGGGCCACGCTTGAGTGGCCAACGCCGATGTGTCCTCTTGTCCCCGCATCTATAGGCCGCGCCGCCCCCGTCTTCTTCTTTCCCGTGCGCGTTCGCACGCCCCGCCCCCTTCTGACTTCCTATTTGGGCAACGAGCCGGAGACCGCGGAAGTGCCGGGTTGGCGAGAGCTCGCCACGAGTCGACCTGAGGGGCGGCGGCATGCGGCATCCCCCGGCGCCGGACCGCGGCGCGCCCCGGCTCGCCGAACCCGCATGCACAGGCCCGCGTATATGGGCGCGCATGCATGGCACGGCACGCGGCTGATCGGGGTATGCGGTGGGCGTCATCGCCCCACCAGGTGCCGGGACTTGGTCTAGACCTGCTAGCGTCGGGCGCGCGCGGGTGCCGAGCGGCGGCGCCGGCGAACGGCGGGAAGGGGCGGCGCGGTGGCGGAGCAGTCAGGACGGGTGGGCGGACGGGCCTACATCGGGTCGTTCACCTCGGCCGGCGGCCGCGGGGTGCTCGCCGCCACCGTGGACCCGCACAGCGGCGCACTCACCGTCACCGGCGCCTGCGACGAGGTGGCCGACCCCTCCTACCTCGCCGTCGCCCTCGGTGGCCGCCTGCTCTACGCGGTCTCCGAGACCGAGCGGGGCGCCGTCGCCGTACTCGCCCTCGACGGACCCGCGCCCCGGCTGCTCGGCCGACCCGCCCCCGTACGCGGAGAGTCGCCGACCCATCTCGCGCTCGCCCACGGCCATGTGCTCACCGCCAACTACGGCTCCGGGAGTGTCAGCGCCCTGCCGATCGACGGCGGTGGACAACCCGGGCCCGCCATACATGTCGTCCAGCACCAGGGCAGTGGTCCCGACGAGGAGCGCCAGGCCGGCCCGCACGCCCACCAGGTCACCGCCGACCCGGCCGGCCGCTGGGTGCTCAGCGTGGACCTGGGCACCGACTCCGTACGCATCGCCGTGCTCGACCCGGCCACCGGCCGGTTCACCCCGCACGGCGAGACCGCGCTGCGCCCCGGTACGGGCCCGCGCCACCTCGCCTTCCACCCGGCCGGCGGCCACGCCTATGTCGTCGGCGAGCTGAAGCCCACGCTCACCGTGTGCCGCTGGGACGGCGAGGCCGGCGTCCTGGTGCCGGTCGGCGAGACACCGCTGCTGCCCGAGGACGGCTCCGCGACCGGCTTCCCGTCCGAGATCGCGATCGCCCCCGACGGGCGGTTCGCCTGGGTGGCGGTCCGGGGCGACGACAGCGTCTCCGTCCTCGCGCTGGACGAGAGCGGCGAAAAGCCCGAACTCCGCGCCACCGTGGACTGCGGCGGCGTCTGGCCCCGCGACCTGGTCCTGCATCCCTCGGGGAAGTGGCTGTACGCCGCCAATGAACGCTCCGGCGATGTCACCTGGTTCGCTCTCGACCCCGAGACCGGCACCCCGGTACGGGCCGGATCGGTCGAGGCACCGGCCGCCTCCTGCGTGGTCTTCGCCTGACCTCGCGCCCCCGCCGTTGCCTGCCCGCCGCCGTCGCCGGTCCTGCAGCGGCGGCCTGGGAAGAAGCCCGGGAAACCACGGGCAACCCGGGGAAACCCGTGGGCAACCCGGGGAAACCCTATGGGCAACCCGGGAAACCCCAAGGCAACCCGGAAAACCCCAAGGGCAACCCGGGAAACTGGGAAACCCCAAGGGCCCGTACCGAGATCCCTCGGTACGGGCCCTTCGGCGTCGAAACAACGTGCCGAACGCGGGAAAGCGGCTCAGCGCGCGGCGGCGCCCTGCGGCTGCGGGGTGATGCCCAGCGCCGCCGAGTACTGCGACAGCACCAGCTTGCCGACCGCCGGGTACGCGCCCAGCGGCTCGGCCACCGAGCAGCCGGCCACCCGCGCGGCCTCGTCCAGCAGCCCCTCGGCCAGCTCGGGGCCGATCAGATACGGCGCCAGCGCGAGCGCCTGAGAACCCGAACCGCGCAGCTGCTCCGCCACCGCGGCCACCGAGCCCTCCTGGTCCAGCGCGGCCGCCATCACCGGCACGGCCAGGCGCGCGGCCAGCAGCATCCCGGTGATCCCGGCCGCCTGCACGGCCTCCTCACCGCCGGTGGTCGCCAGCACGATGCCGTCGGCCGCCGTGGCCACCGTGAACAGCCGGGCCCGGTCGGCGCGGGCCAGCCCGGCCTCCGACAGCCGTACGTGCAGCGCCTCGGCGAGCAGCGGGTGCGGGCCCAGCACATCGGTCAGCTCGACCGGCGCGCCGCTGGCCGCGGCCGCCTCCCGGACCCGGCCCGTCAGCACGGCGTCCGGACCGGCCAGCAGCGGCACCACGACGGCGGCCGGGCCCGTCGGCTCGGCCACCTCGCGCCCGGCCGCGCGCGCGAACTCATACCGCTCCATCCGCAGCGCGGCGGCCTGCGCCAGCACCGAGGAGAGCGAGGGGAACTCGACGTCGTCGCCGTCCAGGAACCCGACGGCCGCCTCCAGACCGGGGAGCTCGGAGCGGGCGATGCTCACGATCTCCTCCGCCACTCCCCGGACGGCGGGGGAGGGCGTACCGGGTACGGCGAGCACGAGCGCGGGCGCCCCCTCGGGCGCCACGGCAGGCTCGGGTCGGCGGTGCCGCCCCGGCTGGCGGGGACGCGGCATTCGTACAGGAAGGCCGTTGTCGGGCCCTGTGGGGGTGCTCATGGCGCCGCATGCTACTGGTTCACCCCGCACCGAGGTGTGGGGAGGGGGAGGTAGGGCGGCCTTGGTCCGGTTATGTCGGGTCATGTGACCGGACCGGCCCGTTCCCGGGATACGCGGAGCCGTCATGAGCATGCGCGTTACACCAGTAGAGTGACGGCGTGGCAGCACGACCGTTGAGTGAACTTGTCGAGCCGGGCTGGGCCGAGGCGCTGGCCCCGGTGGCCGGGCGCATCGCGCAGATGGGGGACTTCCTGCGGGGGGAGATCGCGGCGGGCCGCACCTACCTCCCGTCCGGGGCGAACGTCCTGCGCGCCTTCCAGCAGCCCTTCCAGGACGTACGGGTACTGATCATGGGTCAGGACCCCTACCCCACCCCGGGCATGGCCATCGGGCTGAGCTTCGCCGTCGCGCCCGACGTCCGCCGGCTGCCCGGCAGCCTGGAGAACATCTTCCGCGAGATGGGCGACGACCTCGGCCTGCCGCGCCCCTCCAACGGAGACCTGACCCCGTGGACCGGCCAGGGAGTGCTGCTGCTCAACAGGGCGCTCACCACCGAACCCCGCAAGCCCGCCGCGCACCGCGGCAAGGGCTGGGAGGAGGTGACCGAGCAGGCCATCAAGGCGCTGGTCGCCCGCGGCAAGCCACTGGTCTCGGTGCTCTGGGGCCGGGACGCCCGCAATCTGCGCCCGCTCCTCGGCGACCTGCCGGCCATCGAGTCCGCCCACCCCTCGCCCATGTCGGCGGACCGCGGCTTCTTCGGCTCCCGTCCCTTCAGCCGGGTCAACGAGCTGCTGGCCAAGCAGGGCGCCGAGCCGGTGGACTGGCGCCTGCCGTAGCCGGTCACTTCCTGGGAGCGCGGCGCAGTACATAGGTGTCGCCCGAGTCCGGGTCGCCCCGGGTAGCTGTACAGGGTGGCCCGGCCGGGCGTCCCGCCCACGTTCCAGTCGCTCAGGGCGCAGGCGCTGATCGACACGTCCACCGCCTGGCTCCAGGGGGAGAGGCCCTCGTCATAGCTCCAGGCGCCGGCGCCCGAGCACTCACCCTGCCGGTCCTCGAAGCCGTCGTACTCGTCGACGCCCCGGGCGGTGGCCGTGCCGTCCGCGTCCAGTCGCAGGGTGCCGCCCTTCCCGTCGCTCCAGACGCCGACGGCTTTCGTGCGAGACAGCTGCGGCGGTACGTACGACGTCAGCACGCCCGTCGCCGTGGCCGCGGCTCCCAGTCCGGTCACCGCGACGGCCGCGGTCAGTCCGACCAGCACCGTGATCAGGAAGGCGAAGCCGGTATTGGCCGGCTTCGGACGTACGGCGACCGGGCGCACCGCCAGCGCCGCCACCGCCAGATAGGCCGTGGCCGTCAGCCAGGCCATGACGGTCTCCGCCAGACCGGCGCCCAGTGGCAGCCAGGCGGCCGGTACGAGCACCGCGGCGGCGGCCGCGGCCACGACCGGGGTCCACCACCAGGCGTCCCGACCGCCGAACCGGCGCCCCAGCCAGAAGCCCAGATTCACCAGCGGCAGTACCAGGGTCACCGACACCAGCAACCCGAAGAGCGCCCCGCAGGGCACCCCCAGTGCCATGCCGAAGGCGCTACCGCCCCCGTCGGCGTTCGGCCGTTCCTGGGTGTCGTTGTACGCCATCAGGCACAGCACGACGACCACCGTCTCGAAGAACAGCGCCGTCATCGAGACCAGCAGACTCCGGCCGAACCGCTCGAACGCTCCAGGTGGCGGCCCCGGCTGTCCCCCTTCCGCCGCCCGTCCGCCCCGTTCCACCTGCTGCTGCCACGCCATCACAGCCCCCTCCCGGAGTCATCATCCTCCAGGCCACCGGGGCCCAGGACGGCGGGGCGACGTCCGCCCCGCCGACTCCACCACCCCCCGGCTCACTCCACCGGCTCGCCGCCCATCGCCGCCGCCAGCCGCAGCTGCGGAGCGGCTTCCGCGTCCCGGCCCTGGCGCTCCAGGGTGGGCCGAGCAGCAGCCGCGCGTACCGCTCCACCGGGTCGCGCTCCAGGACGGCGCGCAGCTCGCTCTCCGCCCGGCCCAGCCGCGCCGAGTGGTAGTAGGCGCGGGCCAGCAGCAGCCGCGGGGCGACCTGCTCGGGGGCCTCCTCGACCAGTCCGTCGAGGATGCGGGCGGCGGTGACGTACTCCTTGGCGTCGAAGAACATCCGGGCGCGGTCCCACCGCTCGGCGGCGGTGCCGAACTCGTAGTAGCTCACGACGCTCCCTCCTCGACCGGCCCCGTGCCGGCTCGCAGCCCTGACAACCGGCCTTGTTAGTTGAATATTCCACCAACAGGCACCGCCTCGGGCCCCGGGCCCCGCCCGCCGCTACCGCCCCGCCCCCCTACCGCGCCCGACTCTCCGCGTACCGCTCCAGCACCCGCTTCGCCGTCTCCAGCGCCGTCGCGCGATCCTCGGGGACCAGGCCCACCCGGGTGCGGCGGTCGAGCAGGTCGGCCGCGTCGAGCGCGCCCTCATGGCGTACCGCCCAGACCAGTTCGGCTGCCGTCACCGGATGCCCGGGCGCCACCGGCTCGGCGAGGGCCGGGTCGGCTTGGGCGAGGGCGTGCACGGCCGGGGCCTCGGTGCCGTAGCGCCGCACCAGCCGGGCGGGCGCGTCCAGGGCGGCCAGCCGGTCGGGGGCGGCGGCGCCGACCAGTGGCAGCGCGGCGGTGCGGCAGGGTCCGGCCGTCAGGCCCCGGGCGGCGGTGGCCGCGTCCACCGCGTCCTGGGCCATCCGCCGGTAGGTGGTCAGCTTGCCGCCGACCACGGTCACCACCCCGTCGGGGGAGGTGAGGACGGCGTGCCGGCGGGAGATGTCCGCGGTACGGGCGGTTCCGGTGCCGTCGGAGGTGTCAAGGAGCGGCCGCAGCCCGGCGAAGGCGCCCACCACGTCCGTACGGTCCAGGGAGACCTCCAGCGCGGAGCCGAGCACATCGAGCAGAAAGCCGATGTCGGTCTCCGGCACCTCGGGCACGTCCGGCACCGGACCGTCCACCGGCTCGTCGGTCAGCCCCACATAGGTGCGCCCGTCGCCCTGCGGCAGCACCAGCACGAAGCGGTTGGACTCGCCGGGTACGGGGATGTGCAGCCCGGCCCCGAGGCGGGCCAACTCGGGGGAGCGCAGCACCAGATGGGTGCCGCGTGAGGGCCGCAGCCGCAGGCTCGGGTCCAGTCCGCCGGCCCAGACACCGGTCGCGTTGACCACGGCCCGGGCCTCGATCCGGGTCTCCTCGCCGGTGAGTTCGTCCCGGACGCGGGCCCCGTCGGCGTCCAGGGCGAGCGCTCGTACTCGGGTGAGGATCCGTGCGCCATGGCCCGCCGCGGTGCGGGCGATCGCGGTCACCAGACGTGCGTCGTCGGAGAGTTGGCCGTCCCAGGAGAGCAGTCCGCCGCGCAGTCCGGCCGGCCGCAGTACCGGTGCGAGATGGCGGGTCTCCACCGCGGACAGCCCGCGCGGGGCGGGCAGGGTGGCCCGGGAGGTACGGGCGGAGGCCCGCAGCAGGTCCCCGGCGCGCAGTCCGGCGCGGACCAGCGCGGCCTGCGACCGGGACACCAGCGGGGTGAGCGGCAGCACGAACGGCTGGGCGCGCACCAGATGCGGGGCGGTGCGCTCCATCAGCACCCCGCGTTCGACCGCGCTCTCATGGGCGACGTCGAGCTGCCCGCCGGCCAGATAGCGCAGTCCGCCGTGGATCAGCTTGGAGCTCCACCGGGAGGTGCCGAAGGCCAGGTCATGGGCGTCGATCGCGGCGACGCTCAGCCCCCGGGACGCGGCGTCCAGGGCGACCCCGGCACCGGTGGCGCCGAGGCCGACGACCAGCACGTCCACCCGCCGCCCACCGGCCGGCCCACCCGGCCCGGCCAGTTCGGCCAGCTCGCGGCGGCGGCGTTCGGCGGTCAGGGAGGGGCCGGTGGGCGACAGGGCGGGAGTCATGGGGCGAGGGTCCTTTCCAGCAGGGTGCGCAGCTCGTCCAGGAAGTCCGCCTCGGCGAGCCCCGGGGCGGCCTCGTCGGCCATGGTGCGCAGCGAGAGGGTGAACGACTGGACGACCAGCAGCAGCGAACGGGCCTGGAGTTCGGGGTGGACCGGCCGGACCGACCCGTCGGCGTGGCCCTCGGCGAGGGCGCCGGTCAGCAGCCCGAGCAGGGCGTCCTGGGTGGCACCGCGCCGGTCGAGCATGTACGGCAGCAGCAGCTCGGGATCGACGTCGAGGATCTTGTGGAAGAGCGGATGGGCGCGGAACGCCGCCACCCCCGCCACCAGCCCGTCGACCAGCCGGCCCCGGGTGGCCGTGCCGTCCTCCCGCTCCGGCATCACCGACATGGCGACCGCGATCCACTCCCGGGTCATCAGATCGCCGACGAGGGTCCGCACGTCCGGCCAGCGGCGGTACAGCGTCATCCGGGAGACCCCGGCGCGCCGGGCCACATCGGTCAGCGTGGTGCGCCGCACCCCGACGGCGAGGACGCAGTCCCGGGCCGCGTCGAGCACGGTGTCGGCGTCCGCATGGTTGTGACGAATGGGCGTCATCTGTCACAGTGTAATGCCAGTGGAGCCGGGGGGCACCCAACCAGCCCCCCGCGCCGTCGACGGTGAGGAACGACCGAAGTGGACATGTTGTGGAACGGCTGGGGCGACCCGGCCCGGGCGAAACCGCTGCCGGACTCCGTGATCGGGCTGCTGCGCGACATGCTCGGCGTCACCCCGCGGGAGACGCCGGTACCGGCCGCCCCGGACGACATCGAGGTCCCGCCGAGCCCGCTCTCCGCCAAGACACTCGCCGCCTTCGCCGAGGCCCTCGGCGGACAGAAGCAGAGTAAAGACGAGCGCGACGAGGCCGAGCGCGACGGGACGGAGCACGGCTGGGGGGCGTACGTCCGCACCGACGCCACCGACCGCGTCCGCCACACCCGCGGCAAGTCCACCCCCGACCTGCTGCGGCTGCGCGCCGGGGACGTCACCGACCTGCCCGCGGCCGTGCTGCTGCCCGGCAGCCATGACGAGGTGCTGGCCGTGCTCCGGATCTGCGCCGAACACCAGGTCTCCGCCGTGCCGTTCGGCGGCGGCACCTCCGTGGTCGGCGGACTGGCCCCGGAAAGCGTCCGGCCCTTCGTCGCCCTGGACCTGCGCCGGCTGAACACCCCGCCGCGGATCGACGAGATCTCCCGCACCGCCGTCCTGCCCGCCGGGCTGCGCGCCCCGAGGGCCGAGGCCCTGCTCAACGAACGCGGCTACACCCTCGGCCACTTCCCGCAGTCCTTCGAGTGGGCCACCATCGGCGGCTTCGCCGCGGCCCGCTCCAGCGGCCAGGCATCCGCCGGCTACGGCCGCTTCGACGAGATGGTGCTCGGTCTGACCGTCGCCACCCCCGAGGGCGGCTGGCAGGCGGGTCGCGCCCCCCGCTCGGCCGCCGGCCCCGACCTGCGCCAGCTGGTCCTGGGCTCTGAGGGCGCCTTCGGCGTGATCACCTCGGTGACCGTGCGGATCCGGCCGCTGCCGGTCCGCCGGGTCTACGAGGGCTGGCGCTTCGCCTCCTTCGAGGCCGGCGCCGCGGCGCTGCGCGGGCTCGCCCAGGACGGGCCGCGCCCCACCGTGCTGCGGCTGTCCGACGAGACCGAGACCTTCATCGGCCTCGCCCACCCCGACCGGATCGGCTCCACCGCGCCGGAGGCGGCCGGCTGCATGGCCGTCGTCGGCTACGAGGGCACCGCCGAGGACACCGCCGAACGCCGCTCGGCCGCCCGCAAGGCACTGACCGCGGCCGGCGGTACGTACGCGGGGGAGGAGCCCGGCGAGCACTGGGCCCGCGGCCGCTATGACGCCCCGTATCTGCGTGACGCCCTGCTGGAGGCGGGCGCCTTCGCCGAGACCCTGGAGACCGCGGCCTTCTGGTCGGACATCCCCGCGCTCTACGAGGGGGTGCGCCGCGCCCTCACCGACACCCTCACCGAGGCCGGCACCACCCCGCTGGTGATGTGCCATATCTCGCACGTCTACGAGAACGGCGCCTCGCTCTACTTCACCGTGGTCTCCGCCCAGGGAGAGGACCCGGTGGCCCACTGGGAGCCGGCCAAGCACGCCGCCAACGAGGCCATCCTCGAAGCCGGCGGTACCATCAGCCACCACCACGGCGTCGGCACCGACCACCGCGACTGGTACGCCCGGGAGGCCGGAGAGCTCGGCATCCGCGCCCTGACCTCCGTCAAGGCCGCCCTCGACCCCGACGGCATCCTCAACCCCGGCATCCTCCTGCCGACGCCGCCACGGGCCGACGACCCCTCCTCCCGTACCCCTTCCGCCACCTCTTCCGCCGACCGGCCCTGACCCGGCCCCGCCCCCTGGAGGCGCGCACATGCGACAGTTCACCGCCGTGGTCAACCCGGCCGCCGGCAGTTCCAGCGGCGCGGCGGACCTGCTGGCGCTCGCCCGACTCCTCCGGGAGGCCGGGGCGGGGCTGGAGACCCGCTACAGCCGCAGTCTGGAGCACGCCCGCGAGCTGGCCCGGGAGGCCGGCGGACGCGGCCGGGTGGTGCTGGCGGTCGGCGGGGACGGCATCGCGGGCGGCATAGGCGGGGCCCTCAGCGGCACCGGCGCCGTCCTCGGCCTGGTCCCCGCCGGGCGCGGCAACGACTTCGCCCGCGCCCTCGGCCGGACCGGCAAGGCCCTCGACGTACCCGCCCTCGCGAAGACCCTGCTGCACTCCACCCCCAGGGTGGTGGACACCATCGCGGTCACCTCCGCCGTCCACTCCGGCATCTCGGTGCTGGGCAGCGTCTACGCGGGGGTGGACGCCGTGGCCAACCGCCACGCCAACACCTCGCGGCTGCTCAGCGGCGCCGCCTCGTACTACGTCGGCGGGGTCCGGGCGGTGGCCGGCTGGCGCCCCGCCGCCTACCGGATCACCGTGGACGGGACCGAGCACAGGGAGCGCGGCTACACCGTGGTCGCGGCCAACTCCGGCTACTACGGCTTCGGCCGCAACATCGCCCCCGGCGCCCTGCTGGACGACGGGCTGCTGGACGTGGTCGTGATCCGGCACGGCCCCCGGCGGCTGTTCTTCTCCCTCATGAACGAGCTGAAGACCGGCGCCCACCTGTCCCGCCCCCAGGTGCGGGTGCTGCGCGGCAAGGAGGTCCGCATCGAGGCCGACCGGCCCGTGCCCTACGGCGCCGACGGCGAGGTGGACGCCGTGCTGCCGGTGACCGTGCGGGTGCAGCCGGGCGCCTTGAAGGTGCTCGCCTGATTCCGCCCGCGCCTCCCCGGGCCCGTCCCGGGGCCGGTGCGCTCAGCCGACCACCGCCGCCCGTACGCAGAGCACATCGGGCAGATGGGAGGCCAGCAGCTCCCAGCTCTCCCCGTCGTCGCCGCTGGCATACAACTCGCCGTTGCGGTTGCCGAAGTAGACACCCGCCGGATCGGCGTCGTCGGTGCACATCGCGTCCCGCAGCACCGTGCCGTAGTGGTCGTGCTCCGGCAGCCCGGCCGACAGCGCCTCCCAGCTGCCGCCCCCGTCGCTGGTGCGGTAGACCCGGCAGCGCCGGTCGGCCGGTACCCGGTCGGCGTCCGCGGTGATCGGGAAGACGTAGGCGGTGTCCGTCCGGTGCGGATGGGCGGCGAGGGCGAAGCCGAAGTCGGACGGCAGACCCTCGCCGATGTCGGTCCAACTCGCCCCCGCGTCGTCGCTGCGGTAGACACCCCAGTGATTCTGGAGGTACAGCCGGTCCGGGTCGCCCGCGCCTTGGGCGACCTTGTGCACGCACTGCCCGAACTCCGGGTGCTGGTCCGGCAGGAAGACCGCCGACACCCCGTGGTTGGACGGGGACCAGTGCGCGCCGCCGTCCTCGGTCCGGAACACCCCGGCGGTGGAGACCGCCACCGTCACCGCGTCCGGCGTCCGCGGATCGGTGACCACCGTGTGCAGCCCCTCGCCACCGCCGCCCGGCACCCACTGCGAGCGGGTCGGGTGCTCCCACAGCGGCCGCACCAGCGTGAAGCTCTCCCCGCCGTCCTCGGACCGGAACAGCGCGGCCGGCTCGGTGCCCGCGTAGACCACGCCCGGGGCGGCCGGGCCCGCCGGATGCAGCTGCCAGACCCGCTCCAGCGACGCCCCGGTGTCCTTGGGGAAGGAGACCGCCGGCCGGGCCGGCTCGGTCCAGCTCGCCCCCAGGTCGTCGGAGTGGAACACCGAGGGGCCCCAGTGCGCGCTGTCCCCGCCCGCCAGCAGCCGGGGTGTGCCCGAGCGGGTGTCGATGGCGACCGAGTAGATCGCCTGGGCGTTGAAGAAGGGACCCTCGAAGTCCCACCGCCCGCCCTTCCTGCGGCCGAGGAACAGCCCCTTGCGGGTGCCCGCGGTCAGTAGTACGTCGGTCATGGTGCGCCCACTCCTCCGTAGCCACCGCTGACGCCGTTGTCGCGGATACGGGCCAGTCTGCACCCGCCCACTGACAACGGCCCTCCCAGCGGTGGCGCCGCAGGTCAGACCCTGTGCGGCCGGGCTCAGACCGAGCGGTGGTACTGGTCGGGCACCTGCACCACCCCGCCCAGGGTCCGCGCCGCGCGCCGCGCCCAGGAGGGGTCGCGCAGCAGCTCGCGGCCGAGCAGCACCGCGTCCGCCTCCCCGTTGGCCACGACCTTCTCGGCCTGGGCCGGCTCGGTGATCAGCCCTACGGCGGCGACCGGCAGGCCCGTCTCGGCCCGCACCCGGGCGGCGAACGGCACCTGGTAGCCGGGGCCGGTCGGGATAGCCGCCCGCGGGGCGTTGCCGCCGGTGGACACGTCGAGCAGATCCACCCCGTGCTCCTTCAGCAGCGCGGCCAGCCGTACCGTCTCGTCGGCGGTCCACCCCGCCTCGTCCAGCCAGTCGGTGGCCGAGATGCGGAAGAACACCGGCAGCTCCTCGGGCCACACCGCGCGCACCGCGTCCACCACCTCCAGCGCCAGCCGCACGCGGTTCTCGAAGGAGCCGCCGTAGGCGTCGGTGCGGTGGTTGGAGTACGGGGAGAGGAACTCGCCGATCAGATAGCCGTGCGCCCCGTGCACCTCCACCACGTCGAACCCGGCGTCCCGGGCCCGTCGGGCGGCGTCGGCGAACTGCCGTACCACCGCGGCGATCTGCTCGGTGGTCAGCTCCTCCGGCACCGGGTGGCCGGTGTCGAAGGGCAGCGGGCTGGGCGCCACCGGCCGCCAGCCGGTCTCCGGGTCCGTCACCGGGGCGCCGCCCTTCCAGGGGCGGTCGGTGGACGCCTTGCGCCCGGCATGGGCGAGCTGGATGCCCGGAACGGTGCCCTGGGTCCGCAGGAAGTCGGTGATCCGCTTGAGCGCCCCGGCCTGCCGGTCGTTCCAGAGGCCCAGGTCGTACGGGGAGATCCGGCCCTCGGGCGAGACGGCCGTCGCCTCCAGCAGGATCAGCCCGGTGCCGCCGGCCGCCCGCGCCGCGTAGTGCGCGAAGTGCCAGTCCCCGGCCACCCCGGCGTCCGGACCGGTCGCCTCGGCGCTGTACTGGCACATCGGCGCCATCCACACACGGTTGGGGAAGGTCAGCGACCGCAGGGTACGGGGCTCGAACAGTGCGCTCATGGGGGCGCTCCTCTCAAGGCGGGACCGGCCGCCGCGGCACGGGCCGGCGGCGGGCGGGTCGGTGGGGCCGACCGGTAGTACGGTAAACCTCGTACTACGGTTGCTGTCAAACTACGATAGTCGTCCGACTATGCCGAGGGTCGGCCTATGATGGTGCTGTTGCCTCGGGCGTCGCCCGTCCCCGCCCCGCAGCCGCCCGTCGATGAGTGTGGAGCCGCCATGACGACCATGACCCCCGGGCGGGAGCTGCCCCACCCCGAGCCGGACCGGATCCGGCTGGCCGAGGTGCTGCACGCGCTCGCCGACCCGATGCGGATGCGCGTGGTATGCCGGCTCGCCGAGGCCGGTGCCGAACTCGCCTGCTCGGAAGTGGAGTTGCCGGTCACCAAGTCGACCAGCACGCACCACTTCCGGGTGCTGCGGGAGAGCGGTGTCATCCGGCAGGCCTACCGGGGGACCGCCAAGATGAACGCCCTGCGTAGCGAGGAGCTGGAGGCGCTCTTCCCCGGGCTGCTCGCCGCCGTGCTCTCCGCCGCCGGTGCCCAAGCCACCCGCCTCGGCCCGACCGAGGACTGAGCTCCAGGCGAGGCCCCGTGAAGATCGTCCTCGGTGCCGACCGCCCTCGACCGGTGTGCCAGGATCGGCCCGTGACATGGACAGTCGAGCGGACCGATGCCCGGGACCGGCCCCAGGAGCAGCTGGAACGCCTCTTCAGTGAGGGTTTCCCGGAGTTCATCACGGCGGACCGGGTGGTCACCGAGTACATCGGCCGGGTGCGGGAGTGGTTCGCCGACCTGGACCTGATGCTGGTGGACGGAGACCGGGTGCCGGTGGCGGCCGGCTGGGGCGTACCGCTGCACTGGGACGGCGAGGTCTCCTCGCTGCCCGCCGGGTACACCGACTCCCTGGTCCGCGCGGTCGAGGGCCGGGAGCGGGGGCGCACCCCCAACACCCTGGTCGTCTGCGGCGCCGTCGTCACCCCCGCCCTTCAGGGACGGGGGCTGGCCGGGCGAATGCTGACGGCTCTGCGCGAGACGGGCCGCGCGGCCGGACTCACCCATGTCCTCGCCCCGGTCCGCCCCACCACCAAGGAGCGGTACCCGCTGACGCCGATCGAGCGGTTCATGACCTGGCGCCGCGAGGACGGCACCGCGCTCGACCCCTGGATCCGCACCCATGAACGGCTGGGGGCCACCGTGCTCGCCGCGGCGCCCGCCTCCCAGACGATGACCGGCTCCGTCACCGAGTGGGAGAAGTGGACCGGCCTGGCCCTCCCCGAGTCCGGGGAGTACGTCATCCCGGGCGGGCTCACGGTGCTGCACGTCGACCGGGCCGCCGGCACCGGGGTCTACCAGGAGCCCAACATCTGGATGCGCCACCCCTGACCCGCCCCCGGTCCGCCGCCGCGCCCCGTATACGGTCGCGCCGCCCGGGTGGGCGGGGCCCGGCGCGTCCGGCCCGTCGGCCCTACCCGTACAGGGTCGCGCCCACGGGGCCGGGGCCGGAGGACCCGCTCCCCGGCCCCGTGGGCCTCACATCCGCCGCATCCGCTCGATCTCCGCGGTCTGCTGGGCGATCACATCGGTCGCCATCTCCTCCACCTGGACGTTGTTGCCGTCCGACAGCGCCTCGGTGGCCATGGCGAGGGCGCCCTGGTGATGGGTGATCATCAGCTTCAGGAACAGCTCGTCGAAGGGCGCGCCCCGGGCCGCGCGCAGCCTCTTCAGCTCCGCCGCGGTGGCCATACCGGGCATCTTCCCGTGGTCGTGACCGCTCTGGGCGCGGGGCCCGCCGTTGCGGTCCAGCCATCCGCGCATCGCGGAGACCTCCGGCCCCTGGGCGGCGGCGATCCGCCCGGCCACCCCCTTCACCTGGGCCGATGAGGCCTGCCTGGGTGCCAGGGCGGCCATCTCCAGGGCCTGCCCATGGTGGACGATCATCATCTGGGCGTAGCTGTAGTCGGCCGAGTTGGGCGTGTCCGGCACCACCTCGCGGGCCGCCTCCTCGGGGGACAGCGTGCGGGCCGGCTCGCCGGGCCGGCCGGGCGCCACCACCGCCGGGCCGCTGCCGGAGGCCGCCGCCTTCGGCGTGGCGTCCGGCTTCGCCGTGGAGTCGTCGCAGCCGGTCAGACCGAGGAGCGCGGCCAGGGCGACGGCCACCGCGGCGGCCGGCACCCCGGCCCGCGGCCTGACCGCCCGTGTCGCCGGGGCAGTCCAACGGGCCGCACCGCTAACGGACTTCCGCACTGATGCCTCCCAGGGGCCGTGGACGGGTGCGCGGGCGCGCCGAAGCGGTCGGCATGTCCACCTGTCGAGAAATCCTCATGACGTTGCTGTTGCCATCTGTTGAGATGTGCATGCAAAAGAAGATACTGCCGTGGTCCGTGCACCGTTCAACTCCGAACGGAAACCTGGGAGGACGTAGTGATCCTGCGCACCGTACGCGCTCGGCGCAGACGACTGGGCGTGGCCACCGCCGCGGCCGGTCTGCTCGCCACCTTGCTGACCGCCGGCCCCGCCGCCGCCACCCCCGACCCCGGAGACGCCCCCACTGTCTCCGGGAGCGTCTCCGCCCATCAGAAGGCCGAGGCCACCGCGGCCATCCGGTCCGGCGAGATACCCGGTGTGGACGAGGTCGTGCACAGCCCCAACATCACCCATCTCGCCAATATCCCCAAGGACGTGCTGCCCGGCACCAACTCCGACCTGGCCTTCCAGGGCCGGTACGCCTTCGCCGGCAACTACGACGGCTTCCGGATCTTCGACATCAGGAACCCCGCCAAGCCGCGCACCGTCGCCCAGGTGCTCTGCCCGGGCTCGCAGAACGACATATCGGTCTCCGGCGACCTGCTCTTCCTGTCGACCGATTCCTCCCGCAGCGACGACTCGTGTTCGTCCACCACCCAGCCGGCCACCGAGAAGAACTCCTGGGAGGGGGTGAAGGTCTTCGACATCAGCGACATCCGCAACCCGCGCTATGTCGCCGCCGTCGAAACCGCCTGCGGCTCGCACACCCACACCCTGGTGCCCGAGCGGCGGAACGTCTACGTGTACGTCTCCTCGTACGCGCCGAACGCCGCCTTCCCCGACTGCCAGCCCCCGCATGACGGGATCTCCGTCATCAAGGTGCCGCGCAAGGCCCCGCAGAAGGCGAAGCTCGTCGGCTTCCCGGTGCTCTTCCCGGGCGAGGGCCCCGACGGCGGCGGCAACCCGGGCGCCCCGACCAACCCGGGCGTCACCAAGACCACCGGCTGCCACGACCTCACCGTGCTGCCCGGCAAGGACCTCGCGGCCGGCGCCTGCATGGGCGACGGCATCCTGTTCTCCATCGCCGACCCCGAGCGGCCCAAGGTCATCGACCGGGTCCAGGACAACGTGAACTTCGCGTTCTGGCACTCGGCCACCTTCAACCAGAAGGCCGACAAGGTCGTCTTCACCGACGAGCTCGGCGGCGGCGGCGCCCCGACCTGCAACGCCGAGGTCGGCCCGAACCGCGGCGCGGACGGCATCTACGACATCAAGGGCCGCGGCGACAAGCGCAAGCTGGTCTTCCGCAGCTACTTCAAGATCGACCGCCACCAGGCCGACACCGAGAACTGCGTCGCCCACAACGGCTCGCTCATCCCGGTCAAGGGCAAGGACCTGATGGTCCAGGCCTGGTACCAGGGCGGCATCTCCGTCTGGGACTTCACCGACTCCCGCAAGCCCAAGGAGATCGCCTACTTCGAGCGCGGGCCGCTGAGCACCACCCAGCTCGTCACCGGCGGTTCGTGGTCCGCGTACTACTACAACGGCCACATCTACTCCAACGACATGGCCAAGGGCTTCGACGTGCTGAAGCTCGACGACCGGCGCACCGACCCGGCGAAGCGGGTGCGGATGGACGAGCTCAACGTCCAGACGCAGCCTGATTACTTCGAGGACTTCGACCGCGACTGAGCCCACCGGTCCGGTGGCAGTCCACCGGGCCCGGACGGCCACGTACCACCGCCGGGCGGCCCCCCATCACCGGGGCCGCCCGGCGGCGTACCCGCCTCCCAGTCCAGCCCGTAGCGCTGGAACAGCTCCGAACGCAGCCGCGCCCGCGGCATCGGCGCCCCCGGCAGCACCACCGCGAACACCGCGCCCATCAGCAGTGCCCGCAGCAGCGGATAGTCCACGTCCACATCCCGCGAGCCGTAGCGGACCACCGTGTCCCGCAGCAGGGCCGCCAGCCGCTGCTGCTCGTCGCAGCGGACGAACCCCTCCGCCTGCAGGATGCCGGCCATATGCGTCCGCATCAGCCGGGGCTGCTCCACCGCCAGCCCCAGCACCGCGTCGATGGCCCGGGCCAGCCGCTCCCGGCCGTCCTCGGAGCGCGGCTCGCGCTCCAGCGCCTCCGCCAGCCTCAGATGCATCAGCCGGTGCACCGCGGACTGCAGCAACTCCCGCTTGTTCGCGAAGTAGTAGGACACCAGCCCGCGTGCCGACCCGGCCCGGTCCGCGACGGCCCCCAGCGTGGTGTCCTCATACCCCCGCTCGGCCACCAGCTCCACCGCCGCCTGCAGCAGCCGCTCCCGGGAACGCCGACGGAGCTCTTCATTGACCGATGCGCTCCGCGGGGTCATGCTTTAACTCCTGCGTTGACTGGCTGGCAGCCAATATACTCGGGCCATCGCCACCGCGACGGCCGCTGCCCGAGGGCCGACGCGGTGGATGCCGTGCGGACCGGGCGACGCGGGGGATCGTCCGGGACGCACGGCTTCTCACTGCCCGCGTTGCCCGGGTTGCCTGCCCGGCGCCCGGCCGGTCACCACCGGCCCGCCGCCCTCCGGCCCCCGGCCCGCGCTCCACCGCTCGTACGCCCAGACCGCCAGCGCGGCGAAGCAGACCCCCATCAGCCAGCCGGCGAGCACATCCGAGAACCAGTGCACCCCGAGATACAGCCGGGTCACCCCCACACCCAGCACCGACACCGCCCCGGCCACCACCGCCAGCCGCCAGACCCAGCCGCCGGCGCCGAGCCTCCGGGCCAGCCACAGCAGCACCGCCACCGTGAACGCCGCCGTCATCGCATGCCCTGACGGGAACGACGCGAAGTGCGCGGTGTCCACCGGATCGGGCCACACCGGACGCTCCCGCCCCACCACCGCCTTCAACCCCTGCTGCCACGTCGTGCCCACCGCGCTGACCAGCACCGCCCACACCGCCAGCGCCCGCTCCCCACGGCCCCACAGCCACACCACCGCGGCCGCCACCAGCAGCCGCATCGCCCACGGATCCCACACCCAGTCGGTCAGCACCCGGGCGGTACGCGTGAGCACCGGGCTGCGCACCGCCGAGGCGTGCAGCCCGTCCGCCACCGTGCGGTCGAAGGAGACCACCGGCCCCGCCTCGACCACCACCAGGGCGAGCAGCAGCCCGGACAGGGCACCGGACCAGAGGGCGACGGAGACGGCCGAGCCGCGAGTGGGGGAGGGGGCGTGCATGCCCTGATCCTTACCGGCGAACGCCCGGCTACGCCCCCCGACCCGCCCACCGAGTCAACCCGGGGGAAACCGCGAGGACACCGGAAGGAAACCGCGAGAGCACCGAAGGGAAACCCACGGACACCGCAGGAAACGGGCAAGGCACCGGGGGCGCGGCCCTCCTACCCCAGAGTGCGCAGCGCCGGTACGAAGGCCACCAGCAGCGGCACCACCGGGACCAGGGCCGCGGCCGCCGTCAGCCGCAGCCGGCGGCCCGCGGTCAGCCGGGGCTCGGCGGTCAGCAGCCGGTTCACCCGCCGCGGCAGCTGGGCGTCCTGCGCCGGGCAGGGGCCGAAGACCCCTCGGTCCTCGTTCAGCTCCACCAGCGCCAGCGCGATGGTCAGCCGGCCGAACCGCTTCGAGGCCGAGTCGTCCGCGGCCAGCTCCACCAGCCGGTGCATCTCGTCGCGGAACGCGGCGAACACCGGGACCTGCGGGAACCCGGTGGCCAGCGCCGAGGAGCAGTGCAGCAGCCAGTCGTGCCGGGCCCGGGCGTGCCCCTGCTCATGGGCGAGTACGGCGTCCAGCTGCCGCCCCTTCAACCGGCGCAGCGCCGCCGTGGTGACCACCAGCTGAGGGGTGGGCCCGGCCAGCCACCAGGCGTCCGGCCGCTCGCCCTCCAGCAGCACCAGCGGCTCCCGGCTCGCCTCCTCACCGGGCAGCAGCGGGGCCCGTACCAGCAGCTCGGCCCGGCGCCGGCGGCGGCGCGCCCGCGCCCGGCGCACCTCGCGGGTCAGCATCGCCCCGCTCCACAGTCCTCCGCAGGCCAGCAGCACGGCCAGCGCACCGGACCAGGGGCCGTCCGCGCCGAGCGCGTACGCCTCCACCACCGCTCGCGGGGCCGGTGCGAACACATGCCCGCGCACCTCCTGCCAGGCGGCGGCCGCGCTGAACACCATGGACAGGGCGAAGCTGAGCAGCACCCCCGCCACCACGCACTGCCACACCCACAGCGCCACCACCGGTTCGCGCTCCGGCCAGCGCGCCCGCGCCAGCAGGGAGGGGGCCAGTACGGCGGCCACGGCACCGAGCGCCAGCAGCGTCAGGGGGATGACCATGCGTCCACCCTATGAGCGGGGCGGGGTTGATAGATACGGCCTCGCACACCAAGTGACGCACACCACGAAATCCGCAGCACCGGAGCTTCGGATTCCGTCACTCTCCGGGAGCCTGTTCACAGGGCGAGCAGCATCGCCACCATCCCCAGGGCCATCGCCAGCCGGCAGGCGAGCGCCATCTGCGGCCCGGCGGCCCAGCCTCCCGGGGGCACTGGTGACGCCGTCGCCACGGGCACCAGCCGGCCTCCCGCGCGCAGTACGTACACCGCGTAGTACGCGAGGAGTGCGGCCGTCAGCAGCGGCAGCCCGCCACCCGGCCCGCCGTGCCCGGGATGCGGCCCCGTCTCACCGCCGACCGCCATCACCAGCGCCATATAGACCATCGCCAGCGACCCCACCAGATGGTGGCCGTGGTCCGCCGCCCACCCGTGGCCACCCGCCCACCCGTGGCCACCCGCCCGCCCGCGGGTGCGTGTCCGTCCGCGCCGCAGCGGCCCGACAGCCCCGACAGCGGGGACGGCGGCCGCCGTGAACAGCGCCGCGTACCCGGCCCACACCCAGGCGGGCGGCGCCGGCACCGCGGCCGGGACCGCCATCGCGGCCATCCCCAGCCCCATCACCGCCTCACCGGTGGCCGACCGCCCGGCGTGCCCGGCACAGCCGCGCGCCCGCACCAGACAGGACACCCCGGCGACCGCGCACAACGCCACCAGCAGCCAGCCGGGCACCACGGGTCCGTGCACCTCGTACCTCCCCCGGCGCGGTCCAGGGCGGACCGGCGTCCGCCCTGGACGATGCCCGGCCCCGGGGTCGCGCACGCGGGCGCGAGGAGGTACGAGGGGTGTACGGGGGCGTGCGGCCGGCGCGTTACGCTCGGGGCCGCCCGCCAGAGCCGACCGGAGGAGAGCCACCCGCCATGGACACCGCAGCACCCCGCAGAGCGGACGCCCTCACCTACCGGGACGCCACCGAGGCCGACGTCCCGGCGCTGGTCGTCCTCGTCGAGTCGGCCTACCGGGGCGAGGCCAGCCGGGCGGGCTGGACCACCGAGGCCGACATCCTCCAGGGCCGGCGCACCGACCCCGAGGGCATCCGGGCCGTCATCACCGACCCCGCCTCCCGGTTGCTGGTGGTCGAGCGGGACGGCGCACTGGTCGCCTGCTGCCAGCTGGAACACCGTGGCGAGGCCGCCTACTTCGGCACCTTCGCGGTCCGCCCCGGGCTCCAGGGCGGGGGCCTGGGACGCCAGGTGATCGCCGAGGCCGAGCGGCTGGCCGCCGCCGACTGGGGCGCCCGCCAGATGCAGATGACGGTGATCTCGGTCCGCGAGGAGCTGATCGCCTGGTACGAGCGGCGGGGCTACCGGCGCACCGGGACGATGACCCCCTTCCCGTACGGCGACGAGCGCTTCGGTCTGCCGCAGCGCCCGGACCTGGAGTTCGAGCTGCTGGTCAAGGACCTCCCGGCTCTGACGGTCCTGCCCGACCTGCCCGCGGCGTAGCACCGAAACGGCCGCCTCCGTACCCGGCGGGGGCGTTTCCCGCGGGTCTCCCGGGCTACTCCGTGGGGTCGCCCGGCTCGTCGGTGCGGAACACCAGGGTTCCGTCGCCCTCCGACACCCGCACCCGGGAGCCGGCCGGCAGCCGTCCGTCCAGCAGCAGCCGGGAGAGCCGGTTGTCCACCTCGCGCTGGATGGTGCGGCGCAGCGGCCTGGCCCCGTACTCCGGCTCATGGCCGCGCCGCGCCAGCCAGTCCACCGCGTCCGGGGCGAACTCCACCCCGATGTCCTGCGCCCGCATCCGGCGCCGGGTCTCGTCCAGCAGCAGATCGGTGATCCGGCGCAGCTGCTCCTCGTCCAGGCGGCGGAAGACGACGATCTCGTCGATCCGGTTGAGGAACTCCGGCCGGAAGTGCTCCCGCAGCGGACGCAGCGCCCGGTCCCGGGCCGCGTCGTCGTCCGCGCCCTCGCCCCCGGCCCCGAAGCCCAGCAGCCCCCGACCGGAGCCGATCGCCTCCGAGCCCAGGTTGCTGGTCATCACGATGACCGTGTTCTTGAAGTCGACCGTGCGGCCCTGGGAGTCGGTCAGCCGCCCGTCGTCCAACACCTGGAGCAGCACATTGAAGACGTCCGGGTGGGCCTTCTCCACCTCGTCCAGCAGCAGCAGCGAGTACGGGTGGCGGCGCACCGCCTCGGTCAGCTGCCCGGCCTCGTCATGGCCGACGTACCCGGGAGGCGCCCCGACCAGGCGGCTGACGGTGTGGCGCTCCTGGAACTCGCTCATGTCCAGGCGCACCATCCGCTCCTCGCTGCCGAACAGCGCGTCGGCCAGCGCCCGGGCCAACTCGGTCTTGCCCACGCCGGTCGGGCCGAGGAAGAGGAAGCTGCCGATCGGCCGCTTGGGATCGGCCAGACCGGCCCGCGAGCGCAGCACCGCCTCGGACACCGCGGTGACCGCGTCCTCCTGGCCGATGACCCGCTTGCGCAGCTGCTCCTCCAGGCCGAGCAGCCGGTCCTTCTCCTCCTGGGTGAGGCTGGAGACCGGGATGCCGGTCTGCCGGCTGACCACCTCGGCGATGTCCTCGGCGGTCACCTCCACCACCCGGCCGTCCCCGGCCGGCTCCTCGCTGCGGCCGGTGCTGATCCGCGTCTTGAGGTCCTGGATGCGGTCCCGCAGTTCGGTGGCCCGCTCGTACTGCTCGGCGGCCACCGCCTGGTCCTTGTCCCGGGTGAGCTGGTCCATCTGGCGCTCCAGCGCCCGGATGTCGGTGTCGGTGTGGGTGCGCAGCCGCACCCGGGCACCGGCCTGGTCGATCAGGTCGATCGCCTTGTCGGGCAGGAACCGCTCGGTGAGGTAGCGGTCGGACAGCCCGACCGCGGCGAGCAGCGCCTCGTCGGTGTAGCGGACCTGGTGGTGGGCCTCGTAGCGGTCGCGCAGCCCGCGCAGGATCTCCACCGCGTCCTCCGCACTGGGCTCGGGCACCAGGATCGGCTGGAAGCGGCGGGCGAGCGCGGCGTCCTTCTCGATGTGGCGGCGGTACTCCTCCATCGTGGTCGCGCCGATGACATGCAGCTCACCGCGGGCCAGGGCCGGCTTGAGCATGTTGGAGGCGTCCATCGAGCCGCCCTCCGAACCGCCGCCGCCCCCGCCGGCGCCGACCACCGTGTGCAGCTCGTCGATGAAGACGATCAGCTCCTCGGAGTGGTCCCGGATCTCCTCGATGATCGCGTTCAGCCGCTCCTCGAAGTCGCCCCGGTAGCGGGTGCCGGCCACCACCCCGGACAGGTCGAGGGCGACCACCCGCCGCCCGTGCAGGGTGCCCGGGACGTCGTTCTCGGCGATCCGCTGCGCCAGGCCCTCCACGATCGCGGTCTTGCCCACACCGGCGTCACCGATCAGCACCGGGTTGTTCTTGCCGCGGCGCGAAAGCACCTCCACGGTCTGCTCGATCTCGTCATCGCGCCCGATCACCGGGTCGATCCGGCCCTCCCGGGCCATGTCGGTCAGATCGCGCCCGTACGTGTCGAGCGTCGGGGTGCCGTGCTGCGGCGCGGGCCGCGCCTCCGGGTCGCCCACCCACGGGCCCGGCCCGCCGCCGCGCCCCGGACCGCGCCCGGGGACCCCGGCCCCACCGCCGCCGTCGTACTTGGCGGCGTTGAGGATGCGGCCGGCCGCCGAGTCGGGGTTGGCGGCCAGCGCCGACAGCACGTGCTCGGGCCCGATGTAGGAGGCGCCGGAGTGCCGGGCCAGATCGTGGGCGTCCAGCAGGGCCCGCTTGACCGCCGGGGTGACGGCGATCCGCGACTGCGGCGGCCCGTCCCCGGCGGACCGGTCGATCTGCTCGGCCAGCGCGTCCGGGTCGGCGCCCGCCCGGGCGATCAGATCGCGGGTCGGCTCGGTGGCCAGCGCGGCGCGCAGCAGGTGCTCGGTCTCCAGGTCCGTACTGCCGTGCTCCGCCGCGTAGGAGGCGGCGTCACCGACCATCCGCCGGGCCGGCTCGCTCATCAGCCGCCCGATGTCGATGTACCGGGGCACCTGGCGTCCGCCCGCCGGCGATGCCGGCCCGCTGCCGAAGAAGCGGGCCAGGAACTCGCTGAAGGGGTCGGAGCCGTATCCCTCCGGACCCGGGAAAGCACTGCTCATATCGCTTCCGTTCCGGTGTCCCGGGGCGCGCGGGCACACGTCGTACGGCACGCGCACGCCGTACCGGGACACGCTGTACGTGAGACCTGCCGTGAGTCCACGACGCGGGTTCCCGGCGCCCTCCCCGTTACACCTGGGGCGTCCGGGACTGCGGAGACCGGGGGCGCTCGGGCGGGAAGTCCGTGGTCGCCCCGTCCAGCCCGAAGGCACGCACCAGCCGCCAGTGCCCGGGGGTGTTGACCACCCAGCCGATCAGGTCCAGCTCGGCGGCCCGGGCCCGCTCGACGGTCTCCAGGGTGAGCCGGCGGATGTTCAGTGCCAGCGTCGCCGCGCCCACCGCGAGCGCCCGCTCGGCGATGTCCTCGCCCCAGCGGCTGGCGATCAGCACCGTCCGTACGCCGGGCAGCAGCCGCGCGGTCTCGGCGACCGCCTCGTCATGGAACGAGGACACCTCCACCCGGCCGGTCAGCCCGCGCGCCCGCACCACCTCCGCCAGCGCCCGGGCCGCCGCCGCGTCCTTGATCTCGGCCTGGATCGGGCACTCCACCGCGTCCAGCACCTCCTCGAACACCGGCACCCGCTCGCCGCGCCCGGCGTCCAGCGCCCGCAGCCGCTCCAGGGTGTGCCCGGCGATCGGCCCGGTGCCGTCGGTGGTCCGGTCCACCTCGGCGTCGTGCATCACCACCAGCGCCCCGTCGGCGCTCAGATGCAGATCCAGCTCGACGGCGTCCACCCCGGCGCGTTCGGCGCGGCGGAAGGAGCGCAGGGTGTTCTCCGGCTCGACGCCCATCACCCCGCGGTGGCCCAGCAGCCGGAACGGGCGGCCCCGGCCGCCGGTGGGCCGGTCGGGCCGGTCGGTGGGGGGAACCGTGCTCACGGGCGCCTCCGGGGAGTGCGTACGGGGGAGTGCGTACGGCCGGTCACCCGCAGGGTAGCGGCCGCACCCCGGCGCCGGTCGCGACCGGCTGGAGGCGGCCCGGGTCGCGGCCCGGCCACCGGTACGGGACCGTGGGTCTCCGACCCGTACCGGAGGACCGTCCGGAAGCACCGGTTCGGGAGGATCGCCCGGGAGGACCGCCCCGGAAGACCGTCCGGGAGGACTACGCACCGCGACCGGCGGCGTACCGGCACCGGTCATGCTGTCCCGCAGGAAGATTCCCGGTAACGATGCGGCTGCGCAGGATAATTTGTTTCGAACGCACTTGTGGTGGAGATCCGTGAATAGATACGGTGCGTTGACGCGAGGTTCTCCCGTGGAGGAAGTGAGATGACGGAAATTCTTGTGCAGGACGTAGTCGGCGCGGACGTATCCACCGCAGCCCAGGTGATCAGCCACCCGGCGTGGTCCGAGCTCAAGAATGCCGTGGAGGAGATCCGCGTCTGGCAGTCCGCGGACGGCTCCATCGGCTTCGACGCCGATGACGCCCCCTCCCGGGCCACCGCCGAGGCGGCCGTCGAGCGGATCGTGGCCGGGGTCGAGCAGCTCTCCCCGCTGCTCCCGCACGACGCCGCATACCACCGCGCCCTCGTCGCCGACCTGCGCCGCTGGGCCGACGGCGGCTTCGCCATACCGGACTTCCTGGACTCGCTGCTGGCCTTCCAGCCCGCCGCCAACCGTGTGGACGGCCTCCAGCACCTGGTCCTGTTCCCCATGTACACGCAGAACGGCAACCCGGACCGCAACTTCGAGGCCGTCGTGCTGCGGATGGTGTGGCCGGAGTGGCTGGCCGAGCTGGAGGCCACCCGCTACGACAACCCGCTGTTCTGCGGCATCACCTTCGAGGACTTCACCGCCGGCTACGACACCAACTCGGCCGTCCTCTTCCCGGAGACCATCGCCGTGCGCGAGGCCCCCGAGCGCTTCAGCTGGGGCGGCATCTTCTGCGACCGCGAGGCCGCCCGCTTCCGCCGGGTCACCGAGGCCTCCGTCGACCTCCTCGGCATCGACCTGCCCGAGGACATCCAGGCCATGGTCGCCGACCAGGCCCGCTGCGAGCAGGCGTTCGTGCTCTGGGACATGGTCCACGACCGCACCCACAGCCACGGCGACCTGCCGTTCGACCCCTTCATGATCAAGCAGCGCCAGCCGTTCTGGATGTACGGCCTGGAGGAGCTGCGCTGCGACCTCACCGCCTTCAAGGAAGCGGTCAAGCTGGAGTCCGAGGGCAACCCGCACGGCCGGGACGTCCAGTACGCGGTGCTCTTCGACCGGATGTTCCGCTTCCCCGTCACCGGCGACCGGGTCCGCAACTACGACGGCCTCGGCGGCCAGCTGCTCTTTGCCTACCTGCACAAGCACGATGTCGTCCGCTGGACCGACAACACCCTGCGCATCGACTGGGAGCGCGCCCCCCAGGTCACCAACCAGCTCTGCGCCGAGATCGAGAAGCTCTACCGCGACGGCATCGACCGCCCCAAGCTGGTCCACTGGTTCGCCGCCTACGACCTGGTCTCCACCTACCTCGCCCCGCACCCCGGCTCCCGCTGGGCCAAGGGCCCCGACGCCCTCGACCTGACCCAGCCGCCCCGCAAGCTGGTGGACGACGTGCTCCCGGACGAGTTTCCGCTGAGCATGTTCTATGAGGCCCTGTCCAAGAAGCTGAAGCACGTGATCGCTTCCACCAAGGGGATCACCGCGGATACGGTCGGGCCGGTGGCCGCGTGACCGCGGGTACAGGTACGGGTACGGGTACGGAGGAGGCGACGGCGATGACGGGCAAGGCCGAGACAAGCGGAGTGCTGGACGGCGCGGTGATCGCGGTGGCCGGAGCCGCCGGGCCGGCCGGGCGCGCCGCACTGCTGCGGCTGGCGGAGGCCGGCGCCACCGTGGTCGGCGCCGACGCCGACCCCGCGCGGCTGGTCGAGGCGGTGGACGCCGCCCGCTACGCGCACGGCGGAGCCACCGTCACCGGCGACACCGTCGACCTGCTCGACCTCGCCGCCACCCGCGAGTGGGCGGACAAGACCGAGAAGGAGTTCGGCCGCATCGACGGCCTGGTCCACCTGGTGGGCGGCTGGCGCGGCTCCTCCTCCTTCCCGGAGACCGACCTGTCCCACTGGACGCTGCTGGAGAAGCTGCTGGTCAAGACCGTCCAGCACACCACCCTCGCCTTCCACGACCCGCTGCTGCGCAGCGACCGCGGACGGTATGTGCTGGTCAGCGCCGCGGGCGCGAGCAAGCCCACCGCCGGCAACGCCGCGTACGGCGCCGCCAAGGCCGCCGCCGAGGCCTGGACCCTCGCCCTCGGCGACGCCTTCCGCAAGGCGGGCGGCGAGCAGGGCCCGAAGGCCGCCGCCACCGTCCTGGTCATCAAGGCCCTGGTGCACGACGCCATGCGCGCCGAGCGCCCCAACGCCAAGTTCGCCGGCTTCACCGACGTCGGCGAGCTGGCCGAGCAGATCGCCGGGATCTGGGACCGGCCCGCCGCGGACGTCAACGCCCAGCGCGTATGGCTGACCCCGCAGCCCTGACCCACCCGGCACCGGCCCCGGCGCCGGGACCGCCCCCGCGAGGGAGCGGCCCCGGCGCCCCCGCCCGTCCGCCGCACCGCCCCGTCGACCGGGGATCCCTCGACCGGGGACCCCTCGACCGAGCCGTGACCGACCAAGCTTGGACCGCCACGCCGTGAGCCATCCCGCACAGCCCGCACCCACCGCGCACCCCGCGAAGACCGACGCCCGCCGGCGCCACGACCCGGCCGTCCGCGGCTTCGCCAGCGACAACTACGCCGGCGCCCACCCCGAGGTGCTCGCCGCCATCGCCCTCGCCAACGGCGGCCACCAGGTCTCCTACGGCGAGGACGAGTACACCGACCACCTCCAGCGGGTCATGCACAGCCACTTCGGCCCCACCGCCGAGACCTTCCCGGTCTTCAACGGCACCGGCGCCAACGTCACGGCCCTCCAGGCGCTCACCGACCGCTGGGGCGCCGTGATCTGCGCCGAGTCCGCCCACATCAACGTGGACGAGGGCGGCGCGCCCGAGCGGATGGCCGGGCTCAAGCTGCTCACCGTGCCCACCCCCGACGGCAAGCTCACCCCCGAGCTGATCGACCGGCAGGCCTGGGGCTTCGACGACGAGCACCGCGCCATGCCGCAGGTCGTCTCCATCACCCAGAACACCGAGCTGGGCACGCTCTACACGGTGGACGAGATCCGCGCCATCGTGGAGCACGCCCACGGCCTCGGCATGAAGGTGCATCTGGACGGCGCCCGGATCGCCAACGCGGCCGCCGCACTGGACGTCCCCATGCGGGCGTTCACCAACGCCGTCGGCGTGGACGTGCTCTCCTACGGCGGCACCAAGAACGGGCTGCTCTTCGGCGAGGCCGTCGTCGTTCTCGACCCGGCCATCGCCCGCCATATGAAGCACCTTCGCAAGATGTCGATGCAGCTCGCCTCCAAGATGCGCTTCCTCTCCGTGCAGTTCGAGGCGCTGCTCGCCAAGGACCTCTGGCTGCGCAACGCCCGGCACGCCAACGCCATGGCCCAGCGCCTCGCCGAGGGCGTACGGGCGGTGGACGGGGTGGAGATCCTCTACCCGGTGCAGGCCAACGCCGTCTTCGCACGGCTGCCGCACCAGGTCACCCGCCGCCTCCAGGAGCGCTTCCGCTTCTACTTCTGGGACGAGGCGGCCGGCGACGTCCGCTGGATGTGTTCCTTCGACACCACCGAGGACGACGTGGACGCCTTCCTGCTCGCCCTCAAGGAGGAGATGGCCCGCGGCTGAGCGGCCCTCCCCGGCACGACCGCGAAGCGCATAACCATACGGCCGACCGGAAAACCATTGGTATCCGGTCGGCCGTTCCCCTACCGTCGCTGCCATGCGACTCGTCCAGCGGGACCCGGACCTCTCCGCCTACCTCGCCGCGGACGAGGCCATCGACCACCACCATCCGCGGGTACGCGAGGTGGCGGACCGCCTCACCGCCCGGCACCCCGGCCCCGTCGCCTACGCCGAGGCCGCCTTCACCTTCGTCCGCGACGCCATCGAGCACTCCATGGACACCGGCGACCCCCGCGTCACCTGGCGCGCCTCCGACGCCATCGGGCAGCGCACCGGCATCTGCTACGCCAAGGCACACGCCCTGGCCGCCCTGCTCCGCGCCCGCGCCCTCCCCGCGGCCCTGTGCTACCAGACCTTCCCCGTCGTCCACGGACTGGTCGCGGTACGGCTGCCCGGCCGGACGGAGTGGATACGCCAGGACCCGCGTGGAGGAGCCCCCGGCAGCGCCGCGCGCTTCTCCGCCGACCGGGAGCGGCTGGCGTTCACCGTACGGCCCGAGGCCGGCGAGGCGGACCACCCGCTGCTCTACGCCGCGCCCCACCCCGCCGTGCTGCGCGCCCTGCGCTCGGCCCGGGACGTGGCCCAGCTGGAGACCCTGCTGCCCCAGGGCCTGGACGAGCACGACCCCGCCGTACGGTGACGGCGGGGTCGCTCGACATGCGGTGCGGCGGCGCGGGGCCAGGCCCGTCGCCCCGCGCGGCTCAGGTGGCCTCCCGGACCTCCGCCGGCGTGGGCGCCGTACCGCCCAGATGGGCCGGCACCCACCAGGTGTCCCCGGTGTCCTTGGGCCGTACCGGATAGGCGCGCTGGGCGGCCTCCAGCAGCTCCTGCACCCGCTCCCGCAGCCGCCGGGTGATCGCGCCCGCGTACTGGTCGGTGGGAGCCTCCACGGCCTCGCCGACCCGGATGGTCACCGGGATGTGCTGGCGCTTGAAGTTGCGCGGCCGCCCCTTGGTCCACAGCCGCTGGGTGCCCCACAGGGCCATCGGCACCAGCGGCACCCCGGCCTCCTGGGCCAGCCGGGCCGCACCCGACTTGAAGCTCTTCAGGGTGAAGGACTGGGAGATGGTCGCCTCCGGGAACACCCCGACGATCTCGCCGGAGCGCAGCGACTCCAGCGCGTGCCGGTAGGCGGCCTCGCCCTGCGCGCGGTCGACCGGGATGTGCTTCATCCCGCGCATCAGCGGCCCGGAGATCCGATGCCGGAAGACCGAGTCCTTGGCCATGAAGCGCACCAGGCGCTTCTGCGGCAGCGCCGCCAGCCCCGTGAAGATGAAGTCCAGATAGCTGATGTGGTTGCTGACCAGTACCGCACCGCCCCGGCGCGGGATGTTCTCCGCGCCCTGTACGTCGATCTTCAGGTCCAGCGCCTTGAACAGGGTGAGTGCGGCGCCGACGACCGGCCGATAGACGAGCTCTGCCATCTGGAGATGACCCTTCTGGTGATGGGCACTGGGGAGGGTTCTCCCGGAAAGGTTACGCAGGCGTAGGTATCCCGCGTTGGGCCGATCGTGCACCATGGCGGCCGGACAGGCCAGCCCTGGTGACTCCGGAGAGCGAGATTCTCGTCACGTTGTGGCGGAGTGTGACCGCGAGGGTGCCGGGAACGGCGGGGAAGGAGAGCGGTGGCGGTACGGGACGGAAGCGGCGAACCGCGCGAACGCGGGGAGCGGATGGCAGGCGCGCACCCGCCCGCACGACCGGATGTGCTACCGCACCCGCCCGCCGAAAGCCCCGGCGGCCCGCACCCCGACCGGCTGGGTGCGGGGCCGGACCCGCTGGGCGTGGATCCGGACAACCGGCGCCCTGGAGCGGATCGGCCGGGCTCCGATCGGCCGACGCCCGGCCCGGCTCGGCCGGCGCCGGGCCTTGCTCCGTCGTCGCCGGGGCCGGACCGGCTGAGCGCGGCCGAGCTCGGCGCGCAGCCGGGGGAGCGGGCCACCCTGGTGCAGTTCTCCACCGCCTTCTGCCAGCCGTGCCGGGCCACCCGCCGGGTGCTGGCCGGGGTCGCCGCCATGGTCGAGGGCGTGGCGCACATCGAGATCGACGCCGAGCGGGAGCTCGACCTGGTCCGCGCGCTCGGCATCGCCCGCACCCCCACCACCCTCGTCCTGGACGCCGCGGGGCGGATCGTGCGGCGGGCCGAGGGGCAGCCGCGTACCGCCGACGTCGTCGCCGCGCTCGGTGCCGCCGTTACCGCCGGCTGACCCCGCAAGGCCCCTGGTGACCTCTGGGGTGTGCCGTCCGGTCGCTGAGGTGCGCCCGGCCCACGTGATCTCCATCGCACCCCCACTGACGTGCGGTGATGCATCTCGCATCGGTCCGGGCGCCCTTGACTGCGCCCTCGTCGCGCGGACAGGCTGGCGCCGTGGCCAGGAAACTGCTTCTCCGCCGGCGGGTCCATGTCGACCTTCTCCGTACCGCCAGCGCGCGCTGTCCGGACTGACATCCGCGCACACCCGCTCGGCCTGCCCGGCCGACGGGTAGCCGACAGCCCCGGACCCCGCCCGCGCCCGACGCGGCCCGACGCAGAAGGACGACGCCATGACGGTCCAGCCGGACCTCGCCACCTCCCATGCCCGCCACCCCGCCTCACCCGCGCTGCTCCGCTCCGCCTTCCGGCGGCACGCCGCCGGGGTCGCCGTCGTCACCGCTTCGGGCGTACGGCCGGTGGGATTCACCGCCACCTCGGTGACCTCCGTCTCCGCCGAACCGCCGATGGTCTCCTTCGGCGTGGGCACCGGCTCCTCCAGCTGGCCCGTCCTCGCCGAGGCCGAGTACGTGGGCGTGCACGTCCTGGCCGAGGACCAGCGGGAGCTGGCGGCCACCTTCGCCCGCAGTGGCGCCGACCGCTTCGCCCCGCCCACCCGCTGGTCCACCGGCCCGCACGGGGTGCCGGTGCTCGACGGGGTACCGGCCTGGCTGGTGTGCCGGGTGGCGGCGCTGGTCCCGGCCGGCGACCACCGGCTGGTGCTGGCCGAGGTGGTGGTGGGCGGCCTGGACGAGGAGCCCGGCGGAGCCCCGCTCGTCTACCACCAGGGCCGCTTCCGCGGTCTGCGGGACTGACCTCGGACGCCGGACGTGCCGGCCGGGAAGCTCCCGGCACCGCCCGGCCCCGGACCGGCCGGGACCGCCCGGCTCCGGTTACGGAGCGTAATTCAGGTCACAGTGCAAAGCGCTTGCTCAGCGGGTACGGAGTGGATGTACTGGCGAGTAATATTTTCGGCGGCGGCACCCTCCGCCCCGAGCGGAAACCGCCCGATCAGGCGCCTATGCTGCCTGCAAGAAGGCAGCTCAGTTAAGACGATGCAGTAGGAGAGCCGGCGTGAGCTTGAGGATCGTTGTCTGTGTGAAGTACGTGCCCGACGCCACCGGCGACCGGCACTTCGCCGATGACCTGACCGTCGACCGGGACGACGTCGACGGCCTGCTGTCGGAGCTCGACGAGTACGCGGTCGAGCAGGCCCTGCAGATCGCCGACGAGGCCGACGACGCGGAGATCACCGTGCTGACGGTGGGCCCCGAGGACGCCAAGGACGCGCTGCGCAAGGCGCTGTCCATGGGCGCCGACAAGGCCGTCCACGTCGAGGACGACGACCTCCACGGCTCCGACGTCATGGGCACCTCGCTGGTGCTCGCCAAGGCGATCGAGAAGACCGGTTACGACCTGGTCATCTGCGGTATGGCCTCCACCGACGGTGTGATGGGCGTGCTGCCCGCGATCCTCGCCGAGCGCCTGGGCGTCCCGCAGGTCACCCTGCTCTCCGAGGTCAGCGTCGAGGACGGCACCGTCACCGGCCGCCGGGACGGCGACACCGCCTCCGAGCAGCTCCAGGCGTCCCTGCCGGCCGTCGTCTCCGTGACGGACCAGTCGGGCGAGGCCCGCTACCCGTCCTTCAAGGGCATCATGGCCGCCAAGAAGAAGCCGGTGGAGTCCCTGGACCTGGACGACCTCGACCTCGACGCCGAGCTCGTCGGCCTGGAGGGCGCCTGGACCAAGGTCGACTCCGCGGACGAGCGCCCGGCCCGCACCGCCGGCACGATCGTCAAGGACGAGGGCGAGGGCGGCAAGCAGCTGGCCGAGTTCCTGGCGGGTCAGAAGTTCATCTGATCCCCGCCCCGGCCGGCCCGGAGCCCCGCACCGGCTCCGGCCGCGCACCCGCCCCCCTTCACACGTCGCAAGCAGGAGAGAAGAAGTCCCATGGCTGAAGTCCTCGTCTACGTCGACCACGTGGACGGCGCCGTCCGCAAGCCGACCCTGGAGCTGCTGACCCTCGCCCGCCGTGTCGGCGACCCGGTCGCCGTCGCGCTCGGCGCCGGCGCCGAGGCCACCGCCGCGGTGCTCGGTGAGCACGGCGCGGTCAAGGTCCTCACCGCCGACGCCCCCGAGTTCGCCGACTACCTCGTGGTACCGAAGGTCGACGCGCTCCAGGCCGCCCACGAGGCCGTGTCCCCGGTCGCCGTACTGGTCCCGTCCTCCACCGAGGGCAAGGAGATCGCCGCCCGCCTCGCCGTCCGCATCGGCTCCGGCATCATCACCGACGCCGTGGACCTGGAGTCCGGCGCCGAGGGCCCGGTGGCCACCCAGTCGGTGTTCGCCGCCTCCTTCACCACCAAGTCCCGTGTCTCCAAGGGCACCCCGGTCATCACGGTCAAGCCGAACTCGGCCGCCGTGGAGGCCGCCCCGGCCGCGGGCGCGGTGGAGGCCCTGTCGGTGTCCTTCTCCGACCAGGCCACCGGCACCAAGGTCGTCGGCCGCACCCCGCGCGAGTCCACCGGCCGACCGGAGCTGACCGAGGCCGCGATCGTGGTCTCCGGCGGCCGCGGGGTCAACGGCGCCGAGAACTTCTCGATCATCGAGGAGCTCGCCGACTCGCTCGGCGCGGCCGTCGGCGCCTCCCGCGCCGCGGTGGACGCCGGCTGGTACCCGCACACCAACCAGGTCGGCCAGACCGGCAAGTCGGTCTCCCCGCAGCTGTACGTCGCCACCGGCATCTCCGGCGCCATCCAGCACCGGGCCGGCATGCAGACCTCCAAGACGATCGTCGCCGTCAACAAGGACGCCGAGGCGCCGATCTTCGACCTCGTCGACTACGGCGTGGTCGGCGACCTCTTCGAGGTCGTCCCGCAGCTGACCCAGGAGGTCAAGTCCCGCAAGGGCTGACCCGCTCGGTTCATCGACGGTCCGGGGGCCGCGTGGCGCACTGCGCC
>NZ_JBEYXH010000015.1:0-166872 GCF_040644755.1 Streptomyces sp. NPDC046887
CGCCGGACAGTTCGCCGGGCATACCGCGCTCCTTGCCCTCCAGGCCCAGTTCGGCGAGGAGCTTGACGCGTTCGGCGCGGGCCTGGCGGGCGGGGCGGTGGGGGGTCCGCCCCGCGAGCCGGTCTCTCCCGCCGGAGGGCTGCTCAACCCCCGCAGTGGAAGCGGGCGTCGCCCCAGTCGGCGTGGTCGTTGCCGTTGCCGTCGCCGGAGTCCTCGGCGACCAGGTCGACGTACTGGGCGCCGGTGAGGTCGGCGCTCAGGGACCAGGCCGGGGCGGCGTTGGTCAGGGTGGGCGAGAGCACCTTCCGCTCTCCGTCGGCGAGGACCGAGAACCGTACGGTGCCCCGGCTGCCCTGCGAGTCGTCCACCCCGACCTCGGCGGTGAACGAGGTGCACCGGCCGCCCAGGTAGTAGCGGAGGGTCGCCGGGGCGTGGGTGCCGAGCCCCTTGGCGTACTCGGTGCCGCCGATCCGCAGCGGGCCGCCGTCCCCGGCTGCGGTGCCCCCGTTGGACCGGTCCCGCTCCACCGGCCCCCAACCGCTGCTCCCCGAGGCCCAGTCGAGGTCACTCGCCCAGGCGTCGGCGGTCGGCGGAGGCGGCAGGGTGCGTACGGGAGCGGTGGCGGACACCGTACGCTCGCCTCCCCCACCCCCGTACCGCACCTCGGCCCGCAGCTCGTACGTCCGGTACGCGGCGTCCGCCGGCGGGGTGATCTGCCAGGCGGCGGTGGCCGTGGCGCCGGGTTGGACGGTGGGCAGCTCGACCGGCCCGGCCGGCTCGGCGGTCCAGCCCGCCGGGAGGGTGAGGGCGGCCCGGGCTCCGCTCACGGCGGAGGGTTCGTCGTTGGTGTAGGCGGCGGTGACCCGGTGGGGCCGCCCGGGCTCCAGCGCGGCGGTCGGCGCGGAGAGTGCCAGGGTGCCGCAGGCCGGGGTGGCCGGGGAGGGCCCGAGGTCGGTCACGGTGAAGTCGTCCAGCACGAAGTCTGCGCCCTCGGGGGCGTCCGCCCGCTTGCGCAGCCCGGTGAAGGCGTCCCCGCAGGCCGCGTCCACCGTCTCACCGAAACGGGTGGTGGACCGCTGCTCGGGGATGGGGGTACGGCGGGTCTCGGCGGAGCTGCCGTCCACCCGGTCGTAACCGGTGACCCACTCATAGGCGCCCGGGTGGCTGGACTGGTAGCCGTACTCCACCCGGTAGCGGTGGCCGGTGCGCATCGGCACCGTCCAGGGCGCGGTGCGGTAGACCAGCCCGACGTTCTCCTCATGGGACTTCAGCGACCACTCCCCCGCCAGCACATCGTCCACTGCCTTCCCGTTCCAACCGGCCTGGGTGTACGGGGCGTTGCGGCGGGCCAAGTGGGTGCGCGGGTCGTTGGCCCGCCCCTCCCCGCCCTTCACAAACGGCCCCCACCCCTGGTCCACCGCTTCGAAGTCCTCGGCCTTCGTCTCCTGTGTAGGAGCCCCTTCCACGACCCGGACATCGTCCACCCGCACCCGGGCCCCACCGCCACCTCCCACCGTGCTCACGGCCAGCTCCGCCGTCCCGCGCGCCGAGGCGGTGAACCCGACCTTCACCCGCTGCATCCGGGTGCCGTGCCAGTCGGAGGCGCCGATGGTGTTGACCACCGGGGAGCGTTCCAGGGCGACCGTCCGCCCGCCCGCCGTCAGCCTGGTCTCCCGGCTCTTCCCCGGCTCGACCTCGATCCAGGCCGAGGCGGTGTACCGCTTGCCCGGCCGGAGTCCGGTGATCTTCTGCCGCACCCCGCCCGGCGCCGAACCGCTCACCAGCGCACTGTTGCGCCCCAGCTCGTCGGTGTCACGCGCCACCGTGCCCGTGGTCGTCCATCCGGCCAGCCGGGCGTCATTGAACCCCGGGTCGGCGACCGGAGTGGCCTCACCCCATCGGGGGGCGCTCTGCGCGGGTGCCCTGCCCGGGTAGAGGACATAGGCCTGACGGGCCTCAGCCGTGAGGGTGATCCGCCCCTCCGCATCCGGCCGCACGGTGCCGGTACGCACCCGCCCGTTGTCGGTCAGCCGATACACGGCATAAGGCCCACTCCCCGCCCCCACCTGCCAACTGCTCTCTCCTCCCCCCTTGTTGTAGTGATAGAGCTTGCGCCCGCCGCTCGCCGCACCGCCCCCGCCGCCGTCCCCGTCCCCGTCCCCGTCCCACGGGAGGAGGTAGCGGTCCCCGTCCAGCACCTTGCGGCCGTGCTCGTAGAAGGTGCGCCGCCCGTCCTCCACCGTGCCCCGCACACCCCCCGTGAAGGTGATGTCCGTATCACCGGCCCCCTCCTCCCAGCGCACGATCTTCTCCCCCTGGAGGTACTTGGCGGGCAGGTTCTTCTCCCACACATTGGCGGTGAAGGCGGTGAAGTCGTTCTCGCCGGTCCAGCCCTCGAAGTCCTCCAAGGCGGTCTGGCCGAGGACCGGATGGTCGTTCCAGACATCCTTCTCACCGTTCCGGATGAACCGGATGATCCGCGAGTTCAGCCCCTTGTTGGTGGCCCCGCCGTAGTCCAGGTCGTTGGCCCAGTGCGACCAGAGCGAGTCCCGCTCGAACTTGTCGGCCCACTCGGTGCCGACGTTCCAGCCCTGCGCCCGCACGGCCCGCATGGTCTCGTCGGCGATCCACCCGTGGGTGTAGTAGACGTCGATGTAGAGGAAGTTCAGGTTGCGGTCGGTCTCCTGGCGCAGTTGCCGGAAGCGGCGGGCCAGGTCCCCGCTGTTGAGGTCGCGGCGCTGGTCGATGTAGTAGCTCTGGTTGAGCCAGTTCCAACCAGGCTTGGTCTTGTCGACCAGGCTCTCGTCGAAGGCCCGGGCCTCCGGATACGACTCGGTGGCGTTGACGTGCACCCCGAAGCCGGCGCCCCACTCCTTTCCTGCCTTCAGCAGGGCGTTGAGGTCCTTGAGGCCGCCCGCGCGCTGGTTGTGGTTGCCGCCGTAGTCCGGGTGGGCCGAGTCATGGCCCTCGGCCCCGTACCCCTTGAGCACGGCGAGCTGGCCGAGCCCGTCGGTGGCGAGCGAGATCCGCTTGACGTCGTCCAGGGTGCGCAGGAAGGGGTGGGTGGCCTGGCTGGCGAAGTTGAACGGGATATGGGTGATCACCCGATCGGGTGTCGCCTCGCTGCCGGGGGCCCGTACCCCGATGGTCCGGAACGCGACCGCCCCGTCCTGCCAGTCGGTCTTCCGGTCGCCGTTGGCGTCCGGGGTGACCACCACCTTGGCCCACGGCAGGTCCGCCCCGCGCTCCGGCTCGGGGGCGCCCGCACCACGGTAGGTCCACTGCCCGGACCACACCCCCACCCGTACCGAACCGCCCTCCGCCCGGCGCGCCTGATGCCAGAACCGGGCGTCGTCACCGCCGGTGGGCCCGGCGGGCTTGTCGTAGCTGGAGTTGGACTCCACGGCGGCGGCCAGCCGGTCCGTGTTGACCAGGGCGTACGAGGCCCCGGTGGCGGCGGGCTCGGCCGGGGTGGCGTCGGTCACCGCGCCGAACACATCGGCGGTACGCGTCGAGTCCGGGTCGAGCCGGGTGAACGCGGTCCCCGCGCCGGGCTCGGTGGAGCCGACGGACACCAGGTCGTGCCCGGGGATGTCCAGGGTGGACACCCGGAAGGCCTCGGTGTCCCGGACGGCGGTCACCCGAAAGGTCACGGCCCGCCCGGCAACGCTCAGCGCGGCGTCCAGCTCCACCCCCGGCAGGTCGGGAAAGGCGAGGGTGTATCGGGCGCTCGCGCCGCGCACGATGGGGTTGGTCACCCGTACGGGGTGTGGAGTGCCGTTGAGCACCACCTCGGTGACCGGGCGGGTGCTGCCGAGCAGTCGGGCCCCGGTGCCCCGGTCGGTGTACGAGACGACCCGGGGGAAGTCGCGGGCGACGGCCACATCGAGCCGGGCGGAGCGCAGGGTGACCGTGGCGGCGGCGGGAAGGACGGCACCGGCACCGGCCGGGGGCGCGGGCACCGGCGACACGGCGGCGGCTGGCCCGGCGGGTGCGAGCAGCACGGCGAGGGCGGCGGCGAGCGCGCCCGCCGCACGGGTTCGTGGGGACATGGACATGTGGGTAACGCCCGGGCGGCGAGCGGGTCAACGGAACGGGCAGCCGGGGCGCAGCGCAGTCCAACAAGGGCCGCCGAGAAGTCCAAGCGCCGAGAGCTCACCGTCAACGCCGCACGTGCAGGTCCGGTGTCACCGGGGGCGTGCGCGCCCCCGACCGTCCGGACAAACGGATGGTCGGGGCGAGCGTGACGCGGCAGGATGCCCCGTATGGCACTGCCCACTCCCGAGCTGCACACGGCCCGCCTGCGACTGCGGCCGTTCACCGACGCCGACGCGGGGCCGCTCTACGCGCTGCACAGCAGCGCCCACGTGCTGCGTTACTGGGACTCCCCGCCGTGGACCGAACCGGCCCGCGCCCAGCGCTTCATGGCGAGCTGCCGGACGATCGAGGAGGAAGGCACGGGAACGCGAGTGGCCGTCGACCGCGTCTCCGACGGCGCGTTCATCGGCTGGTGCGGCCTGACCCGCTGGGACCCGGACTTCCGCAGCGCGTCCCTGGGTTACGTCTTCGATGCCGACGCATGGGGCCACGGCTACGCCACGGAGACCGCGCACGCCGTCCTGCGGTGGGCCTTCGACACTCTGGACCTGAACCGCGTCCAGGCCGAGACCGACACCCGCAACGCGGCGTCCGCCCGGGTCCTGGAGAAGCTCGGCTTCGTCCGCGAAGGCACCCTCCGCGAGGACTGCGTCGTCGACGGCGAAGTCTCCGACTCCTGGGTCTTCGGCCTCCTCCGCCGCGAGTGGCACTCGGCGGCCGGCCGCTAGAGCCGAAACCTGCCCGCTCTTTCGATCCGCGACCCCTACCGAGGTCACCGTGGGCCGGGCCCCGGGGCCGGGAGCCCGGGTCAGCAGCCGCCGCAGTTGTAGAAGGTCACGTCCCAGTGGTTGCCCTCGTCGGCGTAGACGTTCCCGGCGCCGGACTGCCACTGGGGCGCTCCGTCGCCCCGGACACCGATGTAGGTGAAGGTGTTCTTGACGTAGTTGGTGAGGCAGGTCGCCTTGCCGAAGTCCAGTTTGTAGCCGTTCCAGTGCGAGTAGGTGCCGCTCGCGTGGCCGGTCTCCGTGCCTCCGGTGATGTTGAGGCCGCAGCCGCTGGCGCTCTTGAGCGTCTGCGCGCCCTGGGCGGTAGCCCGGTTGAGCTGGTCGAAGGACGTGCAGGTCGGGTTGTTCCGGTTGGAGCAGGCCCCCGAGGAGGACCAGGTGATCCCGGAGGCGCGGAACATCGAGGTCGCGGTGGCATGGCTGATCTTGGTGGCGGCGTGCGCCTCGGTCGCACCGGCGAGGACGCCGACGCCGGGGGCGAAGAGGGCACCGAGGACAAGGGCGAACGCGGTGAGAACGGAGCGGAGCTTCACGGTTGTCTCCCTGGGCTCACTGACCGGACCCGTACGTGCACCGAGCGGTGCGGAAGGCATGCTGCCGCAGCTCTACGCGCGTACGCCAGAGGCCGGACCATCCGCCAGAGGGCGCACCAATGACGCCCCTCCCCATCCCTCCGCAGGACAGCCGCCAAGAAGTGGTTGAAACTTGAACCTGAGAGGACTACAGTCGGCATCAGTCCACTTCGTTGAACGTTCAACGAAACACCCGGAACTCTCTGAAGGAGTGCATCCCCATGGGTCTCTTCAACCGCACCACCGACACCGCCACCACCCCCTCCGGCTCCGCTTCCGGTTCCGCCGTGGACCCGGCCCTCGCCGCGCTGACCGGCGAATACACCCTGGACCCAGCGCACAGCAGCGTCGGCTTCACCGCCCGGCACGCCATGGTCACCAACGTCCGCGGCTCGTTCACCGACTTCGACGGCACCCTGAAGCTCGACGGCACCAACCCGGCGGCCTCCAGCGCCGTGATCGACGTCCGGATCGCCTCCATCGACACCGGCAACGCCGACCGCGACGGCCATCTGCGCAGCGCCGACTTCTTCGACGCCGAGCAGTTCCCCGAGATGACCTTCCGCTCGACCGGCGCCGAGATCGTGGGCGGCGACGACTACCGGCTCACCGGTGACCTCACCATCAAGGGCGTGACCAAGCCGCTGACCATCGACCTGGAGTTCAACGGCTCCGCCAAGGACCCGTTCGGCAACGAGCGCGTCGGCTTCGAGGGCACCGCCGCGCTGCTCCGCTCCGAGTGGGGCCTGACCTGGAACGCGGCCCTGGAGACGGGCGGCGTGCTGGTCAGCGACAAGATCAAGCTCACCTTCGAGATCTCCGCCATCCGCAAGACCGACAACGCGTAAGGCATGAGCCCGTGCCGTCTCCCGCCGGTCAGGGCCTTCGCGCCTCGACCAGGGTGCGGGAGGAGTACGCGACAAAGGGACCTGCGTCCTCGATGAGAGCGTGCAGGTCCCTCAGCCGCGCCTCGTACCGCTCCACCGCGAAGTCCGGCACCAGCCAGATCACCTTCCGCAGGAACCAGACCACCGCGCCGACATCGCGGAACTCCATCCGCAGCCGCTCGGTCCGCAGGTCCACCACCTCCAGCCCGGCCGCCCGCGCCCTCGCGGCCTCCACCTCCGGATGCCGCGCGCGCCGCACCTCCTCCGGGAGCGGCCCCAGAAAGAACTCGATCAGCTCGAACACCGACTCCGGCCCCACATGCTGCGCGACATACGTCCCCCCGCCCGGCCGCAGCACCCGAGCGATCTCCTCCCACCAGACCGTCGCCGGATGCCGGCTGCTGACAAGCTCGAACGCCCCGTCCGCGAACGGTAGCGGCGGCTCCTCGCCCGTCGCCACCACGACCACTCCACGCGGCCCCAGCAGCTCGGTCGCCTTCGCCGCGTTCGGCGCCCACCTCTCCGTAGCAGCCAGTACGGACGGCCGCCCTCCTGCCGCGTCCAGCGCCCCCGCCAGCACCTCGCCGCCGCCGGTCTGAAGGTCCAGCACCGCGTCCGCCGCCGCCAGCCGCGTACCCAGCAGCCGCTGATAGCCCCAAGACGGCCGCGCCTCACTCGCCCGCCCGTCCAGCCAGGAGAAGTCCCAGCCCTCGACCGGTTCGGCCGCCGCCTCGGCGACCAGCTGCTCAAATCCCACACGTCCCATCCCCTCACCGTAAGAACCCCTCCCCCACCCCCACCACCCGGTTTCGGCTCCCCCGCTCCCCCGCTCCCCGAGGACCCGACCGCATCGGGCAGGAATCATCGGGCCCACCCCTCCTCCCCCTCCCTACCGTCATCACCGAAAGCAGGCACCGACAACAGCCACAGACACAGACGACAGTCGGAAGGACCGCCCCCGGATGCTGGAGCGCCTGAACCAGGCCATGGAGTACGTCGAGACGCGTATCCGCGCGCAACCGGACCGCCCGTTGGACGCGGTCGAGGCGGCCCGGATCGCGGCGACCTCGGAGTACCACTTCCGCCGGATGTTCTCGGCGCTCGCCGGGATGCCGCTGTCGGAGTACGTACGCCGCAGGCGGCTGACGATCGCCGGCGCCGAGGTGCTGGCCGGCGAGCGGACGCTGCTGGAGGTCGCGGTGCGCTACGGCTACGGCTCCGGCGAGGCCTTCGCCCGGGCGTTCCGCGCCGTGCACGGGGTCGGCCCCGGCGAGGCGCGGCGCACCGGCGCGGCACTGCGCGCCCAGCCCCGGATGTCCTTCCGCCTCGTCGTCGAAGGGAGCAGCAGCATGCGGTACCGGATCGTCGAGAAGGACGCGTTCCAGCTCGTGGGGCGAAAGGCCCGGGTCCCCCTCGTGCACCAGGGGGTGAACCCCGCCATCGCCGAGTTCATCCGCAGCCTCGGTCAGGAGACCCTGGCCCGCATCGAGGCCCTCTCCGACCAGGAGCCGAGCGGTCTGCTGGGCGTCAGCGACCAGCTGTCCCCCGGCCGCGCCGAGGGCACCGAACTCGACTACCACCAAGCCGCGGCGGCCGGCATGGGGTCCCCCATCCCCCACGACATGTCCTCACTCCCCGTAGAACCGGGCACCTGGGCCGTCTTCGAAAGCTCCGGCCCCTTCCCCAAGACCCTCCAGACCATCTGGCGGGACGTGTTCACCCAGTGGTTCCCCTCCAACCCCTACGAGAGCCGCCCGGGCCCGGAGTTGCTGAGCGTTCACCTCACCGAGAACGGCACCCACGCGGACGCGGCCCTCTGGATCCCCGTATCCCGCACGGCAACGGCCCCCTGACGCCTACGGGTCTCCATCCCCTTCACCGTTCGCCGTTTGCCCAAGCCCTATAGGCGCTGCAAGATGACCTGCACGAGGGAGAGTGGGGCAGGGCCATGGTGCGAGCAGGGCTGACCGCGGAACGTCTGACCCGGGCGGGTGCGGAGCTGGCCGACGAGGTCGGCTTCGACCAGGTGACCGTCTCCGCCCTCGCCCGGCAGTTCGACGTCAAGGTGGCGAGCCTCTACTCGCATGTGAAGAGCTCCCAGGACCTCAAGACCCGGATCGCCCTGTTCGCCCTCGCGGAACTGGCCGACCGGGTCGCCGAGGCGCTGGCCGGGCGCGCCGGCCGGGACGCCCTGGCCGCCTTCGCCAACGCCTACCGGGACTACGCCAAGGAGCACCCGGGCCGCTACGCCGCCGCCCGCCTCCGGCTCGACCCCGAGACGGCAGCCGCCAGCGCAGGCGTCCGGCACGCCCAGATGACCCGCGCCATCCTGCGCGGCTACGACCTGAGCGAGCCCGACCAGACCCACGCGGTCCGGATGCTCGGCAGCGTCTTCCACGGCTATGTGAGCCTGGAGACGGCCGGAGGCTTCGACCACACACCCGTAGACCCCGAGCAGTCCTGGGCCTGGATCATCGACTCCCTCGACGCCCTGCTCCGCCACCAAGCCGCCACCCCCTGACCCCCGCCCTGCATGTAACAGGAATGTATTAGCCGCCAGTTGTCGGAACGCCGACAGAGCCGCACCGGTCTTGCCAGTCGTAACCGCTCACCCGGCACCGACCGACGACACCGAGGACACACCGATGCGCGTTCGCAAGCTCACCCTCGTAACCCTGGCCGCCGTCGCGGGCCTCTCGCTCACCGCCTGCCAGAACAACGACGGCGGCACGGCCCAGAGCCCCGCGTCCGGCACCCCCACCTCGGCGCCCACCTCCGGCCCCTCCGACTTCCCCACCACCTCCCCCTCCTCCTCCGTAACTCCCTCCCCCTCCGATGGCACAAGCTCCCCCGAGGCGGACTCCAGCGATGGGAGCACCAACGGCAAGGTCGGCAAGTGCCGCACCGATGAGCTGGAGATCACCGCGCAGGACAGCACCATCGGCGGTGACCGCGAGGGCCTGGTCGCGGTGACCCTGAAGAACGGCGGCGGCCGGGACTGCTCCCTCTCGGCGTACGCAGGCGTCGACCTGAAGACCAACGCGGGGTCGCTGTCCGCGGAGCGCACCGGCCAGAAGGCCGACCCGTACGTCCTCAAGAACGGCAAGTCGGTGTCCTTCGCCGTCAGCTACCCGATGAACGACTCGGGCGGCTCCGGCGTCCGTATCACCGGCCTGGTGGTGACCCCGCCGGACGAGACCAAGTCGGTCACCCTCGCCTGGCCGGGCGCCGCCTCCCTGCCCGTGACCGAGGGCGGCGGCAACCCGGTCAAGCTCGGCCCCATCGGCAGCGCCGGCCAGGGCGACTGACTCCCTCAGCCCGTGCCCTTCCCCTGGTGGAACTCACACCAGACGATCTTGCCGGGCGACCGCTCCCCCACACCCCAACTGTCCGCCAGCGCGGCGACGAGCATCAACCCGCGCCCCGACTCGTCGCCCTGCCCGGCCTCTCGCTGCCGGACCTCGCCGCCCCCGCTGTCGTGCACCTCCACGCGTACCACCTCGCTCCCCTCCGGCCGGAGCAGATGAAGCCGGAAGCCGCGGCCCGGCGGTACGCCGTGCAGCAGGGCGTTGGTCGCCAACTCGCTCACGCACAGCACGATGTCGCCGGTGCGATCGCCCTTGATGCCCCAGGCGTCAAGGGCCTCGTTGGTGAAGCGGCGGGCAGCGGGGACGGACCGGCGCTCACGCTGGTAGAACGCCTCGCGGAGGTAGGGAAGTTCGGATTCGTGGATCACCCTCCCACTGTCACCTTCGGTGACTAGTCTGGAACAGCACGTCATCCCGTACATCGCGTTTGTACGGGATGAGAATGCGTCACGTACGCCGCCGGATGGGAAGAGGGCTGACCATGCACTCCTCACGGAAGTCGGGCAAGCCCGCGAAGCCCCAGCAGAAGAGCGACAAGGTCACCTCCTGGCACCTCATCGGCGCCCAACTCGCCCAACTGCGCCGCGCGGCCGGGCTGAGCCAGCCCAAACTGGCCGCCAAGCTCTCCATCTCCCCAGAGACGCTGGCCTCCATCGAGCAGGGCCGCCGCCCGCTCCGGATCGACCGCGCCCAGGAGCTGGACGACGTCCTCGGCACCAACGGCGTCCTGGCCGTCGGCGTCTCCCGCGTCCCCGCCAAAGAGCGCTACCCCGCCTTCGTCCAGGACTTCATCGAGCTGGAAGCCACCGCCCGAGCCCTCTCCTCGTATCAGAACCAGGCCATCCCCGGCATCCTCCAGACCGACGCCTACGCCGCCGCCCTCTTCGACTCCCGATTTCCGCCCTACACCCCCGAGGAGCGGGAAGAGCACCACGCCGACCGCATCGACCGCCAAAAACTCTTCGACCGCAAGCCCAGCCCTCCCACCATGAGCTTCATCATCGAAGAGTCCATCTTCGACTGTGAGTTGGGCGGCACGGAGGTCACCCGGGAGCAGGTCCGCCACCTCCGCCGGATCGCCGACCTCCCCTACGTCAGCCTCCAGATCATGCCGCGCAAACGGCACACCCACGCCGGCCTGAACGGTTCCTTCGTCCTCCTGGAAACCGACGACCACCAGCAGCTGGCCTACATCGAAGGCCAACGGGTCAGCTTCCTGATCCAGGACCCCGCCGAGGTCAGCATCCTCCAGCAGAAATATGGGATGCTGCGGTCCCAGGCCCTGAACACCGAGGACACCAAGGGCCTGCTGGACGATCTGGCAGGAGAGGCATGACACCGGCACTTTCGTGGTTCAAGTCCAGCTACAGCGGCGACGAGGGCGGCGACTGCATCGAAGTCGCCTACGACTGGCACAAGTCCAGCCACAGCAGCGACGAAGGCGGCGCCTGCGTCGAGGTGGCGGCCCACCCCAGCGCCATCCACGTCCGCGACTCCAAGAACCCGGCCGGCCCCATGCTCACCCTCTCCCCCACCGCCTGGTCCACCTTCCTCCCCCTCCCCTCGGCCCCGCCCACCGCGTGAGCGGCTACGTCCGGGTCGGCAGCGGCGGGCCGGTCATCGGCTACGCCGCCCTCGCCGCTCCCGGCAACGCCTGCGAGGCATTGGACGAGGTGGCCGTCGCCGCGAAGACGTGGTCGGCGGCCAAGGAGCTGATCCGCGCCCACGGCTACCGCCGCCTCCCGACCCGCCCCACCGGCACGGTCCCGCCCGAGGCGATCAAGGCCGCGCTCTCCGCGCCCGGCACGGTGCTCCGCAAGCCGTTCATGGCCAAGACCCCCTGGACCCCGGCGCCCGCCCAGAAGTAGGCGGGCGGGGCTCGCCCCGAAACAGATCGGACGAGCCCCGAACAGGTCGGGCGCCTGCTCCCTCCCCCGCCCTGTCAGCGCTCGGCAGCCTCCACCGCCTGCTTGATCCCGCTCAGCGCCTCCTCCAGGCCATGGTCCACCTGCTGCCCCTCGGTCACGTCCGTGTGCAGCTCCACGCTGAGCCGCGAGCTGTCGGCCGAGTCCCCCGCCTCCACATGCAGCCGCCCGCGATAGTCATGCGGCCCCGGCGCCCCCCACTCCAGGCTCTTGCCCTCCTCCACCACCCGGATCCACGCCTCGCTGGTCACGTCCTGCTCCGGAGCGTCCGGCGGGTCGATGTGCGCGGTCACCGTCACCCGGTCACCCCCGTGCGGGCGCGCCGAGGTCAGCCGAGGCATGTAGTGCGGCAGGTTCTGCACGTCGGACAGGTACGCGAACAGCCGCTCGGGTCGTACCGCCACCATGATCGAGTTGTCGTAGTCACCCATGCCACGTCGTGTCCCCACCCGCCCCTCCCACCAAAACGGATTCACCCCCACCATCCCCCAACCGGTCCCGCCGCTAGGACCACCACCACGGGCACGGCTGGACTCCCTCCCCGGTCACTGAGCGGAGTGAGGCAGCCCCGCTTGTGCGGGGAACAGACTCGGGCTTCCGGTTCGACACCGAGGGCTGGGGGTCATCCTCGTGTGCGCGGGGAGCAGTCAAGTGGGGGGGTGATTCCGGAATTTAGTGAAACTGAGATGCTGATTGACTGCACCGATGCGTGGTCGCCCGCGATGTGGCATGACGGACGTACGCTAAGCGCTTTACCTGATGCTCGACCGACGGAGAAGGAGGGCAAGTGGGGGCTATGGGCCTTATGTCGCGATCGGCGAAAGTGCGAGGAATCCAGGTCCCCGCCGAGTAAAGGCCCAGGTCGCGCCCCCTGGTCCCCGCGCATGCGGGAGTGGTCCCGGGCGGCCGGGGAGCGTCCAGTGCAGGACGACCTGGTCCCCGCGCATGCGGGGGTGGTCCCGGGGGCGGCTCCTCGATGACGGTGACCCTCGCCTGGTCCCCGCGCATGCGGGGGTGGTCCCCGACTGTCGCGGTCTACGCGGTGTTCCTCGGTCTGGTCCCGCGCATGCGGGGGTGGTCCTCGGCTGACGTCTCGGTGGACCCGGTCGGGGAGCTGGTCCCCGCGCGTGCGGGGGTGGTCCCGCGCCGCGATGCGCGACCCCCTGGTGGCTCCGCGCATGCGGGGGTGGTCCCTACAAGCCGGCCATCTTGTCGCAGGACACAGGCTGGTCCCCGCGCATTCGGGGGTGGTCCCTGGCAGAGGAGCGGGCGCGCAGCCTGGCGGCGCTGGTCCCCGCGCATGCGGGGTCCCCGCCGACCGCTCGGCCACGGCCCGGTCATGGCTGTCACTCGACAACCGGGGTGATGTGGGTGAGGACGCAGAGCCAGTGGCCGTCCGGCTGGCGGACGAAGATGTCGGTGGTCCATTCGTCGGCGGGGTAGGTCTGGCCGTCGAAATGGGCGGTGTTGGTGATGCGGGCGGTGAGGATGGCGGTGTCGCCGTGGATGCGGATGCGGGGCTCCGTGATGGTGTCCATGGCGGAGTGGGTGAGGCGGCCTGAGGCGACCAGGGAGAGGAAGTGGTCGCGGGGGGAGGGGCCAGAGGCGGAGACGATGGTCCAGTCGTCGGCCATGTGGGCGGCTATGCGGGTGGGGTCGTTGGCGGTGATGGCGGAGGACCAGGAGTGGGCGGTCTCCCGCACCTGCTTTTCGTAGGCCTCGGCGGAGGGCACCTCAGAAGCCGCCGCCGCCGAAGTCGCCGCCGCCGAAACCACCGCCTCCGCCGAAGTCGCCGCCGCCGAAGTCGCTGCCTCCGAAGGAGGAGGAGTCGAAGTCGGCGCCGGAGAAGTCGCCGCCCTCGAAGCCGGCGCCGCCGTAGTCCGCGGCGTAGGCGGGGGTGTGGAGCATCGAGCCGAGCATGGTGCCGACCAGGAGGCCGGGGAGCAGGCCGCCGCCGAAGTAGCCGCCGGCCCAGGGGCCGTAGGCGGGGCCGGCCTCCCAGTAGGGGCGTCGGCCGTCGGGGGTGTCCACGGTGCGGGCCATCGGGTCGCGGCCCTCGGCGAGGCGGGTGGCGTCGGCCTCGCAGACGGGGATCTCGCGGGTCTGGCCGCCGGACGGTGCCCATTCGACGTTGGTGGTGGACGGGCCGTGGCGCGGGTCGAAGAAGCACGGCGCCCGCCGCTCGGGAAGCGGGCGGCCCTCGCGGCGGGCGGCCAGGACGGCCAGGGAGAAGCGGCCGTCCTCTAGGGCCTCGGTCACTCCGCGGACGTCGCGGGGGTGCCGGGCCTGGTCCATCAGGGACTTGGCCCTGTCGTAGGAGTCGAGGGCGTGTTCGTAGTCGTGGCGCATGGCGTCGTCGGCGGAGGCCGCGCCGGGGTGGAAGTCCAGGCGGTCCAGCTCTTCGCCGTAGGAGGTGATGTCCTCGTCCACGACGGTGCGGAGCTTGGCCAGGGCTTCCTGGTCCTCGCGCTCTTGGCGGCGGCGCCGGCGGGTGGAGACGGTGAGCGCGGTCGCTCCGGCGGCCGCGGCGAGGGCGCCGATGGTGATCAGGCCGGCGACGGGGGCCCGGGGGCCGTTGTCGGGGACGCCGCTCCAGGTGCTGGGGGCGGAGCCGCGGGTCTGGGGGAGGGCCTGGTCGACGAAGTTGGTCAGCTCGGTGTTGGCGTTTGCGCCGGGGGCGCGGACGGAGTCCACCAGGTTGCGGACGGACTGGGTGGGCATCACGGCGCGGTCGGAGGCGGCGGCGAAGCGGTCGCCGAGCCGGACGGCGTAGAGGCCGGTGACTCCGGTCTGGGTGCGGAGGTTCTGCAGGAGGCCGTCGGGGGGGAACTGGGCGTTGGCGGGGAGGACGGCGACGAAGAGGGGCTTGTCGGCCTTGGTGATCTTGTCGGCGAGGGCGTCCGCCTGGGACGTGGAGAGCTGGTCGGCGGCGTCGGGGTGGACGTACACCGGGCTCTGTTTCAGCGCCCGGGCCACGTCGGACAGGTCCGTGGCCTTGGCCCCCGCGCTGGGGGCCAGGGCCAGGATCAGCAGCAGCGTCAGCCCTGCCACGGCCGACAGAAGGGTGAACGGCCTGGTCCTCATAGCATCGACAGTACGCCAATGGGAGGTAAAGGGGGGATATGGGACCCGGGGAGAGAAACTACAGAGGCCCGCGTATCGTCGGTCGGGTCCTGGACGCCGGGGTCTACTCGGCGGGGTCCACGCCGGCGCGGAGGAGGCCGTAGGTGTAGGCGTCCTCCAGGGCCTGCCAGGACGCGGCGATGACGTTCTCGCCGACGCCGACCGTGGACCACTCGCCCTCGCCGTCCGTGGTGGCGATCAGCACGCGGGTGGTGGACTGGGTGCCGTGGCGGCCTTCGAGGATGCGGACCTTGTAGTCGACCAGTTCGAGTTTGGCGAGCTGGGGGTAGATGCGTTCGAGGCCGGCGCGCATGGCCAGGTCCAGCGCGTTGACCGGGCCGTTTCCCTCGGCGGTGGCGACGATGCGCTCGCCCTTGGCCCACAGTTTGACGGTGGCCTCGTTGGCGTGGGTGCCGTCGGGGCGGTCCTCCACGATGGCTCGCCAGGACTCCGTACGGTAGTAGCGGCGGGCGCGGCCCTCGGCCTCGGCGCGGAGCAGGAGCTCGAAGGAGGCGTCGGCGGCCTCGTAGGTGTAGCCGGCCAGCTCGCGCTCCTTGACGCGCTCGACCACCCGGCCGACCAGCTCGCGGTCGCCGTCCAGGTCGATGCCGAGCTCCTTGCCCTTCAGCTCGATGGAGGCGCGCCCGGCCATGTCGGAGACCAGCATCCGCATGGTGTTGCCGACCTGCTCGGGGTCGATGTGCTGGTAGAGGTCCGGGTCCACCTTGATCGCGGAGGCGTGCAGCCCGGCCTTGTGGGCGAAGGCGGAGACGCCGACGTAGGGCTGGTGGGTGGACGGGGAGAGGTTGACGACCTCGGCGATGGCGTGGGAGATCCGGGTCATCTCGGCCAGGGCGCCCTCGGGCAGGACGCGCTTGCCGTACTTCAGCTCCAGTGCGGCGACAACCGGGAAGAGGTTGGCGTTGCCGACCCGCTCGCCGTAGCCGTTGGCGGTGCACTGGACATGGGTGGCGCCGGCGTCCACGGCGGCCAGGGTGTTGGCGACCGCGCAGCCGGTGTCGTCCTGGGCGTGGATGCCCAGCCGCGCCCCGGTGTCGGCGAGCACGGTGGCGACCACGGCCTGGATCTGGGCCGGGAGCATCCCGCCGTTGGTGTCGCAGAGGACGACGACCTCGGCGCCGGCCTCGGCGGCGGCCCGGACGACCGCCTTGGCATACCCGGGATTGGCGCGGTAGCCGTCGAAGAAGTGCTCGCAGTCGACGAAGACCCTGCGCCCTTGTTCGACCAGGTAGGAGACGGTGTCGCGGACCATGGCGGTGTTCTCGTCCAGGGTGGTGCGCAGGGCCAGCTCGACATGCCGGTCGTGCGATTTGGCGACCAGGGTGATGACGGGAGCGCCGGACGCGAGAAGGGCCCTGACCTGGGGGTCCTCGGCGGCGGTGGTGCCCGCGCGGCGGGTGGCGCCGAAGGCGACCAGCTGGGCGTTCTTGAACCGGATCTCCTGCTGGGCGCGGGCGAAGAACTCGGTGTCACGGGGGTTGGCACCGGGCCAGCCGCCCTCCACGAAGCCGACGCCGAACTCGTCCAGATGGCGGGCGATGGTCAGCTTGTCGGCGACGGTGAGGTTGATGCCCTCGCGCTGGGCCCCGTCGCGCAGGGTGGTGTCGAAGACATGGAAGTCGTCGTGGGGGCGGGGCGTGGCGGGGGTGGGACTTGCGGTCTCCGTGGTCATGGCGGTGTGGGCTCCTGTGGGAAGTGGCTCCGGAGGTCCGGGCCGGCGCGGGTGTCGGCTGGGGTGTCGGCCAAGGCGTTGGTACGGCCACCGGCACCGGCACCGGAAGGGCGGGCTCCACCTGCCCCCATTCTCGCGCGCTGGCGTCCTCCGGCGGGTTGGGGCCGGAAAACGAAAAGACCCCTCGCGGATGCGAGAGGTCTGCGCGCGGGTCTGGGACACGGTGTCCACTGCCGCGGGGGTTTCCGCGGGTTCAGTGGTCACGGCGGACCGGCGCGCTGCTGCCCATAATCACGGCGGTAGCAAGCACGTGGGTAGTGTGCCACAGGGTGGGTGGGGGGTGGACATGGGTCTCAGGATGCGGGCAGCTCGGGGACAGGGGCGGGGAGCAGGGTGTCGTCGATGAAGTCGTGGACGTGGGTGAGGACCGTCTCCCGACCGGCGCCGGGGATGCCGACGGCGACATGCACACTGAAGCCGTCCAGCAGGGCGCGCAGCCGGGCGGCGATGCGGTCGGGGTCGACCCGGCGCAGTTCGGCGCGCGATATGCCCTCGGCGAGCAGGGCGACCAGGTCGCGGTGCCAGGCCCGCTCGATGGCTGCCTGGCGGGCGTGGGCGTCCGCGTCGGCGTACTGGGAGCGGTTCCAGACTTCGAGCCAGAGCGTCCAGTGGGGGTCACGCGGCCCCTCGGGCACGTACAGGTCCACATACGCCAGCAACCGTTCCCGTACCGGCACCGTCCCCCGGGACAGTAGGGCGCTGCGTTCGGCGCCGAGCCGGCCCTCGCTCCACTCCAGGGTCTGCAGCAGCAGCTCGTCCTTGGTGCGGAAGTAGTACAGGAGGTGGCCGCTGCTCATACCGACCTCGCGGCCGAGGCCTGCCATGGTGAGCCCGTCGAGACCGTGCTCGGCGATCATCGCCATGGCGGCGGCGAGGAGCGCCTCACGGGGCGGGGCGCTGTTGCGCCGCCGGGCGGCGGGGGTCATACGGCGGCCGTCCTTCTGAGGGAGACGGGGGAGGCAAGGGAAACGGGGGCGGGGGTGGTCATCCGTACGTTGTACCCGATGGGCGGGGACGGCCTGAGGGTAGGCCGCCCCCGGGGGCCGCGGGGTCAGACGGCCGGCTGCTGCTGGGTGATGCAGTGGATACCGCCCCCACCGGCGAAGATGGCGCGGGCGTCGACCAGGACGACCTCGCGGTCCGGGAAGAGCCGGCGGAAGATCGCGGCGGCCTCCTCGTCGCGCGGGTCGTCGAAGGCGCAGAGGATCACGGCGCCGTTGCAGAGGTAGTGGTTGATGTAGGAGTAGTCGACCCACTCGCCGTCCTCCTGGAGGACGGTGGGGGCGGGGATCTCGATGACCTCCAGCGGGCGGCCCTGGGCGTCGGTCTGGCGGCGCAGCAGTTCGACATTGGACCGGCACAGCTCGTGGTCGGGGTGGCGCGGGTCGGGCTGGGTGTGGACGACGACGGTGCCGGGGCGGGCGAAGGCGGCGACGATGTCGACATGGCCTCGGGTGCCGTACATCCCGTAGTCGCCGGTCAGACCGCGCGGCAGCCAGATCGCCTTGGTGGTGCCGAGCTTGGCGTGGATCTCGGTCTCGACCTGCTCGCGGGTCCACCGGGGGTTGCGCTCGGGGCCGAGCTGGACGGTGTCGGTGAGCAGTACGGTGCCCTCGCCGTCCACATGGATGGCGCCGCCCTCGTTGACCAGGTCGCTGGCGTGTACGGGGACTCCGGCGAGGTCGGCGACCTGGCGGGCGATCTTGGAGTCGTGCTCCCAGCGGGCCCAGTCGGCGGCGCCCCAGCCGTTGAAGACCCAGTCCACGGCGGCCAGCCGCGGCCCGTCGGTGACGAAAGTGGGGCCGATGTCCCGCATCCAGGCGTCGTCCAGGTCGCGTTCGACCAGGTCGACGTCCGGGCCGAGCAAGGCGCGGGCCTCGTCGGCCTGTCCGGGGCCGTGCACCACGGTGACCGGCTCGAAGCGGCGTACGGCGCGGGCCACGGACGCCCAGGCCTCGCGGGCCTCACGCAGCTCGGCCTCGCTGGTGAACGTCGGGTTGGGGCCGGGCCAGGCCATCCAGGTGCGCTCGTGCGGGGCCCATTCGGCGGGCATGCGGAACATGAGTCGGTCCTTTGCAGCAGCAGAAGATGGGGTGTCAGAGGAAGTAGCGGCGGTTGAGGGTGACGGATTCGGCCGGCTCGGAGCTGAGCGGGTCGCCGTCCAGGGTGACCAGGCCGCTGCGGGAGTCCGCCTGGACGTCGCCGACCCGGGCCGCTTCGCAGACGGTGTCCGCGATCAGGGCGGCGGCCTCGGGGACATCGAGCCGCAGGCCCCGCGCCCGGCGGGCCCGGGCCGGCTCGGCCGCGCCGAAGTCCAGCAGCCGGTCGCGCTCCGTGGGGGTCAGTCGCACGTCCACCACGCCTTCCCGTTCCACGCCGAGCTGTTAGAGCATCACTCTAACCATAGGGCAGGGATGGTCAAGCTGCGGCAACATCCGCGTCGGGCGGGCGGAAACTTTCGCGAGGAATAACGGCAAACCATTGACGGGGCGGTGACCGATGGCCGACATTGAGCGTCGCTCTAACACAGCGAAGTCGCCTCAGCGGAGAACGAGACCCGGCAGGGAGGACGCCCATGTCCCCAGTCCTTGAACAGCGCGGCACCGACACCATCCCCGAGGCGGAACGGACCAGTGGGCCGCGCGATCTGATCGCCATCCTGCTGGGCTCCAACCTCTGCCTCGGGGTGATCGTCTTCGGCTGGCTGCCGGTCTCCTTCGGGCTCGGCCTCTGGCCGGCGGTGACCTCGGTGGTGGCCGGGACGGTGGTGGGGGTGGCGGTGACCGCACCGCTCGCGCTGGTCTCCCTGCGTACCGCCACCAACCTCTCCACCTCCAGCGGCGCGTTCTTCGGGGTGCGCGGCCGGCTGGTCGGCTCGGTGGTCGGATTGCTGCTGTCCCTCGGCTACACCGCGCTGACCCTGTGGATCGGCGGCGATGTGATGGTGGGGACCCTCGCCCGGCTGGTGGGGCTGCCGGACGGCGGGGCGGCGCACGGGGTGGTGTACGCGCTGCTCGCGGGGTGTACGGCGGTCGCCGCGGTGTACGGCTACCGGCTGCTGCTGCGGCTGAGCCGGGTGCTGGCCGTCGGGATGACCCTGCTGCTCGCGGTGGGCCTGGCGGCCTACGCGGGCGACTTCACCACGGCGCCGCCGCCGGACACCCCGTATCTGCTGGGCTCCTTCTGGCCGACCTGGACGCTGTCGGCGGTGGCGGCCGGGCTGAGCGGGCCGATCGCCTTCATCACCCTGCTCGGCGACTACACCCGCTATGTCTCACCCCTGCGGCACTCCCCGCGCACGGTATGGCGGGCGACGTGTGTAGGGCTGCTGCTCGGGCTGCTGGTGCCGCAATTGTTCGGTACGTTCACCGCGCTGGCCGCCCGGGCGGGCAGCGACTACGCGGGGCCGCTGGTCGCCGCCTCCCCCACCTGGTACCTGGTGCCGCTGCTGCTGGCGGCGACCGCGGGCTCGGTGGGCAACGCGGGGCTGATGCTCTACTCGATGGGGCTCGACCTGGACGCGATCGTGCCCCGGGCCAGCCGTACCGGGGCCACGCTGGCCGTCGCGGTGGTCGCCACCGCCTTCGTCTTCGCCGGGCACTTCTCCTGGGACGCGCAGTCCGCGATGACCTCGTTCGTGCTGCTGCTCACCGCGCTGGGCACGCCCTGGGCGGTGATCACCCTGATGGGGCACATCCGCTGCCGGGGCGCGTACGACCCGGAGGCGCTCCAGGTCTACAACCGGCGCGCCCGGGGCGGGCGCTACTGGTACCGCGCGGGCTGGCACCCCCGGGCCACCGCGGCCTGGCTGGTGGGCGCGGCGGTGGGTCTGCTGGCCGTGGGGACCCCGCTGTACGAGGGGCCGCTGCTGGCCCTGACCGGCGGGGTGGATTGCAGCTTCGTACTGTCGGGGCTGGTGGGCGGGGTGGTGTACGGGGTGCTGACCCCGGGTGGGCGGAGTCCGGCGGGGCAGGCCCTTGACCTGGGCTCCGCTCAGCGCAGCACGCGATAGGTCACATGGGTCACCCCGTTCGCTGCCCGCGACTCCAGCTGTTCGAGATCAAGGGACGGCACTCCGTCGAAGAGGCGGGTGCCGGCGCCGAGGGTGAACGGCACGATGTGCAGCCGCAGCTCGTCGATCAGACCCGCGGCGAGGTACTGGTTGACGGTGGTCGCACCTCCGTGGATCGACACGTTCCGCTCTCCGGCCACCTCGCGGGCCTGCCGCAGGGCGGACTCGATGCCGTCGGTGACGAAGTGGAAGGTGGTGCCGCCCTCCATGGGCTGCGGCTCGCGCGGATGGTGGGTGAGGACGAAGACCGGGGCGTGGTACGGCGGGTTCTCGCCCCACCACCCCTTCCACGGCCGGTCCCAGGCGCCGCGTACCGGCCCGAACATGTTGCGCCCCATGATGAAGGCGCCGACCTCCGTCAGCCGGTCGAGTTGGTGCTGCCGCTGCTCCGGGGTCTCGAACATCCAGGAGTGCAGCCGGTCGCCCCAGCCGTCACCCCCGTCCTCACCGAACGGACGCTGCTCGGTCTGGCCGAGCCCGGCCGCGTATCCGTCGACGGAGATCGAGAGGTCGCAGGTCACCCGGGCCGGATGCGTGGTCATCGCGTCGTCCTCCTGGTGGCGACTCGTCGTCGCCCTCGCGGTGGGTCGTCCGATGAGTAGACCGCCGCGGGCCCGCGAACTCATCGCGCGAGCCGGGAAGACGGCAGGCGCCGGGCCGGGAGGAAGCCAGGCGCAAGGGAGGAAGCCAGGCGCCGGGCCGGGAGGAAGGCAGGCGCCGGGCCGGGAGGAAGGCAGGCGCCGGGCCGCGCCGTCGGATGCGGCGGGCGGCCCGGCTGCCGTGTGCCGCTCAGGCCAGTTCGTGGGTCCAGCCGTGGACGTCCTCGGCGGCGCCGGTCTGGATGTCGAGCAGCGCCTTGCGCAGGGCCATGGTGACGGTGCCGGGGCCGCCGTCGCCCTGGGTCCACTCGCCGCCCTCGGACTTCACGTAGCCGACCGGGGTGATCACGGCGGCGGTGCCGCAGGCGAAGACCTCGGTGAGGGTGCCGTTCTCGCTGTCCCGGCGCCACTGCTCGGTGGAGATCCGGCCCTCCTCGGAGGTGTAGCCGAGGTCCTTGGCGACGCTGAGCAGCGAGTCGCGGGTGATGCCGGCGAGCAGGGAGCCGGTCAGCTCGGGGGTGACGATCTTGTCCCCGTACACGAAGTACAGGTTCATCCCGCCCATCTCCTCGACCCACTGGTGCTCCAGGGCGTCGAGCCAGACGACCTGGTCGCAGCCCTTGGCGGCGGCCTCGGCCTGGGCGAGCAGGGAGGCGGCGTAGTTGCCGCCGGTCTTGGCGAAGCCCATGCCGCCGGGGACGGCGCGGACGTAGTTCTCGGAGAGCCAGACGGAGACCGGCTTGACGCCGCCGGGGAAGTACGGGCCGGCCGGCGAGGCGATCACGAGGAACAGGTACTCGTTGGCCGGCCGGACACCCAGCCCGACCTCGGCCGCGATCATGAAGGGGCGCAGGTAGAGGGAGGACTCGCCGCCGTGCGCGGGCACCCATGCCTTGTCCTGCTGGACCAGCGCGTCGCAGGCGGCGATGAAGGTCTCCACGGGCAGCTCGGGCATGGCGAGCCGGCGGGCGGAGAGCTGGAAGCGCTCGGCGTTGGCCTCGGGGCGGAAGGTGACGATCGAGCCGTCGGGGCGGCGGTAGGCCTTGAGGCCCTCGAAGATCTCCTGCGCGTAGTGCAGGGTCATGTTGGCCGGGTCGATGGACAGCGGGGCGTACGGGGTGAGCTGGGCGTCGTGCCAGCCGCGGCCCTCGGTCCACCGGATGGTCACCATGTGGTCGGTGAAGTGGCGGCCGAAACCGGGGTTGGCCAGGATCGCCTCGCGCTCCGCGTCGGACAGCGGGTTCGAAGAGGGCTTGAGCTCGATCGTGGGCGTCGTCGTCATGAGTGCTTTCGTCCTTCACCGTTTTGTGTGTGGCGGACCGCGCTCACGCCGCTGCACCTGCTAGGACGTCCGAGCTTTCCCGCATGCCGCGGCCCCGCGTTCGATTATCGCCCGGGGAGCGGTGTGCCGGAAAGGGCCGGAGGGGCCCCGGGGCGGTACGGGCCGGGGCCCGGGCCGCCGTCGGAGCGGATGCGGTGGTGCGGGACGGTGGTGTGCGGTCCAGGGTTCGATGGTGGCACCCGGGGGCCGCACAGGAGAAACCGCCGGGCGCTGGTGGGGCGACCCGGCGGCTGGTGGGAGGTGTGTCAGCGGCGGGTCAGCTCGCTACGCGTACCGCGAGCGCGTCGCCGATCTCGTCGGTGGTGCGGGGCGCCGTACCGTCGCGTTCGGCCAGGTCGGCGGCGACGGCCTCCTCGATGCGGACCGCCTCGGCGTCCAGGCCGAGGTGGCGCAGGAGCAGGGCGACGGAGAGGACCGTGGCGGTGGGGTCGGCCTTGCCCTGGCCCGCGATGTCGGGCGCGGAGCCGTGCACCGGCTCGAACATCGACGGGAAGTCGCCCGTGGGGTTGATGTTGCCGGAGGCGGCCAGGCCGATACCGCCGGTCACGGCGGCGGCGAGGTCGGTGAGGATGTCGCCGAAGAGGTTGTCGGTGACGATGACGTCGAAGCGCGCCGGCTGGGTGACGAAGAAGATCGTCGCGGCGTCGACATGCAGATAGTCGGTGGTGACCTCGGGGTACTCGGTGCCGACCCGGTCGAAGATGTTCTTCCACAGGTGGCCCGCGTACACCAGGACGTTGTTCTTGTGGACCAGGGTGAGCTTCTTGCGGGGGCGGGCCTGGGCGCGCTCGTAGGCGTCCCGGACCACCCGCTCGACCCCGTACGCCGTGTTGACGCTGACCTCGGTGGCGACCTCGGCGGGGGTGCCGGTGCGCAGCGAGCCGCCGTTGCCGGTGTAGGGGCCCTCGGTCCCCTCGCGGACCACCACGAAGTCGATGTCGGGGCGGCCCGCGAGCGGGGTGGCGGTGTTCGGGAAGAGCCGGGAGGGGCGCAGGTTCACGTAGTGGTCGAACGCGAAGCGCAGCTTCAGCAGCAGCCCGCGCTCCAGGATGCCGGCCGGGACGGTCGGGTCGCCGATGGCGCCGAGCAGGATGGCGTCGTGCGCCTTGAGCGACTCCAGCTCGCTGTCGGGGAGGGTCTCCCCGGTGCGGTGCCAGCGGCCGGCGCCGAGGTCGTACTCCTTGGTCTCCAGCTTCACATCCTGCGGGAGGACGGAGCTCAGGACCTTCAGGCCCTGGGCCACGACCTCCTGGCCGATGCCGTCACCGGGGACCACTGCGAGACTGATGCTGCGTGACATGTCGGCACCCTACTTCCCGTCCCATTGCCTGACACCGGCGTTCCGCCATCTGGACAGCGGGAGCGTGCGGCCGGGGTCAGCGGGTGGGGTGGTGGCCGGTGTCGCCGCCGTTGTCGCGGCGGTCCAGGGCGCGCTGGAGCGCGGCGGCGGCGTTGCGGCGGTCGGCGTCGGTGGTGCGGGAGACGTGGCGGACCCGGCGGGCGGTGGGCTGTGCGGCCATGGTGATCGACTCCTTGGCTCCGTGGCGTGCCCGTGGACCGGGCAGACCGTGCGGGAGGCGGACCGGGCGCGAGGGAGCGCGCGGTCACTGACTCGTGAGGTGCCGTAAGGGGCGGGGAGCGGGCCGCAGGGGTCACCTGCCGGGGCACAGCGCTCATCACCGCCGCCCGCTCGATGAAGCGGGGCGAAAGGATTCGGCTCACTCCACGCTAAGGGGAAGCGGAGCGCCTGTCTCCATGGTTACTCGGACTTCCTACTATCTGAGACGGAGCCTGGGCCAGAGCGTCACGCCGGGTACGGAAAGTAGTCGCGAGGGACCCGTAGGGGCTTAGAGCACGTCGCCGTCGCGCCAGTCGAAGACCAGGGCGCCGGACTCGGCCGCGGGCAGCGGGCGGCCCAGCGCGGGGCGCAGATAGGTGGAGTCCTCCTCGTCGGGGAGGTGGACGGTGCCCTCCGGCCCGTACGCCTCGATGCGGCCGTTCCACAGCTGCCAGCCGCGCTCCCGGTAGAGCTCGGCACCCTCGTCGGAGGCGGAGAGCGCGCCGAAGGCGTATGCCCCGTCGATGACCTCCTCCAGGGCGGCCATCACCCGGCCACCCAGGCCCTGGCGCCTGCGGTCCGGGCGCACGGCGACCGCCTCGACATAGCCGATGCGGTGGGAGCGGCCCGCGTAGGCGACCCGCCGCATGATCACGCTGCCGTGGGCGGCCACGCCCCGCTCGTCGCGGATCCAGGCGTGCACGCCGCCGAGCCCGTGGTCCCAGTCCTCGTCACCGAAGTCGCCGTCGAAGGCGGTGTCCAGCATGGCGCGTATCGCGTCCAGGGTGCGGGGCGGGAGTTCACTGGTGTGGGCGGTGCGCAGGGAGTCGCTCATGGTGCCCACTCTGGCAGGCGCGGCCCCGGCGGCGCACCGGATATAGGGGTGCGCCGCCGGTAACCGGCCATCCTCGCCGGGACGACCCGCGGTTACGGGGTTGCGGGGCTCAGAGCCGCCCGCCGGTGAGGCGGGAGATCGGGCCGCGCTGGTTCAGGCCCGCGCGGCGGCCCAGCGCGTAGGAGGAGGCCACCACGGCGGCCGCTCCGGCACCGGCGCCGGCGGCGATCACCTTGCGCGCCTTGACCACCGTCCAGACCAGGCCGGCCTTGCCGACCGTCTTCTTGGCGGCGGTGCCGACCGCCGACTGCACACTGGTGGCGGCCGTCTTGGCCTTCTCCGCGGTGGCGCCGCCGATACCGGCCAGCTTCTCCTTGCCGCTGCCGACAGCGGAGCGGGCCGAGTCGGTCGCGTTCTCCGAGGCGTTCTTGGCGGTCCGGGTGGCGCCCTTGGCGGCGCTCGTGGCGCGGCCCTTGGTCGCCGTACGGCTCTGGGTCGTCTTGTTCGTCGTCGTCTCAGCCATGTCCTGCGGATAACCGCCCAGCCGTTCGGCAAACTGACCGCCCGTGCACGGCCACTGCGCGTTTCCCTCCTCGCCCCCACATCTTCCCTCCCGCTGGTTCACACCGAGTCCACGGCGTGTTCGGGGGCAGACGGCGTACGGGAGGTGCCGACGAGATGAGCACATGGAGCACGGCGCAGAGCAAGGCCCGGGGCGCCGCACGCGGCCGCAACGGGCGCAAGGCCCTGGAGTGGGCGGGCCGTTGGGGCTTCGCCGCCAAGGGCGTGATCTACCTGCTGGTGGGTCTGCTGGCGCTGCGGGTGGCCTTCGGCGAGAACGAGGGCAAGCAGGCCGACCGCGGCGGGGCGCTCGCCGAGGTCGCCGAACAGCCGCTGGGCTCGGTGCTGTTGTGGGCGCTGGGGATCGGGCTGGCGGGCATGGCGGTATGGCAGCTGTCCGAGGCGGTGTGGGGGACCAAGACGGGCCACCGGCTGCTGTCGGCCGGGCGGTGCGTGTTCTACGCCTTCGTCGCCTGGTCCGTGCTGGCCTTCGCGGCCGGCAGCGGGAGCGGCGGCGGTTCCAGCGACCAGCAGTCGCAGGACGTCACCGCGCGGGCGATGGAGCTGCCGGCCGGCCGGTGGCTGGTGGGGGCGGTCGGTCTGGGGATCGCGATCGCCGGTCTGGTGAACGCGATACGCGCCGGGATGCGGAAGTACCACAAGCATCTGAAGCTCGGTGAGATGTCCCGGCGGACCCGTCAGGTGGTGGATGTCACCGGCGTGGCGGGCGGGATCGCGCGCGGCCTGGTCTTCCTGGCGGCGGGCGGCTTCGCGGTCCGCGCGGCCTGGGTCTACGACCCGGACCAGGCCAAGGGCGTGGACGACACCCTGCGCTCGTTCGCCTCCACCCCGGTGGGACCGTGGCTGCTGGTCGCGGTGGCGGCGGGGCTGGCGCTGTACGGGGTGTTCTGCTTCGCGATGGCCCGCTGGCGCCGGGTCTGACGTCCTGGGAGACGCACGCCCCTGGGGAGGGCGTGCGTCAGGAGACCTCCGCCAGGGCCTCGTCCACTCCCTCGTACAGGGGCAGGACGGTGTCCACGCCGGTCAGGACGAAGAGTCGGCGCACGAACGGCGAGGGCGCGGCGATCCGCAGCCGGGGCCCGAATTCGGAGAAGGCCCGCAGCAGCAGATTGAGCATGGTGGAGTCGGCGAAGCCCACCGCGGAGAGGTCCAGGACCAGCGGGGAGTCGCTGTCGGCCGCCTGCTGCAGGACGGCTTGCAGAGGTTCGACGCTCTGCAGGTCAGCCTCTCCGTCGACCGCGACGATCAGAGCACCGCTCTCGTTCCGCTCGCTGATCCGGAGGGCTCGTTCGGAAGGCTGGGAAGGACGCACGGGCCCACCTTAGATTCGACTGTTGCCGTTTGACAACATTCTCCCCATGGCAACAGTCTTGCCCTCGTCGTGTCATCGCGCCTGCGCCTCGGAGGCGGAGACACCGGGGGGGAAAGGGGAAGCGGGCCCGAGATGAAGCTAGGCGCTGTCGGCCACCGTGTGGCCGTCCCCCGTATCGGACCCGCCGGCGGCGTCCCCCATCGCCCGCGCGGTTCTCTGGAACGCGAGCAGTCCTCTGACCAGTGCGCCGACCTCGGCCGGCTCCATGCCGGCGAGCACCGCCGCGACCTCCCGGGCCCGGGCGGCGCGCAGCTCGGCGAGGACCGCGCGGCCGCGGGCGCTCAGCCGCAGCTCGACCTCGCGGCGGCTGGTGGCGCTCGGTTCCCGGGTCACCAGCCCCATGGCGCCCAGCCGGTCGCAGAGGCGGCTGACGGAGGAGCTGCGGGAGTGCAGGGCATCGCTCAGGGCGCGCAGGTTCGTTCCGTCATGCTGTTCCAGGACGAGCAGGGCCCTTAGCTGCGAAGGCGAGACCGGCCCGGAAGGCGCCGACTCCTGGCCACGTCCCAAGACCACCTCCAGGAGTTCGGCAGCCGCGCACACGTCTTCCGCCGACCGGTCGTGGGGGCGTGGCGTACTGGGGAAGCGGGGCACCGATCCACTGTGTCACCCACCGGCGCGTTTTGTCAGCCCGGGAGGATCGGGAGGACCCGCCCCACGTCCCGGCCTCGCACTCCGGTCCGGCAGCACGGCTCGTACCCCGGATACCCCGAACCACACGACGCACCTAGAGGAAGGCACTACCCGACTGTGACCACCATGGCGGATTTTGAGAGATCCCTGCGCGAGGCGGCCCCGCACGCGCTGGTGGACGTCGTACGCGACCAGCTGGCGGCCTGGTACGGCGCCACGGACGTGGCCCTGCTGCTGGCCGACTACGGGCTGGCCGTGCTCCAGCCGGTGGGCACCGCCGACGCCCGGGCGGGCGCCCTCCCGCTGCACGCCAGCGCCGCGGGGCGGGTCTTCGGCAGCCAGGAACCGCGGGCGGAGCAGGCCCGGGACGGTGTGGTGCCCCATCTGCTGCCGGTGACCGTGCGCGGTGAGCGGCTCGGCGTACTGGCCGTGCAGCTTCCGGCGGAGCGCTCCACCGGCGCGGTGGCCCGGGAGCTGGCCCATGTGGCGGAGGTGCTGGGGCACGAGGTGCTGGTGGCGGAGCGGGACACCGACCTGTACCAGCTCGCCCGGCGGGCCAGCCGGCTGACGCTCGCGGCCGAGATGCAGTGGCAGGTCCTCTCCGGGCGGGCCTTCACCCAGCCGGAGTACGAGATCGGCGCCCAGCTGGAGCCCGCGTACGCGGTGCACGGGGACAACTTCGACTGGTCGTCGGACTTCGCCGGGCTCACCGTCGCGGTCACCGACGGGATGAGCGAGGGGGTGCAGGCCTCGCTGCTGACCACCCTCACGGTCAACGCCCTGCGCAACGCCCGGCGGGCGGGCGTGGACATCGCCGACCAGGCCGCGCTGGCCGACCAGGCGGTCTGGGCGCAGTACCGGGGCTCGATGCATGTGTCCACGCTGCTGATGTCCTTCGATCTGGAGAGCGGCCGGGCGTACGCGGTGGACGCCGGCTCCCCGCAGCTGTGGCGGCGGCGCGGGCGCTCGGTCGAACGGGTCCTGCTGGACGCGCAGTTCCCGCTGGGGATGTTCGAGGAGTCCGACTACCGGGTGCAGGAGATCGACCTGCTGCCCGGCGACCGGCTGCTGGTGGTGAGCGACGGGGTCTACCAGGCGGTGTCGCCGCAGAGCGAGCCGTACGCGCCCAAGGCCCTGGTGCGCGGCATCCAGGCGACCAGTCTGCTCCCGGCGGCCTCGGTACCGGGCGCGCTGCTGCGTGAGCTGGCCTCCCACCGGCTCACCGAGACGCTGGACGACGCCCTGGTGATGTGCCTGGACTGGCACGGCCGCCCCGGGCCGGAGGCGGTCGCGGAGTAGCGCTCACTCCGTACCGCGCGGCCCGGAGGGGCCGAAGGGTTCCGCCGGCCCCGGGGGACGGCGCGGCGGGCTCGACCGGTCGTAGCTACTGAACGGGTCGTACGGGCGCGGGGGCCCCGTCCGCGGCTCGGGTACGGTCCGGTCGGCGGCGGCAGAGGCACCGGATGCGGACGCCCCAGGCCTGGACGTCCCAGGCGCGGGCGCCTCGGACGCGGAGGTCTCCGGCGTCTCAGCGGCGGGCGCCAGCGCGAACTCGGCGCGGACCCGCTTGCCGGCCGGGATGGTCTTGACGCTCAGCCGGGTGCACAGGGCGCGCACGATCTCCATGCCGTGGCCGCCCACCCGCCCCGGGTCGCTGCGGTGGAACACCGGGCGGGCGCAGTCGGCGTCGTACACGGTGACGGTCAGCCAGCGCGCGCACCCCTCCAGCTCCAGCACGTACGGGCCGCCGGTGTGACGGTCGGCGTTGGTCACCAGTTCGCTGACGACCAGGCGCACATCGGCCGCGGTGCGTTCGGGTACCGCGGCGAGCCACTCGGCCGCCAGCTCCGTCAGGAAGCGGTCGGAGAGGGCACGGGCCTCGGCGATGCAGCCGGGCTCCCCGGTGTACTCGGCACGTCGGCTGAGGGTCCCCGGGGGCGTCAGCGAAGGTGTCAGGCGGTCTTCTGCGGTCATGTCCTCCCACCCTCGGACGGCAGTCGCCCCGGTCCGCACCCTGCTACCCCGCGTCCGCCGGGTCATTCCGCCCCTCGCTCCCCGACCGCCCCGGCGGCCCCCCGTACGGGCCCGGGAGACCGGCAGGCATGGAAACCGCCCCCGTCCGGCTGGGGGGCCGAACGGGGGCGGTGCTCGGGGGTGGGGCGGCCGCGCGGGACCGCCCCGAGGGGGCGTCAGCCCATGTGGGGGTAGGTGTAGTCGGTCGGGGAGACCAGCGACTCCTTGATGGCGCGGGTGAGCGTCCAGCGCATCAGGTTCTGCGGGGCGCCGGCCTTGTCGTTGGTGCCGGAGGCGCGGCCGCCGCCGAAGGGCTGCTGGCCGACCACGGCGCCGGTCGACTTGTCGTTGATGTAGAAGTTGCCGGCCGCGTAGCGCAGCTTCTCCATGGTGTACGCGGCGGCGGCGCGGTCCTGGGAGATGACGGCGCCGGTGAGGGCGTACGCGGAGACGGCCTCCATCTGCGCCAGCATCTCGTCGTACTTCTCGTCCTCGTACACGTGGACTGCGAGGATCGGGCCGAAGTACTCGGTGGTGAACACCTCGTTCTCCGGGTCGGTGCACTCGATGACGGTCGGGCGGACGAAGTAGCCGACCGAGTCGTCGTAGGAGCCGCCGGCCACGATGGTGCAGGAGGCGTCCTCCTTGGCGCGGTCGATGGCGGCCTTGTTCTTGGCGAAGGCACGCTCGTCGATGACGGCGCCGATGAAGTTGGACAGGTCGGTGACGTCACCCATGGTGATGCCGTCGACCTCGGCGGCGAACTGCTCCTTGAAGCCGTTGTTCCAGATCGAGGCCGGGACGTAGGCGCGGGAGCTGGCGGAGCACTTCTGGCCCTGGTACTCGAAGGAGCCGCGGGTCAGCGCGGTCTTCAGCACGGCCGGGTCGGCGCTCGGGTGGGCGACGACGAAGTCCTTGCCGCCGGTCTCGCCGACGATCCGCGGGTAGCCGCGGTACTTCTCGATGTTGTTGCCGACCGTCTTCCACAGGTGCTGGAAGGTCTTGGTCGAGCCGGTGAAGTGGATGCCGGCCAGCTCGGGGTGGTTCAGCGCGATCTCGGAGACGTCCAGGCCGTCGCCGGTGACCAGGTTGATGACGCCCTTGGGCAGCCCGGCCTCCTCAAGGAGCTCCATCAGCAGCACGGCGGCGTAGGTCTGGGTCGGGGACGGCTTCCAGACGACCACGTTGCCCATCAGGGCGGGGGCGGTGGGCAGGTTGCCGGCGATCGCGGTGAAGTTGAAGGGCGTGATCGCGTAGACGAAGCCCTCAAGCGGGCGGTGGTCGAGGCGGTTCCACACACCCGGGGAGTTGGCCGGCGGCTGCTCGGCGAGCAGGTCGCGGGCGTACTTGACGTTGAACCGCCAGAAGTCAACCAGCTCGCAGGGGGTGTCGATCTCGGCCTGCTGGGCGGTCTTGGACTGGCCCAGCATGGTGGCGGCGGCCAGCGTCTCGCGCCAGGGGCCGGCCAGCAGCTCGGCGGCGCGCAGGATGATCGCCGCGCGGTCGTCGAAGGAGAGCGCGCGCCAGGCCGGGGCGGCGGCCAGGGCGGCGTCCACCGCGTCCTGGGCGTCGGCCTGGGTGGCGGTGGCGAAGGTGCCGAGGACGGCCTTGTGGTTGTGCGGCTGCACGACGTCGACACGCGCGCCGCCGCCCATCCGCTTCTCGCCGCCGATGGTCATCGGGAGCTCGATCGACTTCCCGGCCAGCTCGCGGAGCTTCGCCTCCAGACGGGCGCGCTCGGGGGAGCCGGGGGCGTAGCCGTGGACCGGCTCGTTGACCGGAGTGGGGACCTGGGTCACAGCGTCCATGAGTTCCGATACTCCTTAGTTCTTGGTGATCAGCGAGTCAGTTCTTGGTGATCATGGAGCGGACGAAGAAGAGGAGGTTGGCCGGCTTCTCCGCGAGGCGGCGCATGAAGTACCCGTACCAGTCGGTGCCGTACGCGGTGTAGACCCGCATCCGGTGGCCCTCGGCCGCGAGCCGCAGGTGCTCCTCGCTGCGGATGCCGTACAGCATCTGGAACTCGTACTCGTCCAGTTTGCGCCCGGCGCGGCGGGCGAGCTCCTGGGTGACGGCGATGAGCCGCGGGTCGTGGGACCCGATCATCGGGTAGCCCTCGCCCTCCAGCAGGATCCTCAGGATGCGGACGTACGCCTTGTCGATCTCCGCCTTGTCCTGGTACGCGACCGAGGCGGGCTCCTTGTAGGCGCCCTTGACGATCCGGACCCGGCTGCCGTTCGCGGCGAGCCGGCGGGCGTCCTCCTCGGTGCGGAACAGGTACGCCTGGATGACGCAGCCGGTCTGCGGGAAGTCCTTCCGCAGCTCCTCGTGGATGGCGAACATCGAGTCCAGGGTGGTGTGGTCCTCGGCGTCCAGGGTGACCGTGGTGCCGATCTCGGCGGCGGCCTCGACCACCGGGCGGACGTTGGCGAGCGCGAGCTCGTGGCCGCCTTCCAGGGACTGGCCGAACATGGAGAGCTTGACGGACATCTCCGCCTGGGTGCCGAGCTCCAGGCCCTTGAGGCGGTCGATCAGCTCCAGGTAGGCGTCCCGGGCGGCGAAGGCCTGCTCGCGGGTGGTGATGTCCTCGCCCACCACGTCGAGGGTGACCTCCAGGCCCTTGGCCGCGGCGTCCTCGATCACGGGGACGACCTGGTCCACCGTCTCGCCGGCGATGAAGCGGGCGACGACCTGCTTGGTGCCGGGGGCGGCGGAGACGAAACGGCGCATCCGGTCGCTGCGCGACGCGGCGAGGATCACGGGACCCAGCACGGGCCACCTCCACGGAACACGAGTAGACGTACAGGGGCGGGTGGACCGGACCGCGGAGGTTGCTTGGCCGGAAGAAGCGAACGAATCGTTTCGCCGGACGAACATCCCGCAACGGCACGGAGAACCACTGTGAAAAGTAGGTTTCCCCCGAACGCGGGACCATCGACAGACGTCACGCATCCGGACCCGGTGTCTCATACAGATGTCTGAAGAGGTGGGACACTGGGGTGGTGAAGGGCGACTACCAGGACCTGGTCGACGAGATCTCGGCGCTGCTCGGCGCGCCCGCGACGCTGGAGGACCGGGACTTCCGGCTGATCGCCTTCGGCGCGCACGACAGCGAGGACGACACCGCGATGGACCCGGTGCGCACCCGCTCCATCCTGACCAGGAAGTCCACCCCCGCGGTGCGCGCCTGGTTCGAGCAGTACGGCATCGCCCGGGCGACCGGCCCGGTCCGCATCCCGGCCGCCCCGGAGGCCGGGGTGTTCCGGGACCGGCTCTGCCTGCCGGTGCGCCATCGCAGCGTAGTGCTCGGCTACGTGTGGCTGCTGGACGCCGACCCGGGGCCGCCCGCCGACCGGCTGGCCTCGGCGATGGAGGTGGCGGCCCGGATCGGCGGGCTGATCGCCGACGAGGAGCGGGCCGGGGCCGACCTCTCGCGGGAGCTGCGGGCGGTGCTGACCGCCGGGAGGGGCTGGCAGTACGACGGGGCGGTGGACGCGCTGCGCGGCGCGCTCGGCCCGGACGCCGAGGGGGCGCACGCCCTGGTGTGCCTGGCCCCCTGGCCCGCCGCCGACGCCCCCTCGGCCCGGCTCGCCCCGGGCACCGCCGCGCTCTGCACCCTGCCCCGGCCCTGGCTGCCGGACGGCGGGGCCACCGTGCTGGCCGCGCTGATCCGGCTCCGTACCGCGGACTCCACCGCCCCCGCCCTGACCGCCGTCGAACGCCTCCGAGCGGCCGCCACCCCCCAGCCCGCCGCCTCCGCCGCTCCCGGGTCGCCCACCTCCGGCCGTACGGTTCCGGCCTCCGGCAGCAGGTCCATCTCCCCCGCCCCCGGGGTGGCCGCCGGGGTCTCGGTGCCGCGCCGGGGGCCGGCCGAGCTGGACGGGGCCTGGCGCGAGGCCGCGGCCGCCGCCCGGGCGGTGCTCGCCGAACCCCGGCTCGGCCCGACCGCCGAGTGGGCCGCCCTCGGCCCGTACCGCCTGCTGACCGCCCTGCCCCCGCACTCCGCCGACGACCCGGCCGTACGCGAACTGCTGGCCCCCTCGCACACCGAACTGGCCCGCACCGCCGAGGTGTTCCTCGACCACGCCGGCCAGGCCGGCCGTACCGCCGCCGCCCTCGGCATCCACCGCCAGACGCTCTATTACCGGCTGTCCCGGGTCGAGCAGCTCACCGGCCTGGACCTGGACGACGGCGAGCACCGGCTGCTGCTGCACATGACCCTGAAGGCCGCCCGGCTCTGAGGCGCTTCTAGGATCCGTAGTTTCGTGAGCACTGTCGGCGGATCATGAGCACTGCCCGAGCAAATTCGGGTGATCATGAGCATCGGTGACGTTCAGTAGTTGTCAGTTGTTGGCTTCTTGCGGTCTTCCGAGCTTGGGCTGCGAGGGTGCTCCGTACCGTCCAGGTGTGGCTATACGGAGCACGAGCAAGGTTCGCAGGGAACGTGGGGTGCCCGCGGCATCGATCCGGCACGAAGACGGGTCGATTCGTGAAGTGCCCTTATCAGAGCTCCGGCTGACTGACTTCGCAGGATCTGTGCCGTGGCGGCAGGTCAGGTCGGTACACGGACAGGCTCACTAATCGGGAAGCTACTCGTCGGCGACAACGGGTGGCCATGTGGTCTATGAGAGCCGCCTGGAGTTGGCCCGTCTGCTGCTGGCGGACTTCGATCCGGCGGTTCGCGGGATCTTTGTGCAGGGCGGCGCTGGACCGCCTGCGAGTCATCGTTCAAATCCCGGGCTACACCAGCTTCGCTGCCGCGGCACGAGACATCTACGACGGCCGTGACAGTGCTCTACGACAGCGGCTCGCCTACATCGAAAGAACGGCAGGCTTCCAGGTCATCGACCGCAGCTCCATGCCTCTCGCCCCCACCCCACGCGGATCCGACTTTCTACGCGAGGCGACAGAAATCCTCAAGTTTGCCGATCAAGCACCGACGCTCGCTACGTAGCCCCGGTGATGGGAAACAAGGCGGCGAGACGAGGGAGGCGAAGAGTCGCCTCCCCCTCCCGCTTCACACCAGCATGATGGGCTACGAGCTGCTGCGGCCACTCTCCGACGGAAGGAACGCGCTCCGACATCACCCGCACGTGTGGCCCGTCCTGAGCCAGTCGTCCTTGGTGCGGACGGAACTGTCTGATCGTTCCAGAATTATGCGATCACTCGGTTACGTTACGCATGCGGACTGTGATACGCCTAGGGATCTTCGGCTCACCGACCCCTCGGGGCTCGCGGTGCGCGTACGGCTTGGGGGTGGCTGTGGTCGACGTGGCAGTGGACGCAGCGGATGACGCTGACGACTTCGTGCATCCGATCTTTCAGCGGGCGCCCGGGGAGGACGCAGGAACCGACACCTCACGACTGTATCGGTACCAAGCCGAAGTGGCGGCTCAGGCGTGCTTGGCCATGCTTACACGGGACGAGATCGAGTACGTCGTCTGCGAGTGGCACGAGGACTTCGCCATCGCCTTCAAGGACGGCGCCGTCGAGCTGGTATCGGTGAAGCACCGCCAGTACCACCGGACCCTGTGGAATGTCGGCGATCTATGCAAGGACGGGGGCCTGGCACACCTGTTCAATAACTGGCGCGCGTGCGGTTGCGCAGACAACGTTCGCTTGCGCCTCACCACGAACGGCGCCTTGAACACCGGCAAGGGCAATGCCGCTGTACTCGCGAGAATGTGCGGTCCAGACCCAGAGGTCACTGCGGACGTCGACGCGATGGCAACGACCATCGCGCGGTACTTCCTGAAGATTCGTTGGAAGCAGCCGTACCCGCACATCCCCGAAGTGCCGGAGACCAAGGCGATGGCTGACATCGCCATACCCGACGGCTTCGTCGCCACCATCAAACGGTTCCTGGCCGTGCTGCACATCGACTACAAGAGCGTGCCTTCGTCCAAGTTCATCACCGACCACAACCTGCAGCAGCTCCTCCGGCCGGCCATCCTGGCTCTGGAGCTGGATCACGTGGACGACGAAGCCACCTATCGCCAGATCGTCGAGCGCATCGAGCAGGCCAACCGCGGCGAGGGTGAGCGTGGCCAGTTGGCCGAGTACATCGTGACGCCGAGCAGGGTCCTCCAGAACGTGCAGATGCAGCAGCGCATCGCTCGCCGGACGCTGTACGCCCGCACCGTGCGCGAGCAGTTCGTCTACCGCGAACTCACAGTTCCGACCTTCGCTCCTGGTCGACTCCCCATGGTCGCTCCCGGAGGAGTGAATCTCCGCAAGAAGCTGGTGCAGGGGCAGGTTCCCGATGATGAAATCGTGCACGCGGAGAGTTTGCGCTCGGCCTGGTACGTCGCCTGGAAACAGCACCAGTCGGGATTGCCAGGAGACAGTTCCGACCTCGCCAATATGCGCTTGGAAGTCTTGGACACCGCCTTCGACTGCCGTGCGGACGCCCAGAGCGAGACGGCGGAGGGCAAGCCGTATGGGGCGCGCATGAACCGGCTCTTGAGGCAGCGACTGACGCCTGAAGCGATGTCGGTGACCCTGCCGTTCAAGATCAACGGCAAGCACCTTCGTGGCCTGGCGTATCAGCTGTGCGACGACTGCGACTACTACTTCTCCGAAGTCTTCACGATCTCCGGCGAGGAGGCATCGTGAGCAACGCCTCTGAGCGTTTGGCTTCCGAGACGCGCATCAAGGTGCAGGCTCGTAGCGAGGAGCGCCGTGAGGCTCATTACCACGAGGCGAGAGTCCTGCTGCTGATCGGACGCTTCACCACAGCACGCACGGGCCTTGCGGGACTCACCAAACTGGCCAAACTCGACTTCCTACTTCGCTATCCGGCGATGCTGGAGCGACTTCTTGACGAGAACGGCTCCGGCTGGCCCCGCGGCACCGAGCCCACAGCCGCCGAGCGACGGGCCGTCGAGAGTCGCATGACCCGCTACAAGTACGGGCCTTGGGACCAGCGCTACTACAGCATCCTCGGCTCCCTGGCGGCCCGTGACCTCATCACGTACACGGGTGGCGACCAGACTGAGTTCCGCGTCACGGCCAGAGGTGCTGAGGCTTCGGCGGCTCTGTCCGAGACACCTGACTGGGTGCTCGTTTCGCAACGCACGGCGCTCTTGAAGAAGCACTTCGACAAGTCGGGGTCAGCCCTGAAGAACCTCATCTATGAGCGCCTGCCCGACGCGGTGGACAGGCCCTGGCGGACGGAAATCTGATGGCGGTCAACCTGAAGTTCCTCGCCCTAACTCTCACCACCGCAGACGCGGAGCAGACGTACCGGTTCGACCAGCCGGCCACCGTGATCAGCGGACCGAGCGGCAGCGGCAAGTCCAGCCTTCTCATGCTGCTCAAGCATGCTGTCGGCGGTGACGCCATCCTCACGCCGGCCGTGCGCGATCATGTCCACTCGGTGTGTGCGGAGGTCATCGTCGGCGACGAACACCTGGCGCTCCGGAGGCTGATCGGCGAAGCTGGCAGCAACCAGGTGGACGTGCTCGACCCCGTCACACTGGAACTCCGCGAAAGCCTCATCATCCGCGCCGAGACCGGTCAGACAACCCTGTCCGACCGGCTGCTGAGCGCCTTGAGGTTCCCTCGTGCGTCAATTCCCGTGCGTCGGGAAGGCAAAGCAGCCAAGGCCAACGTGACCTTCCAGGCCCTGTTCGCCTACGTCTACCTCGAAGCGATCTACATCGACACCCAGATCGTTCGCCACCAGCAGACCTACTTCGACGGGATGCGCCGAGCCCTGTTCGAGATCATCTTCGGACTGACGGACAGCGTGCTCTTGGATCTGAAGCAGCGCTCGGCACAGCTCCTGACGGACATGAAGACGAAGACCTCTGAGCACGACAACGTCAGCAACTTCCTCCGAGAGTCGGACTCACGAAGTGATGACGCGCTCCGTGCGGAACTCGTTCAGCTACGCGAGATGCTGTCCCTCGCCGAACGTACCCTCAGTGATCTGCGCTCAGAGCTGGAGGAGAGCAGCGCGGCAGATGCCGTTCTCCGGCAGGAGCTCCGTCGGGCCGTCGCTGGCGCGAGGGACGCCAACCAAGAGGTCGAAGCTGCACGCGAGTTGCTCGAAGCCCGTGAATCAGTCGTCGCTCAGGTCGAACTCGATCTCCTGCGCTTGGAGCGCTCCGCGTCCGCGATCGAAAAGCTGTCTCCATTCGACTTCATCGTCTGCCCTCGCTGCATGCAGCGGCTGGAAGGACGGCCGGTCCAAGAGGACCACTGCATTGTCTGTCTGCAACACGATCCCCCGGACGAGTCCGTCGACCCTGCAGCCATCCAGCAGACCCGGGAGGCCCTTGAGAGGCAGCTCCAGGACGCACAGGCTGTTCGCGAAGCTGATGCACAGGTTCTTGCAGCTGCGCGCGACCGCGTCCAGCAAGCCGACTTCCTCACCACCACCCTGCGACGGGAGCTGGACTTGCAGACCCGGGACATCGTCGCCCCCCGATTCGACGCAATCGCCAGTTCTAGCGCCCGCGTAGCCTCGCTCGGAGCGAGCATTGACGCCGTCACCCAGCTGCGTGTTGCCTGGGCTCGCGCGCGGTCCATCAACCAAGAGGTCAAGGACCTCAAGGCGACCCGCACGCGCGTCCAGGCCGACGTCAAGAGTCGCACCCTGGCCCTCGCAGCCCGCGGCCAACTCGTAGACGACCTGAGCCAAGAGTTCTTCACCCTGCTCGCCGAGCTGCACCTGCCTTGGGTACAGACGGCGGTCATCGACCCGAAGACCTATCTGCCGGTGATCGACGGCAATCCTTTCGAGAGCCTGCAGGCTTCCGGCGGCGGCATCACGACATGCGTGAGCATCGCCTACAGCCTCGCCCTACTGGCATTCGGGCTCACCCACCCTGATGTCCTCGTCCCCTCTCTGCTGATCATCGACTCCCCGCGCAAGGCACTGGGCAACAACCCAGACGACCAGGAACGCGGAAACCGCATCTACGACCGCTTCAAGACACTCGCAGACGCCTACGGCGACCGGGTACAGCTGATCATCGCTGACAACGACACCGCCCCCATCCCTAGCGACACCTTTAGCACCATCCCCCTCGACTACAACCGCCCCATGGTCCCTGGCGTAGCACACCCTGGGCCTGAGCATGTCCACCGTGCCGAAGACGGCTATGGGGCATAGTCGGCCGTTCCTAGTGGTCGGGCTGGTAGCAGTAATCCTGGTCACGACCCACTTGGATGTGTCGGCGTCGTTTGTTAAACGCTAATGCGGACAGGTTCTCGCTGCATGTCACTGAGGCGCCGCAGCAACCGGGATAGCGCCCCGCTTCAGGTTGAGGATCTCAGCGGGAAGGCCCAGGTCGTTCACAATCTTCTCAATGGTCTTCTTCATCGGGTGGCCCTCGATATAAGGGCTGATCGCGTTCGCAGCCTGCAGAAGTGCGACCGGGACCCACAATCGCTCGACTATCACCTCCACGCCCTGCGGCTCCGTCGCGAAGTACAACATGTCGTCCTTCTCGACTACGAACGGGTTCGCCGTGTACGCAGTCGTGTGGGACAAGGCAGAGTGATGCCGGTACACCGGATATATCTCCGGAGTCCCGTACGCCTTGGCGAGGTTGTCGAAGTTCGACAGCTCGCCGAGTAGCCGCTTGTGCAGCTTCTCGTCGGCCTCATCCGCGAACTCGAGTGGCGCTGTCTCAACCGTTACGGGGTCGGGCAAGTTCCATGTCGCATTGACGTTGTTGGCTAGCTTGGTGCGGTGCTCGTCGGAGTACGCGCGGATAGCCCTCAGCGCCGGCCACCCGTTGTCGACGAGCCAGTTCATCGCGTACGCATGACCGATCAGGTTCCTCATCAGGGGCGCGGCTTCCACGCTGAAGCCGTCGTCGTAGAGCCGGACGACCGCCTTCGCTGTGCGGTTGGTGAATTGCCACCAGCCCATCAGCATCGGCATCATCGACATGTCACGGACAGCGACGGTCACCCCGGTACCGACAACCTTGTCCGCTTCGGCGAGCAACAGCGGGAGGACTGCACGGCAGCGCCTAAGGCACTGCTCATTCGGTCCGAACTTGTAGGTCATGATCCTGAATGTAGCTTGCGAGCCAGTCCCGTGGCCTGCACACTTGCGACTTCTGATGCTCTGCCAGCTGCCCACCGCTCGGCGGCCGCGAGGTCCGGCGCACTTCCCTGTGGAACACGGGCGAAGCCGTCCCACGACTCGAGGTTTCTCGGCCCCTCGGCCGCAGGTGGCTGAGCCCTGCCGCACATGGGGCCATGGCACCGGTAGACGTCCATGGGCGCGCGCCGCTTATAGAGAGCGAGCCGATCGTCGGGGTCGATGCATGTAGGACCGCCTGGGACGGCTGGTCCGGCGGTCCGGGACGGCTGGTCCGGCGGTCCGGGACGGCTGTGCCTGTCCACGATCTCCCCGGGGCGGGTCGGTCTTCCCGTACTCACTGTCACGACACCGCGGTCATGTTGGTGCTCGAGTGCTCATGATCAGCGATGTCCGCCTCTGCTCATGAAGATCCGTAGAAAGCACAACACGAGGACGCTACCGCAGTCAGTTGCGCCAGGAGCCCGTGCTTCGGTGGAAAGATCAGGAAGCCCGCCCCTCAATACGTTGCCTCTGCGGGGACTCGTGCGGTGAGATGAGTCGTGCGCAAACAACGGGGACTTGTGATTCTGGGAGGCGTAGCGATTGCTATGGCTGCCATCTGTGCGGTGCTGCTTGTATGGCGCGGGCCCTGGTGGGCTGACGGCGAGTACCTCAGTGACAAGGAACTGCGCACCGGTTCGGCCGCGCTGGTCACTGGCTTTCGGACCTCGGTCGTGCAGCTGTTCGCCCTCTTCGGGGCGGGCATCGCCCTTCTGTTCACCGCATTCAACTACCGACTCACCCAGCGAGGCCAGGTCACTGAGCGCTTCACTAAGGCATTGGAACGCCTCGGCTCGGCAGAGATGTACGTACGAATCGGAGGTCTCCTGGCCCTAGAGCAGATCGTCCAAGATGCCCCTGGCCAGGCAGAGCACGCGACGCAGGTACTGAAAGCCTTCGTACGGGACCGGGCCGCTCGCGGTGCCGCCCCAGCACCTCCAGTTGCCCGATCCATGCGCATTGCCGAGGCACGTCGGGCCGCTCGCGGCAGGGGTGGGGTAGCCAGCATCCCGGCCGCCTCCGTACGCACAAGGCCCGATGCAGACGTACAGCAGGCGTTGACCGCACTCATCGGACCACCGACCCAGCCGGGCGGGCACCCAGACGACAGCATCTGGGAGTGGAACGGGGGCTCTGAGCACGTGGATTCGGGCAGGAAGATCGATCTTGGTGACTTGAACCTCGCCGGAGCCAACTTTCACCGCGCGGACCTGTGTGGAGTCCGGTTGGACGGTGCCGATTTGAGCGGGGCCCGAATGACTCGGGCATACCTGCAAGGTGCCAGCCTGGAGGGGGCGAACCTGACAGGGGTTGAGATGTATCGGGCGAACTGCAACGGGACCCGGATGGACGACGCGGATCTCACCAATGCCTTCATCGACGGTGCAGACATGGCGAACGCCTACGGGCTGGCAGTGGAACAAGTGCTGGTGGCGGAGGTGACTAGCCGGACGTCACTTCCGAGTTATATCGCGCAGGACCCCCGTGTGCTCGCGCGTATGGCGGAAGTGGAGAAGATCCTCGAAGACGAGTGGGCAGGTGCTCACCGCGCAAATGCCGAAAGGACTGCTTCGCTCCCGGTAGGCGAGCGAACGTGCTGAAACCCTTCAGTTGAGCAGGCCCCGCCGTCGGGGCTTGTTCAAGGGATCGGGCTCGTACAAGGCCAAGAGCACAGCTTCCGCGCGGTCCGGCGACTTCATGCCGCGGGCCTTCATCGCCTTCTTGCTCTCGATCTGGGTGTAGCCGCTCGTCGTGGAGAGCTGCGCAGCCGCCTTCTTATCGACGTGCAGGCGCAGCCGCCCCGGCCGGACGACGACAGTGAGACCGGCCGTGGACGGGCCCTGACGACGCGTGGTGCGTGCACCCGCGCGGGTGCGGAGAGGCCGGCCCGGTTCTTCCGGCCTACCGTTCACCGACACGGTCCCTTGGGATGTTCTGGACCCAGGCCGTCGGGGTCGTCACCTCAGGAACCTGCGAACCGCCGGATTCGCGTGGTCGACACACCAGGGCTGCCCGCTGAGCCTCCCCGGCTGGGCGGAACATAGCCGCCGAACGCCGGTTACCCAAACCGGCGATTCTGCGGACCATTGTTCCTCCCACCACCAGTCGCCGAACACCCGGGATACGGAAGGCAAGGGCTAACCGCCGCTACACACAGCGACCATCAAAGACACCCGTGCGGTTCCTTCTGCTCATGATCGGCACCCGCACGCAGTGCTCATCTCGCGCGGAATCCGCCGTTTCTGCAGGAAGCCGTGCTCACCAAACTGCGGTCCCTACAGCGCTCCACCGCGCCCCTTCACACCGGGTGGATGCCTCCGTGCGCCCCCTGGGTGGGGCATCAGCGAGGGCCGCAGGGGACATGAGGTTCAGGGCTTCGCTGGAACCTTTCTTCGCTGGAACCTTTCGGAGAAAGGATTCTCCCAGTGATGCCGGGTCGGGCGTGGCGCACTGGTCGAGGGGGCGGACGTGGGGGCTTCGAAGGTCCGGCCGGTGGCGGGGGGCGTGCCGTTGGTGGGGCATGCCCACCGGCTGGCGAGGGATCCACTGGGTTTTCTGGTGGAGGCCCGAAGCGGTGACGCGGTGGCGGGCGTCAGGATCGGCAAGCGATCAGTGCTGCTGGTCAATGACGCGGAGGCCGCTCACCAGGTGCTGGTGTCCTCGGTGTTCGACAAGGGCGGTCCGTTCATGGAAACCGCTCGGGTCCTGGTCGGCAACGGGATCATCACATGCTCCAACGCCGATCACCGGCGCCAGCAGCCCATGATGCGTCCCGCGTTCCGCCGGGAGCAGGTCGCCCGGTTCGCGCCGGTCATGTCCGCGTGCGTGGAGGAGGCGTTGGCGCTGTGGCGGCCCGGCGGGCGGCTCGACGTCGAGGAGCGCATGTACGCGCTGGCGGCACAAGTGGTCGCACGGACGCTCATCGCCGCGCCCGCCGGCCGGCAAGCGGCGGACGCCATGGCCACGGCCCTGCCGGTGCTGCTGGAAGGCATGTTCCGCCGCATGCTGATCCCGGTCCCGCTGCTCCACCGTCTGCCGCTGCCGGCCAACCGGCGCTTCGACCACGCGCGGGCCGAGCTGGAACGGTCGGTCCGCCAGGTGATCACCCAGTACCGCCAGGGGCAGGCGCCCGGGGGCGACCTGCTGTCCCTCGTGATGACCTCGACCGACGAGGCAGGACTGCCCCTGGGCGACACCGAGGTGCGCGACCAGATCATGTCGGTGCTCGCCGCGGGGGTGGAGACGACGGCCTCGCTGCTCGCCTGGACCCTGCACGCACTGGCCGACCACCCAGCGGTGGAAGCGGAGTTGTGGGCCGAACTCGACCGTGAGCTGGGCGGACGCGCCCCTTGCCACACCGACGTTCCACGGCTGTCCTACACCCGCCGCGTCCTGACCGAGGTGCTGCGGCTGTGGCCACCGACCTGGATGCTCAGCCGCGTCGCCTTGGAGCAGACCACGGTGGCGGGTCACACCGTTCCCGCTGGGGCGGACGTGATCGTCTCCCCCTACGCCCTGCACCGCGATCCGGCCGTCTTCCCCGACCCCGGACGCCTGGATCCCGACCGGTGGCTGCCCGGGCAGGTCACCGCCGCCCAGCGGCAGGCGTTCACCGCCTTCGGCGGCGGGCGGCGCACATGCCTGGGCGAGCACTACGGGATGACCGAGGCCGTCCTCGCGCTCGCCGCGATCAGCAGCCGCTGGCAACTGCGCAAACCCCCCGGCGCCCGCCTGCGGCCCCTGCCCCGTTTCCTGCTCACCCCACAGGCCGGCCCCTTGATCACCGTCCGCCGCACCCCGTCCCAGGACGCCCGCCGGCACCGTCCCGAGGAGACCCGGTGACCACCGCGCAGAGCACCGGCCCCGACCGCGATCCCCCCGCGTCCCCATCGCCTTCTCCCACCCTTCCGGACGCGCCCACCCTTCCGGAAGCGCTGCGGGATTTCCCCTCCTTCCGCATGCCGGTCTTCCCCCGTTTCCTGCCCGCACGACGACGACCCGGCCTCCCCGCGCTGGAACAACGGTGTACGGCGCGGCTCGCCGACCTCGTCCACGACGCGTACACCAGCCCGGAAGAGCTGAAGACGTTCCTGGAACACCGCACCAGCCTGTGGAACCTGCTCACCTACGCCAGCGCCCGCCAGGACCGCGTGGAGCTGATCTGCGCCTGGATCGACGTCCTGTTCAGCCTCGACGACGCCTTCGCCGCGGCTCCCCCCGCCCGCATCCGGGAACTGGGCGTCCACGACCTCCCCGCCGTCATCGACGGCAGGAAGCCCGCGACGGACACCGCGTACACCCGCGCCTTCTCCCTGCTGCGCGAACAGACCCTCCCCCTGATGCCGGAGGGGGTGTGGGCGCGCGTCGCGCGCACTCTGCACGGCTTCCTCGACGCCTGCCGTGTCGAACGCGCACTCGCCCAGGACCTCGCCGCACTCGACCTGCCGACCTACGAGGCCTGCCGCAACACCTCAATCGGCGAGTGCTGCTTCCCCCTCCTCGAATTCGGCCTGGGCATCGACCTCAGCGAGACACGTGACCGACTGCGGCTGAACCGCCTCAACGTGCTCGTGGCCCGCCACTGGATCGGTGTCAACGACCTCTTCTCCTATCGCAAGGAGCTCTACAGCGGCGACACCATGAACGAGATCCAGCTCGCCCTCGCCGACAACGGCGGCGACCTCCAGGGCGCCGTCGACCGCGTCGCCGACACCGTCCGCCGCGTCGAGACCGAGTTCGTCCACCTCGCCGCACAGCTGCGCGACGGCGTCAACCGGGCAGACCTCGGGCTGCTCGCCTATCTGGACGCCCTGGAGGAAATGATGGCCGGAAACCTCGCCTGGTCCTACCTGACCCCCCGCTACAACGGCCATGCCCACGTCTGGAACGGCCGCACGGACGCCCTTGTCGTCCTCACCCCGGTACGCACGCTCTACCTCCCGCCTCCGCCTGCCTGACCGGGTCCGTCCCCGGCCCGCTCCTCCGGATCCCGCAGCGCCGGCGCAGGCTGTCCGGCTCCGCCAGGCTTCGGTCCGCCCGATCAGCGCCCCTCCCCCGCCGCCCGGCGCACCAGCAGGTCCGTCACCAGGGCGAGCGGCGGCCAGTCCAGCCGGCCGCGCCGGGCCAGGGCGTAGGCGCGCAGGGTGGCTCCCGGGCCGGTGAGCGGGACCAGCCGCACCCCCGGCGAGAGCGGGGCGCCGGCCGGCAGCAGCCCGACCCCCAGCCCGGCGGTGATCATGCCCTGCACCAGGTCGAGGCTGTCCGCCCGGTGGGTGACCCTCGGGGTGAAGCCCGCCAGCGAGGCGAGGGTGCGCACCACCGTCTCGTCCGCCGTGTTGCGCGAGTTCACGATCCAGTCGTACGTCCGGAAGCGGGCGAACACCTCGGCGGAGGTGGCCGGCCGGCCGGGCTCCTCGGCCGCCGCGGGCACCCCCAGCCCCCAGGGGGCCGTCCACAGCGGGGTGGCGTGCAGGGCGGGGCCGAAGGCGGCCGGGGCGAGGTCGTAGTCGTAGACCAGGGCGAGATCGGTCTCGTCCTCGGCGAGCAGCTGCAGCGCCTCCACCGGTTCGTGCTCGCTGACCAGGATCCGCACCCCGGGGTGGGCATCGGCCAACTCGGTGACCACGGGCAGCAGATGCTCCCGGATGGCGGTGGCGAAGCCGGCCACCCGCAGGGTGCCGCCGGGCTCCGCCCCGGGGGCGAGGTCCAGCCGCGCCGCCTCCACCGCCGCCAGGATGGACTCCGCGTGCTCGGCCAGCCGCCGCCCGGCCGGGGTGAGCCGCACCAGGCGCCCATGCGGCTCGATCAGCGCGGCCCCGGTCTCCCTGGCCAGTACGGCGAGCTGCTGCGAGACGGTCGAGGTGCTGGTGCCCACGGCCTCGGCGACCGCGCGCATCGACCCCAGCCGGGACAGCTCCAGCAGCAGGTGCAACCGTCGTGTCTCCATGGCCGCCATCATTCCATCGTCCGTCCGTATTTCCCGGACGGTACGTTCGTGATCGGCACGTGGACACGGACGGTAGGCGCCGCATTGACTGGGCCCATGAGCACCGGCACCACCGCGAACACCTCCCCCGACCTGTCCCGTAGCGGACCCGCCACCCCGGGCGGGCCTCCGGCGGGTCTGGCGATGGCGGTGGTGGCCATGTCCGCCGTCCAGCTCAGCTCCGCGCTGGCGGTACCGCTCTTCGACCGGCTCGGCGCGCTGGGCACGGCCGGGCTGCGGCTGGCCTGGGCCGGGCTGCTGCTCTTCGTCGCGGTACGCCCCTGGCGGGGCAGGCTCGCCCGGCGGGACCTCGGTTGGTGCGCGGCGCTGGGGCTGGCCACCGCCGGGATGATGGTCTTCTTCATGCTGGCCATCGCCCATCTGCCGCTGGGCACGGCGAGCGCGCTGGAGTTCCTGGGCCCGCTGGCGGTGTCCCTGTTCGGGCCCGGCCGGGGCCGGGGGGTGTGGACGATCCTGGCGGCGGGCGGGGTGCTGCTGCTCACCGAGCCCTGGCACGCGGGTGGGGCGGACCTGGTGGGTGTGGCGTACGCGCTGGCGGCGGCCTGCTGCTGGGCCGCGTACATCCTGCTGACCCAGCGGGTGGGCGACCGGGTCACCGGGCTGGGCGGGCTGGCCGTCTCCATGCCGGTGGCCGGGATCGTGGGCCTGCTGGTGGGCGCCCCGTCGCTGTGGGGCCGGCTGGACGGGACGGCGCTGCTGGTGGTGCTGGGGCTGGCGCTGCTCAGCCCGCTGCTGGCGTTCACCCTGGAGTTCCTGGCGCTGCGCCGGCTGACCGTCTCGGCGTTCGGCACCCTGATGTGCCTGGAGCCGGCGGTGGCGGTGCTGGCCGGGATGGCGGTGCTGGGCCAGGTGCCCGGGCTCGCCCCCGCGGCGGGGGTCGTCCTGGTGGTCGCCGCCGGGGTGGGCGCCACCCGGGCCGGTGCCCGCCCGGGGCCCGAGGTCCCCTCGCCCGCCTGACCCCGTACCGGCCCTACGTGTTCTCCGTGTTCTCCGTGTTCTCCCCGGCCGCGGCGATGACCCGGCGCAGCCCGGCGGTCAGCTCCTCGGCGCGGGTGGCCGTCTCCGGGTCGAGCCGCCACTGGGCGATCAGACCCATCATCAGGGTCAGATAGAACTTGCCGGCGGTACCGGTGAGTTCGCTGTCCAGGGCCGGTTCCTCCCCGCCCAGGAACATCGGGATGATGCCGGACATCGCCTCCCGCTGCGCCGCCGCCAGATGGTCGCGCACCGCGGGGATCCGGTCGCCCATCACGACGACCTCCATGCTGAGCCGCCAGATCGAGTCAGGGTCCTGCATGGTGCGCACCATGTTGGCGTACACCTCCTCGAACCGCTCGATCGACCCGGGCGGGGCGGTGAGCTTCTGACCCGCCCCGCCGTCGAAGTCCTCGGACACCTCGCCCACGAGGGCCACATACGCCTGGGCGAGCAGGGCGTCCTTGGAACCGTAGTGGTAGCCGATCGACGCCAGGTTGGTCCCGGACTCCTTGACGATCTCGCGCGCCGTGGTGCCGACGAACCCCTTCCGCAGCAGGCAGCGCTTGGCGCCTTCCAGCAGGTCCTCACGATGTCCCATGCCGGGCAGCGTACCCGCGGGTCCCTACGGCCGTTCCGGACGCCTGTCCTGCACGAACATCTCCCCTCAGGGATCTATACATCCGTCCTATACAGGCGTTTTAAACATGTGTACATTGCCGGTCATGACACCGACCCCGACCGCCGCGCCACGGGCCGGCCGACGGGAGTGGACCGCCTTCGCCGTCCTGCTCCTGCCGCTCCTCCTGGTCTCGATGGACGTCTCCGTCCTCTACTTCGCGATCCCGGCCATCAGCCGCGAGCTCGCCCCCACCAGCACCGAGCAGCTGTGGATCTTCGACGTCTACGCCTTCGCCCTCGCCGGGCTGCTGATGACCATGGGGGCGCTCGGCGACCGGATCGGGCGCCGGCGGCTGCTGCTGGCGGGGGCGGCCGCGTTCGGGCTCGCCTCGGTCGCCGCCGCCTACGCCGAGAGCGCCGGGATGCTGATCGCCGCCCGCGCCCTGCTCGGTGTCGGCGGCGCCACCCTGATGCCGTCCACCATGGCGCTGGTGCGCACCATGTTCCGGGACGGCGTCCAGCGGACGAAGGCCATCGGCATCTGGTCCGCGGCGATGGCGGGCGGGATCGCGCTGGGCTCGGTGATGGGCGGGGTGCTGCTGGAGCACTTCTGGTGGGGCTCGGTCTTCCTGGTGAACGTGCCCGCGATGCTGCTCCTGCTGCTCCTCGGGCCGTTCCTGCTGCCGGAGTCCAAGGACCCCGCGCCGGGCCGGTTCGATCTGCCGAGCGTGGTGCTCTCCCTGGCGGCGGTACTGCCGGTGGTCTACGGGCTGAAGGAGTTCGCCGCCTCCGGGTTCGCCACCGTTCCGGCCCTCACCGTCATCGGCGGGGCGGCGGTCGGGGTGGTCTTCGTCCGCCGGCAGCGCGGCCGCGGGGACGCGCTGGTCAGCCCGGAGCTGTTCCGCAGTCGCGGCTACCGGGCGGGCGTGGCCCTCAACTGCATCGCCATGTGCGCCATGATGGGCTCCGCCTACTTCACCACCCAGTACCTCCAGTCCGTGCTGGGCATGGGCTCGATGGAGGCCGCGCTGTGGAGCGTGGCGCCTTCGCTGGCCGTCGGGGTGGCCGCGCCCACCGCGACCGCCGCCGCGGGGCGGTTCGGCCGGCGTCCCGTGATCACCACCGGATTCCTGGTCGCCGCGGCCGGGTTCGGGCTGCTGCTGCCGGCCGGCACCGACTCCCTGGTGGTCGTGCTGACGGGGGCCGCGGTGATCGGGATGGGCATCGTCGCGGTCGCGGCCCTGGTGTCCGACCTGGCGCTGTCGGAGGCGCCGGTGCACAAGGCGGGCTCGGCCGCGTCCGTGCTGGAGACCGGTCAGGAGTTCGGCGGGGCGCTGGGGATGGCCCTGCTGGGCTCGCTGGGCACCGCCGTCTACCGGCGGGAGGTGGAGGAGGGGTCCGCCGTACCGCCCGAGGCGCTGGACGCGGCCCGGGAGACGCTCGGCGGGGCGATCGCGGTGGCTCGGGAGCTGCCGGGTACGACGGGCGAGGCCCTGCTGTCGGCGGCCCGGGAGGCGTTTGTGCACGGGATGCAGGCCGCGGCCGTGGGCGGAGCGGCGCTGCTGGTGACGGGCGCGGTGCTGGCGGCCTGGTGGCTGCGGGACGGGCGGTGCGCCCCGGACTGCGGGCGACCCGCACCGGACGGCGGCGGACAGCCCGTCCCCGTACCGGCGGACCGCCCGGCGGACCACCTGATGGACCGCCCGGCCGCCACCTGAGACGGCCGAGGGCCCCGGAGCAACCGGCTCCGGGGCCCTCAGGGGTCTGTACGAGTCTCAGACCAGGTTGATCGAGCGCGCCGAGGTCGCGCCGACCTCCTCGGCCAGCTCGGTGAGCACCGCCGGCGGGACGGTGTCGTCCACGGTGAGCACGGCCAGCGCCTGGCCGCCCTCGACCAGCCGGGAGACCTGCATACCGGCGATGTTCAGCCCGGCCTCGCCGAGGATGCGGCCGACCGTGCCGACGACACCCGGGCGGTCCTCGTAGCGGAGCACCACCATGTGGTCGGCGAGCGCCAGGTCCACGTCGTAGTCGCCGACCGCGACGACCTTCTGGAGGTGCTTGGGGCCCGCCAGGGTGCCGGAGACCGACACCTCCTCGCCGCCGGAGAGGGTGCCGCGGACGGTGACGACGTTGCGGTGGTCGGGCGACTCGGAGCTGGTGGTCAGCCGCACCTCGACGCCGCGCTCCTGGGCGAACAGCGGGGCGTTGACGTAGGACACCGTCTCGTCCACCACGTCCTCGAACACGCCCTTGAGCGCGGAGAGTTCGAGCACCTTGACATCGTGCTGGGTGATCTCGCCGTAGACCTCGACATCGAGCCGGACGGCGACCTCGCCGGCCAGCGCGGTGAAGATCCGGCCCAGGCGCTCGGCGAGCGGCAGACCCGGCTTGACGTCCTCGGCGATGACGCCGCCCTGGACGTTGACCGCGTCCGGGACCAGCTCTCCGGCGAGCGCCAGGCGCACCGAGCGGGCGACCGCGACACCGGCCTTCTCCTGGGCCTCGTCGGTGGAGGCGCCCAGGTGCGGGGTGCAGACCACCTGGTCCAGCTCGAAGAGCGGGGAGTCGGTGCACGGCTCCTTGGCGTACACGTCGAGACCGGCGCCGGCGACCCGGCCCTCCTTCAGCGCCGAGTACAGCGCCGCCTCGTCGACGATCCCGCCGCGCGCGGCGTTGACGATCCGCACCGAGGGCTTGACCTTGTGCAGCGCCTCGTCGCCGATGAGCCCGAGGGTCTCGGGGGTCTTCGGCAGGTGGACGGTGATGAAGTCGGCGACCTCCAGCAGCTCGTCCAGGGTGAGGAGCTTGACGCCCATCTGCGCGGCGCGGGCCGGCTGGACGTAGGGGTCGTAGGCGACGATCTTCATCCCGAAGGCGGACATCCGCTGGGCGACCAGCACGCCGATGCGGCCGAGGCCGACCACGCCGAGGGTCTTCTCGCTGAGCTCGACGCCGGTGTACTTGCTCCGCTTCCACTCGCCGTTCTTCAGCGCGGTGTTGGCCTGCGGGATGTTGCGGGCGGAGGCGACCAGCAGGCCGCAGGCCAGCTCGGCGGCGGTGACGATGTTGGAGGTCGGGGCGTTGACGACCATCACGCCGGCCTTGGTGGCGGCGGGCACGTCCACGTTGTCCAGGCCGACTCCGGCGCGGGCGACGACCTTGAGCCGCTTGGCGGCGGCGATGGCCTCGGCGTCCACCTTGGTGGCGGAGCGCACCAGGATCGCGTCCACGTCCGCGATGGCGGGCAGCAGCTCGGCGCGGTCGGCGCCGTTGCAGTGGCGGATCTCGAAGTCCGGACCGAGCGCGTCCACCGTGGCGGGCGACAGCTCTTCGGCGATCAGTACCGTGGCTTTTCGACTGGGGTACGAGCTCACGTGGGTCCTCACAAGTCCAGTGCGGACGGCCGTCCCGACGGCCGCAGGCGGTGGAGGGGGCTTGCCGCGTGGAAGACGCACGACGCTGTGGGCCTGACGCGTATGGCTTTGAAGTGTAGTGGCGGGGGCGCCCGCCGTTTCCTCCGCGGCGGAAGGATCACCCGTCCGTGGTTGGACATCCGGTCCAACCGGCGGCGCGGGGCCCGCCTGCGGGCGAACACCGCGGCGGACCGGGCGCACCGGGCGCACCGGGCGGGGAAACACCGCGGCGGACCGGGGAGGGTCCCGGTCCGCCGCGGTGCGGGGGCTTACGCCTCCTCGTCGTTCACCCAGCTCATGAGCTTGCGCAGCTCCTTGCCGGTGGTCTCCAGCTTGTGCTCGGAGTCCTGCGTCTTGTACTCGTTGTACTTCTTCAGACCGCCGTGGTACTCGTCCATCCAGTTCTTGGCGAAGGTGCCGTCCTGGATCTCGGCGAGGACCTTCTTCATCTCGGCCTTGGTCTGGTCGGTGATGATCCGGGGGCCGGTGACGTAGTCGCCCCACTCGGCGGTCTCGGAGACCGACCAGCGCATCTTCTCCAGGCCGCCCTCGTACATCAGGTCCACGATCAGCTTCAGCTCGTGGAGGCACTCGAAGTACGCGATCTCCGGCTGGTAGCCGGCCTCGACCAGGGTCTCGAAGCCCGCCTTGACCAGCGCGGAGGCGCCGCCGCAGAGGACCGCCTGCTCGCCGAAGAGGTCGGTCTCGGTCTCCTCGGTGAAGGTGGTCTTGATGACGCCGGCGCGGGTGCCGCCGATGCCCTTGGCGTACGAGAGGGCCAGCGCGAAGGCGTTGCCGGTGGCGTCCTGCTCGACGGCGGCGATGCACGGCACGCCGCGCCCCTCCTCGTACTGGCGGCGGACCAGGTGGCCCGGGCCCTTGGGGGCGACCATGGCGACGTCCACGTCGGCCGGCGGCTTGATGAAGCCGAAGCGGATGTTGAGGCCGTGGCCGAAGAAGAGGGCGTCGCCCGCCTTGAGGTTCGGGGCGATGGTCTCCTCGTAGACCTTGGCCTGGATCGGGTCCGGGACCAGGACCATGATGACGTCGGCCTCGGCGGCGGCCTCGGACGGCGTGACCACGCGCAGGCCCTGCTCCTCGGCCTTCGCCTTGGACTTCGAACCCTCGTGCAGACCGACGCGGACGTCCACACCCGAGTCGCGCAGCGACAGGGCGTGGGCGTGGCCCTGGCTGCCGTAGCCGATCACCGCGACCTTGCGGCCCTGGATGATCGACAGGTCGGCGTCGGCGTCGTAGAAGAGCTCGGCCACGTTCTTTTCTCCTTGGTTCTCTGGTGGTGCGTCCCACCGTACGGGGGGAGGGTGCGGGGAGGTCGGGGGGTCTCGCCACCCGGGACGGACCGCCGTGCGACGGACCGGGCGGGCCGCGGGTCTACGCGGAACGGTCGAGCGCGCGCAGGCTGCGGTCGGTGATCGAGCGGGCGCCGCGCCCTATGGCGATGGTGCCGGACTGGACGAGTTCCTTGATGCCGAACTGCTCCAGCATCTTCAGCATGGCACTGAGCTTGTCACTCGAACCGGTGGCCTCGATGGTGACGGCCTCCGGGGAGACGTCGACGGTCTTGGCGCGGAACAGCTGGACGATCTCCACGATCTGGCTGCGGGTCTCGTTGTCGGCGCGGACCTTCACCAGGACGAGTTCCCGGGCGATGGCGGCGCTGGACTCCAGCTCCACGATCTTCAGGACGTTGACCAGCTTGTTGAGCTGCTTGGTGACCTGCTCCAGCGGAAGGTCCTCCACGTTGACCACGATGGTGATCCGGGAGATCTCCGGGTGCTCGGTGACACCGACCGCGAGCGAGTCGATGTTGAAGCCGCGCCGGGAGAACAGGGCGGCGATCCGGGCCAGGATGCCGGGGGTGTTCTCCACCAGGACGGAGAGCGTGTGCTTGGACATGGCTGCTTCTCTGCTTCCTCGAAGTTCTCAGAGTTCTCGGAGGGTCCGGAGGTCTCGGAGGTCCTCAGTCGTCTTCGCCGTCGCCGAAGTCGGGGCGGACCCCGCGGGCGGCCATGACCTCGTCGTTGGAGGTGCCGGCGGCGACCATCGGCCAGACCATGGCGTCCTCGTGGACGATGAAGTCCACGACCACCGGGCGGTCGTTGATGGCGTTGGCCTCGGCGATGACCTTGTCCAGGTCCTCGGGGCGCTCGCAGCGCAGCGCCACGCAGCCCATGGCCTCGGACAGCTTGACGAAGTCCGGGACGCGGGTGCCCTTGTTGGGCGGGGTCTCCTGGCCCGGGCCGGCGTGCAGCACGGTGTTGGAATAGCGCTGGTTGTAGAAGAGGGTCTGCCACTGGCGGACCATGCCGAGGGCGCCGTTGTTGATGATGGCGACCTTGATCGGGATGCCGTTGAGGGCGCAGGTGACCAGTTCCTGGTTGGTCATCTGGAAGCAGCCGTCGCCGTCGATGGCCCAGACGGTGCGGTCGGGCATGCCGGCCTTGGCGCCCATGGCGGCCGGGACCGCGTACCCCATGGTTCCGGCGCCGCCGGAGTTGAGCCAGGTGGCGGGGCGCTCGTAGTCGATGAAGTGGGCGGCCCACATCTGGTGCTGGCCGACGCCAGCCGCGTAGATGGTGTCCTCGGGGGCGAGCTGCCCGATGCGCTGGATGACCTGCTGCGGGGAGAGGCTGCCGTCCTCGGGCTGGTCGTAGCCGAGCGGGTAGGTGTCCCGCCAGCGGCTGAGGTCGCGCCACCAGGCGCTGTAATCCCCGGTGTTGCCGTCGGTGTGCTCGGCCTGGACGGCCTGGACCAGGTCGGCGATGACCTCGCGGGCGTCACCGACGATCGGCACGTCGGCGGCGCGGTTCTTGCCGATCTCGGCCGGGTCGATGTCGGCGTGGACGATTTTGGCGAACGGGGCGAAGCTGTCCAGCTTGCCGGTGACCCGGTCGTCGAAGCGGGCGCCGAGGGCGACGATCAGGTCGGCCTTCTGCAGGGCGGTGACCGCGGTGACCGCGCCGTGCATCCCGGGCATGCCGACGTGCAGCGGGTGGCTGTCGGGGAAGGCGCCGAGGGCCATCAGGGTGGTGGTGACCGGGGCGCCGGTCAGCTCGGCGAGGACCCTCAGCTCGGTGGTGGCGCCGGCCTTCAGGACGCCGCCGCCGACGTAGAGGACGGGCCGCTTGGCCTGGGTGATCAGCTTGGCGGCCTCGCGGATCTGCTTGGCGTGCGGCTTGGTCACCGGGCGGTAGCCGGGCAGGTCCAGCTGCGGCGGCCAGCTGAAGACGGTCTGGGCCTGGAGGGCGTCCTTGGCGATGTCGACCAGGACCGGGCCGGGGCGGCCGGTGGAGGCGATGTGGAACGCCTCGGCGATGGTGCGCGGGATGTCCTCGGCCTTGGTGACCAGGAAGTTGTGCTTGGTGATCGGCATGGTGATGCCGCAGATGTCCGCCTCCTGGAAGGCGTCCGTGCCGATGGCCTTGGAGGCGACCTGCCCGGTGATCGCGACCATGGGGACGGAGTCCATATGGGCGTCGGCGATCGGGGTGACCAGGTTGGTGGCGCCCGGTCCGGAGGTGGCCATACAGACCCCGACGCGTCCGGTGGCCTGGGCGTAGCCGGTGGCCGCGTGCCCGGCGCCCTGCTCGTGGCGGACCAGCACGTGCCGCACCCGGGCCGAGTCCATCATCGGGTCGTAGGCGGGGAGGATCGCACCGCCGGGAATGCCGAAGACCGTGTCGGCGCCCACCTCCTCCAGGGAGCGGATGAGGGACTGCGCACCCGTGACGTGTTCGACGGTGGCGGACTGCCCGCCGCCACGGGCCCGCGGCTGCGGATGGTGGGACCCGGAGGCCTGCTCGGTCATCGGCATTCTCTTCTCGAAGCTGAGGGTTTCGCGCTGAGGGTGTGTGCTGAGAGTTTGAGCTGGGAGTTTGAGCTGAGTTTTGCGAGGGTTCGGGCGGTTCTGGCACGTGCCGGTGCAACAAAAAACCCCTCGTGCCGTGAGGCAAGCGAGGGGAGCGCGTCGGGGGGAGTCAGCAGGGCCGTGTCGAGGCCCTGCTCAGCCGACGCGCTTTCCAAGTACGAGAATTCGGGTGCGCATGGCACTGACCCTCCCCCCGGCGCACCGTCAGTGTCAAGTGGGTGGGATACGCGTCTCATCATGTGGTCGAAGGGTGAGGTAGGAGCGCATGGCGGGCAGGGTTCCGCCGCTGAGGACGGGCAGTCCGGCGCCGAGCGGCAGCGGGTACTGGCCCCGGGTGAGCGCCCGGCGCAGCCGGTGCTCGTCCAGCGGGCCGGAGAAGACCGCGCCCTGGCCATGGGTGCATCCCATCGCGCGCAGTACGTGGATCTGCTCGGGCTCGTCCACCCCGTCGGCGACGGACTGCATGCCGAGGTCGCAGGCGATGCGCAGCAGACCGCTGGTGATCTTGTGCAGCCGGGCGGACTCGACCACGTTGTCGACCAGTCCCCGGTCCAGTTTCAGTATGTCCACCGGGAGCCTGCGCAGCGCGTTGATGGCGGCGTAGCCGCTGCCGAAGCCGTCCAGCGCGATCCGTACGCCGAGCCGGCGCAGGGTGCTGAGCCGCCGTTCCAGCTCCTCGAAGGAGAGTCTGGGGTCGCTGTCGGACAGCTCGATGACCAGCGATCCGGAGGGCAGTCCGTAGCGGGTGAGCAGCTTCTCGACGGTGCCAGCCGGCAGGGCCGCGGCGAGCAGTCCGCGGGCCGGCAGCCGGACCGATACGGGGGTGAGGTGGCCGAGCGCGGCCCGCTCGGCAGCCTGGGCGACGGCCCGTTCCAGCAGGGCGGCGCCGGGCCGTTCGGCGGCGGCCGGATCGTCGCCGCCGGCCGGGCGCGGGGACAGGGTGGGGCGCCCGGTCGCGCGGTCGGCCGTGCCGGGGGCGGGGCGCCCGGGCGCGGGTGGAGCGGCGCGCTCGGCGGCCTCGGTGGCCAGTTCGGCGAGCTCGGCCAGGTCGGTGACCCGGAGGAACTCGGTGGGGGTGAGCAGGATGCCCTGGGCCGAGCGGTGCCGGGGCTGGGCGGCCACGGCGGTGATCCGCCCGGTGGCGAGGTCCACCACCGGCTGATGCAGCAGGGCGAAGGACAGGTCCTGGGTGACCTGGTACGGCCGGGGGCCGCCGTCGCCGCGGCGGGCGGCCGAGCGCGGGATGCCGCCCCGCGGATGACCGGGACCGCCGTCGGTCGTCCGGCCCGGCCCGGTGCGGCCGGGCCGGGCGGCTGAGGCCGGCGGGGCGCCCGGGTGCGGTGCCGTGGAGAGGGGTGGCCCGGAGGTGGTGGTGATCGCCGCGGGGAGGGCGGTGGTGCTGATGGCCGCGGGCACCGGGGTGGTGGTGAGGGGCGGGGGCGCATCGGGGTGTACGGGTGCGGCGGTACGCGCCGGTGCGCCCCCCGAATGCACCGGGGCGCCCGCGTGCGGGGTGGGCGCGTGGGCGGCGGCCGCGGTGTGCCGAGGAGCACCGGCCGGGACCGGGGCCCGGCGCGCACTCCCAGCGGCGGCCTGCGGAACAGCGTCGCCGAGGTGCGGTCCGTAGAGCTCGACGCGGTTCTTGCCGCCGGCCTTGGCCCGGTACATCGCCAGGTCGGCGTTGCGCAGCAGCTCGGCGGAGGAGATCCCGGGCTCGGCGAAGGCGACGCCGATGGAGGCGGCGACCCGCACCTCCCGGCCGCCGTCCACCTCGTAGGGGCGGGAGAGGGTGTGCCGCAGCCGTTCGGCGATCTCGGCGACCAGCAGCTCCCGGTCGGCTTCGTCGTGTCCGGCGCCGCCGAGGATCAGCGCGGCGAACTCGTCGCCGCCGAGCCGGGCCGCGGTGTCCCCGGCGCGGACGGACTCCTGGAGCCGGCGGGCGGCCTGGATCAGCAGTTCGTCGCCGGCCTGGTGGCCGAGCCGGTCGTTGACGCCCTTGAAGCCGTCGAGGTCGATGAAGAGCACCGCGGTGCCCGCGTCCCCGGCCCGGCGGCCGCCCAGGGCTCCGCGCACCCGCCGGGTGAACAGGGCCCGGTTGGGCAGCTCGGTGAGCGCGTCGTGCTCGGCGTTGTGCTGGAGCTGGGCCTGGAGCCGGACCCGCTCGGTGACATCCCGGCTGTTGAAGATCAGCCCGCCCTGGTGGCGGTTGACGGTGGATTCGACGTTGAGCCAGTCGCCGGTGCCGGAGCGGAAGCGGCACTCGATCCGGGTGGTGGGCTCGTCCGTGGGCGGCGCGGCCAGGAAGCGGCGCACCTCGTGGACCACCCCGCCGAGGTCGTCGGGGTGGATCAGGGCGGCCAGCTCGGAGCCGATCAGCTCGTCGGCCTCGCGCCCGTACACCCCGGAGGCGGCCGGGCTGACGTAGCGCAGGGTGCCGTTGGGCGCGGCGATCATGATCACATCGCTGGAGCCCTGCACCAGGGAGCGGAAGTGGTTCTCCTTCTGCGCCAGTTCATGGGTGAGGGCGATGTTGTCCATCAGCATGATGCCCTGGCGGATCACCAGGGCGAGCACCACCGTGCAGGCGGTGAAGACCACCACCCGGTCCACCGAGCGGTCCTCGACCGCGTTGTACAGGATGCCCAGGGTGCAGACGGCGGCGGCCAGGTACGGGGTGAGGGCGGCCAGCGAGCCGGCCACCGGGCGGCTGGCCGAGCGGCCCGCGCCCCTGGCCTCGGGCGCCGGCCGGCGCGGCGGGGGCCGCACCCCGGCCCGGCGGGCGCCCCAGGGCGCGTACGCCAGCAGCAGCGATCCGGCGAACCAGCCGGCGTCCAGCAGCTGCCCGGAGGCGTAGTGCTCGCGCAGCAGCGGTGAGGTGAACAGCGCGTCGCACAGCACGGTCAGGGCGAGCGCGGCGACGGCCGTGTGGACGGCCGAACGGCCCGCCTGGGAGCGCCGGAAGTGCAGCGCCAGCACCATGCTGACCAGCACGATGTCCAGCAGCGGATAGGCCAGCGAGAGCGCCGCGCGGGCCACCGTCTCCCCCCGGAAGTGCGCGGTGTGGGCGAGCGCCAGGCTCCAGGAGAGGGTCAGTAGCGAGCCGCCGATGAGCCAGGAGTCCAGCCCCAGGCAGACCCAGCCGGCCCGGGTGACCGGGCGCTTGGCGAGCACCAGCAGCCCGACGATCGCGGGCGGCGCGAAGAGCAGGAAGAACAGGTCCGCCAGGGAGGGGGTGGGCACCGGGCGGTCGAGGACCACCTCGTACCAGCCCCAGACCCCGTTGCCCGCGGCGGCCATCGCGGAGGAGAACGCGAACAGCAGCCAGGCGGGCCGGAACCGGCCGTCCCTGGTCCGCGCGTACACCAGGCAGGAGACGGAGGCCACCAGCGCGGCCCCGCTCAGCCCGAAGTCGCCCATGACGAGGGCCATCTCGGGGGAACCCCAGCCGAGGGCGGCGCCGGTGGCGTACCCACCGCACAGCACCGCGAGGATCAGCTGGGTGCCCAGTCCGCCGCCGGCCCGCGGCCCCGCGGTGCCGCCACCGGTGGCGGCGGGCGGGCGCTCCACGAGCACTCCCGGGGCGCTCACCGCGCTGTCCGGGTGCGCGGCGGTGACATGTGCGTCGTGCTCCGCGGCGGGCGCGGTGCGCCCGGGGACGGTGTACGCCCGTCCCGCCGCGTCGGATCGGTTGCCCATCGACCGTGCATCACCCGTCGCCCCCCTCGGTTCCTGATCGGCTGTCACGTCGTGCCCCTGCGCCGGTATCTGTTCGACGCCTCCCCCCAGATCGGGACGATACACCAGTCCCGTCACACAGGGACAGGGGTTCTCTACGCTCCGTGACGATCACGAAATTGGCCGGATTGTGCTGGGCGCGGGGGGCCGGGGGCGGGGTAGCGACGGGTGCGGACGGGGCCCCGGGCGGGGGTGGCGACCGGTGCGTCCGAGGCCCCGGGCCGGGGGTGGCGACCGGTGTCCGCGGAGCCCCGGGGCCGGATGGCGGCGGAGCCCCGGGGCCGGGATGAGGCGCGTGTCCGCGGGCCGTCCGGACGGGGGTGGCGGCCTCTTGTACGCACCCCCAGGGCCCAGGCGCCGCCCGTGCCCGCGGCCCCGGGCACGGGCGGCGACCGGTGCGTACGGGGCCCCGGCCGGGAGCATCGTTCGGCGCCCCTCGGCCCGGACCGGCGCCGGCAGGCGGTATCCGCGAGCCTCCCGACCGAGGCGGGCAGCTGGTGCCCGCAGGCCTCCGCGCCGAGGACGGCGGCTGGGACTCGCGGGCCTCCCCGCCCGGGCGACGACCGGTGTTCGCGGCCCCCCGACCGAGGCGGCGGTCCGGCCCCGGAGCCCGGCGACTGGGTGGCGAAAGCGGCGGCCGAAAGTCGTCGGCGGCGACCCGGGGCCGGAGGCGGGACATCGACCGGGATCCGGGCCGAGACGACGGCCGAGAGCGGGAAGCCGGACGAGCCGGCCGCCGGCAGCCGGCAGCCGGGCCGAGACGACGGCCGGAAGCCGGGCCGGAACGATGCCCCGAGGCCCGGGCCGGACGATGCCCCAGGGCCCGGGCCGAGACGACAACCGCGGGCCTGAGCCGAGACGGCGGCGCCGGACACCGAGGGCCGGACGCCAGGAGCCGGGCACCGAGGGCCGGACGCCAGGAACCGGACGCCAGCGGCCCGGAGCCGGACGCCGAGGCCGGACACCGGGGGCCGGGAGCCGAGGGCCGGGAGCCGGGGGCCGGGAATTGGACGGGGGGGGTCAGCCGGTGGTCAGGACTCGGTTGCGCAGTTCCTCCCCGCGTACGAAACGGGTCAGCTGGCCGGCGATCAGCCGCTTGGCCCGGGGCATGAACGCGGAGGTGGAACCGCCCACATGCGGGCTGATCAGAACACCTGGGGCGTGCCACAGCGGATGGCCCTTCGGCAGCGGCTCGGGGTCGGTGACATCGAGCGCCGCGGTGATCCGCCCGCTCCCGGTCTCGGCCAGCAGCGCCTTGGTGTCGACCACCGGTCCGCGCGCCACGTTCACCAGCAGCGCGCCGTCCTTCATCCGGCCGAGGAACGCCGCGTCGGCGAGATGGTGGGTGTCCGAGGTCAGCGGGGTGGAGAGCACCACCACATCGGCCTCCGGCAGCAGCGCGGGCAGCTCCGTGAGGGCCCGCACCGGCCCGCGCGCGGTGGTGCGCGCGGAGCGTGCGACGCGTTCCACGCGCGCGAGCTCGAAGGGCGCGAGCCGGTCCTCGATGGCCGCGCCGATCGAGCCGTAGCCCACGATCAGCACCGACTTGTCGGCGAGCGCCGGGTAGAAGCCGTCCCGCCACTCCTCGGCGTCCTGGCCCCTGACGAAGCCGGGGAAGCCCCGGAGCGAGGCGAGTATCAGGGCCACGGTCAGCTCGGCGGTGCTCGCCTCGTGGACGCCCTTGGCGTTGCACAGCGCCACCCCGGGCGGCAGTGCGGGCAGCCCCGGGGTGACATGGTCGGTGCCCGCGGAGAGCGTCTGCACCACCCGTACCGAGGTCATCTCCGCCATCGGCCGGACCGCGATCTCGCTGCCCTTCATGTACGGCACCACATAGAAGGCGCAGTCGGCCGGGTCGGCCGGGAAGTCGGGGCCGCCGTCCCAGAAGCGGTAGCGCGGGCCGCCGCCGGGGGCGGAGGGAGCGGGCAGCCCGTCGATCTCGTCGGCGGGGATGGGGAGCCACACGTCGTACGTCATGGTCCCCGAGGCTATGCCAAGGGCTCCTGCCGCCATTGGTTAGTTTGGGGGCGCGGTGCGAGGGCCTTCGGGGAGGTACGGGGAGTTGGAGCGCAGGACGATCGGCGCGAGCGCGCTTCAGGTGGGCGCCGTCGGCCTCGGCTGTATGCCGATGAGCTGGGCGTACACCTCCTCCCAGCAGCGCGGGGACCGCTCGCTGCGGGCCGTGCACGCGGCGCTGGACGCCGGGGTGAGCCTGCTGGACACCGCCGACATGTGGGGGCCGTTCACCAATGAGCTGCTGCTCGGCCGGGTGCTCAAGGAGCGGCGGGACGAGGTGTTCGTCTCCACCAAGTGCGGGCTGCTGGTCGGCGACGGGCACATCGTGGCCAACGGCCGCCCCGGGTACGTCCGCCGGGCCTGCGACGCCTCACTGCGCCGCCTCCAGACCGATGTCATCGACCTGTACCAGCTGCACCGGGCCGACCCGGAGGTGCCGGTGGAGGAGACCTGGGGCGCGCTGGCGGAGCTGGTGCGGGCGGGGAAGGTACGGGCCCTGGGCCTGTGCGCCGTGGGCGTACGCGCCCCGCGCCGCCCGGTGGCCCCGGGCCGGGCCGGCCGATGGCGTACGCCGCCCGCCGGGTCCCCGGTCGAGGACCTGTACGCGGGAACGATTCGGCAGCTGGAGCGGGTGCAGCAGGTCTTCCCGGTGAGCGCGGTGCAGGCGGAGCTGTCGGTGTGGTCGCCGCAGGCACTGGCCCGGCTGCTGCCCTGGTGTACGCAGCGGGGCGTCGGCTTTCTGGCGGCGATGCCGCTGGGCAGCGGCTTCCTGACCGGGACGCTCACCCCGGGCGGCGGTTTCGAGCCGGACGACCCGAGGGCCCGGCACCCCCGGTTCACCGCCGAGATGATGGCCGCCAACCAACCGCTGGTGGCCGGCCTGCGCCGGGTCGCCGAGCGGCACGGCGGCGCGGCGGCGGGGGTGACCCCGGCCGGGGTGGCGCTGGCCTGGACGCTGGCCCAGGGCGACCAGGTGGTCCCGGTGCCCGGCACCAAACAGGCCCGCTGGGCCGTGGAGAACGCAGGCGCCGCCGCCCTGCGACTGACCCCGGCCGACCTGGCCGAGATCGCCGCGCTGCCCCCGGCCCGGGGCTCCTGGGACTGAGCGACGGTGCGTTCCCCGGCGCCGGGGAATGGCGCATGGCGGCGGATCAGTGCGGATGAGGGCACGAGACGGCAGATGGGGGCGGTTGGCGCCCGATGGCGGTGGTACCCGCCGGGTGGTTGACGCCCAACCGGCCCGGCGGCCGGATGGGCGCTGGGCGCCAGGACCCCGTCCCGCGACCGCGCGGCCCCGGGGCGGGATCTTCGTCGCGGGGGGCCGAACGCGGTGGCGTGGGCGGTGTATGAAGGGGGCACGGGCTGCTGCCGCCGCCGTGTCGAAGGGATCGAGAACGTGCAACGTCCAGCTGTGATTGCCGTGTTGGCGACCGCCGTACTGATGCTGGCGGCCGGGTGCTCCTCCGGTGGGGGCGAGGCCCCCGGGCAGGGGGGCGGCCGCACCTCGCCGGCGGCCTCCTCCCCCGCGCCCTCGGGGGCGCCCTCCGCCTCGGTGCCGCCGGCCAAGGGCACCGCCACGGTGGTGGCCACCCTCACCGAGGAGCTGAAGTCGCCCTGGGGGCTGGCCGCCCTGCCGGACGGGGACCTGCTGGTCTCCTCCCGCGACGAGGGGACGATCACCCGGGTCGACGCGGAGAGCGGCAAGAAGACCGAGATCGGCTCGGTGCCGGGGGTCGCTCCGGGGGGCGAGGGCGGGCTGCTGGGCCTGGCCGTCTCTCCCGCGTATGCCTCGGACCGCCAGGTCTACGCGTACTTCACCACCGACTCCGACAACCGGATCGCCCGGCTGCTCTACGACGAGCGCAAGCCCGCCGGGCAGCAGCTCGGGGCGCCGGACACGGTGCTGCGCGGCATCCCCAAGGGCACGATCCACAACGGCGGCCGGATCGCGTTCGGCCCGGACAAGATGCTGTACGCGGGCACCGGGGAGACCGGGGAGACGGGGCTGGCGCAGGACAAGGCCTCGCTGGGCGGCAAGATCCTGCGGATGACCCCGGACGGCGAGCCCGCGCCCGGCAACCCGGATCCGGACTCGCTGGTCTACTCCCTCGGCCACCGCAATGTGCAGGGACTGGCCTGGGACACGGAGAAGCGGCTGTGGGCGGTGGAGTTCGGCCAGAACACCTGGGACGAGCTCAACCTGATCGAGCCGGGCAAGAACTACGGCTGGCCGGAGACCGAGGGCAAGGGCGAGCGGCGCGGGTTCACCGAGCCGGTCGCCCAGTGGCGTACCTCCGAGGCCTCCCCCAGCGGCATCGCCTACGCCCAGGGCTCCCTCTGGATGGCGGCGCTGCGCGGTGAGCGGCTGTGGCGGATCCCGCTGGACGGCACGAAGACCGCCGCCGACCCGCAGTCCTTCCTGGAGGAGGAGTACGGGCGGCTGCGCACCGTACTGGCCCCCGGCGGCGACCGGTTGTGGCTGCTGACCAGCGAGACCGACACCCGGGGCACCCCCGAGGACGGCGACGACCGGCTGCTGCGGCTGAAGGTGTCGTAGCGGGGAGTAGAGGCCCCCGTCCTCAGGGGGTCAGACGGGCACCTCGGGGAGCAGGCGGAGCCGGTGGGTGAGGGCGGCGGCCTCGCCCCGGCCGGCGACGCCAAGCTTGCCGAGGATGTTCGAGACATGGACGCTGGCCGTCTTCGGCGAGATGAACAGCTCCTCGGCTATCTGGCGGTTGGTGCGGCCCTCGGCGACCAGGCGCAGCACGTCCTGCTCGCGCGGGGTGAGCCCGAAGCCGTCGTCCGGCTGCCGCTCGACGGGCGCCGGGGCGGCCGGTTCGGTGAGCGGCAGGCGGGCGCGGGCGGCGAGCAGCTCCACCTCCTCGCGCAGCGGCCGGGCGCCGAGCCGCAGCGCGGTGCGCTGGGCCTGCCTCAGCAGGGTCGCGGCCTCGTCGCGGGAACCGCCCGCGGCGAGCAGCGCGTCGGCCCGGCGGTGGCGGACCAGGGCCAGCGGGTGGGGCCGCTCCAGCGGTTCGAAGACGGCCAGCACCTCCGCCCAGCGCTCCGGGTCGTCCTGTCCCTCGGCCCGGGCGGTCTCGGCGGAGACGTACAGCCCGTACGCCTGCCAGAGCGGGACCGGGGCGGTGAGATGCCGGGCGGCGCCTCGGATCGCGGCCAACGCCTCGGCGCGCCCCGGCTCGGCGGCGGGCAGCCCGCGGGCGTCCGCCTCGACGGTGGCGGCGGCGAGCAGCAGCGGCCAGCCGTAGCGGTGGCTGCCGACGGGGATGCCCTGGCCGACATGGGCGGCGAGCACCGCCCGGGCGTCGGCGAAGCGCCCCTGGGCGGCGGCCACGGCCAGCTCGATCCGGGCCATCGGCAGCCGGTGCTGCAGGACCCGGTCGTGCTTGCCGTACGCCACCCTGGCACGTGCCAGGGAGGCGGCGGCGGACTCCGGTTCGCCTCGGGCCAGCCGCAGTTCGGCGAAGACCAGATGGGCCATGCCCCGCGGCATGACGCTGTAGGAGGTGTGCAGCAGCCGCTCGGCCCCCTCCTCCGCCTCCTCCCACTCGCCGAGCGAGACCAGCGACTCGGTGAGGTTGCCCAGCGACCAGCCCTCGCCGTCGCGCAGTCCGCACCGCCGGGCGTAGGCGACGCCGTCGCGGCCGACCTCGACGGCCTCCCGGGAGCGGCCGACGGCCTCCAGGCAGTTGGTGAGGTTGACGAAGCCCCGGGAGGCCTCGCTGGTGAGGTCCAGGGCGAGGGCCCGCCGTCCGGCCGCGCGGACCATGGCGATCCCGGCCTCGGTGTCGCCGGCGTCGGCCGTGATGCAGCCGAGGGTGGTGAGGGCGTTGAGCTCGACCGGCTCGGCGCCGACCAGCCGCGCGTACTCCACGGCCCGCTCGGCGGCGGCCAGGCTGTCCCGTCCGGGGGCGTGCAGCATGCCCCAGCCGGCGGCGACCGCGAGCACCTGGGCGTGCACGGGCGACGGCGGCAGCCCGCGCAGCAGTTCCTGAGCGGCGGCGATGTCCTCCCAGCCGTCACCGCGGCCCAGCGCGTCGGTCAGCCGGGAGCGCTCGGCCCTGAACCAGGCGGCGCGCAGGGGATCGCGGGCCGGGTCGCCGCGGTCCCCGTCGTCCAGCAGCCGCAGGGCCCGCTTGACGGTCTTCAGGGCGCGCTCCCGCTCCCCGCACAGCCGGGCCGCCACCGCCGCCTCGGCGAGCAGGTCCATGAAGCGCAGCGGGCTGGTGCCGGGGTCGCGGCCGCAGGCCGGGTACGCCTCGGCGTCGTCCATGGGCCGCAGGGAGTCGCGGACGTCCTCGGGGACGCCGTCCCACAACTCCATCCCCCGCTCCAGCAGCCGCAGCTGCTCGGCGTGGGCGTGCCGCTTGCGCGCCTCCACGGCGGCCCTGAGCACCACGGGCAGCGCCTTGGCCGCGTCATGGGCGTGGTACCAGTATCCGGCGAGGCGGGTGGTGCGGGCGTCGGCGCGGACCAGGGCGGGGTCGGCCTCCAGGGCCTGGGCGTAGCGCCGGTTGAGCCGGGAGCGCTCGCCGGGCAGCAGGTCGTCGCTGACCGCCTCGCGGACCAGGGCGTGCCGGAAGCGGTACCCCTCGCCGTCCGCCGCGGGGAGCAGGATGTTGGCGCCGACGGCCTCGCGCAGCGCCTCGATCAGCTCGTCCTCCGGGAGCCCGGCGACCGCGGCCAGCAGCCCGTACTCGACGGTGGAGCCGCCCTCGGCGACGATCCGCACGATCCGCTGGGTGTCCTCGCCGAGCCGCTCCACCCGGACCAGCAGCAGGTCGCGCAGCGAGTCGCTGAGCGCGCCCGGTTCGTATCCGCAGTCGTGGCCCATCGCCAGTTCCTCGACGAAGAAGGCGTTTCCCTCGGAGCGGGCGTAGATGTCGTCGACCAGGGCGGCGGCGGGCTCGGCGGCGAGGATGCCGATGAGCTGGCGGTGGACCTCGGTGCGGGTGAAGCGGGGCAGTTCGACGCGGCGCACCGCGCGCACCCGGTCCAGCTCGGCGAGGAGCGGGCGCAGCGGGTGGCGGCGGTGGACGTCGTCGGCGCGGTAGGTGGCGATGACGGTGAGCCGCCCCCGGTGCAGGGTGCGGACGAGGTAGGCGAGCAGATGGCGGGTGGAGGCGTCGGCCCAGTGCAGGTCCTCCAGGGCGAGGACGACCGTGCGCTCGGCGGCGACCCGCTCCAGCAGCCGGGCGGTGAGCTCGAACAGCCGGGCGGTGCTGTCCTCGCCGTACGGGTCGTGGGAACGGGCCTCGCCCAGCTCGGGCAGCAACCGGGCGAGCTCGCCCTCCTGGCCCTCGGCGGCGGCGGCCAGCTCCTCGGGCAGCAGTCCGCGCAGGGCGCGCAGCGCGGTGGAGAACGGGGCGAAGGGCAGCCCGTCCGCGCCGACCTCGACGCAGCCGCCGACGGCGACGACCGCGCCGCGGGCGGTCGCCTCGCCGAGGAACTCCTCCAGCAGCCGGGTCTTGCCGACCCCGGCCTCGCCGCCCACGAGCAGCACCTGCGGCTCTCCCGCGGATCCGCGGGAGAGCGCTTCGGTGAGCGTGGCGAGCTCGCCGGTCCTGCCGACGAACACCGGGCTGAAGGACTTGGTCTCCACGTCGCAGAGCATCGCACAGGCGTCTGACAAAGGGTCGGTGTTCGAACGATCGGCGGACATTGACCGAACGTCAGGCGGCGGTGGCGAGCTGGTCCCTCCAGCCCGGGTCCACCCGCCCCTCGGCTTCATCGCGACCGGAGCCGCGGGCGGCCTTGCGGGCCGCCCGGACCGCCTTGGCCAGTCCCTCGGCGCGGGCCTCGCGGACCAGCTCGGTGTGGCGGGTGGGGTGCGTCTCGTACGGGAACATCGGGTCCTCCTGGGAGCCGGTGGTGGTCTTCCTGCTGACATCCACCACTCTCGTCCCCCAGCGGGCCCCGCCACATCGGGCGCCTGCCGCATTCCTGGCGGGGGAGGGTCCTTAGAGGCGGCGGTACGGGGACTCAGACCCTCCTCAGCCGCGGGTAAGGGGGACTCAGGCGGGCCCGGGCGGGCCTCAGTCACACCCCGCCGGGCCTCAGGCCCGGCCGCCCGCCACCCGGTCTCAAGCCCGGCCGCCGCCCGCCACCGGGTCCGTACCGCCACCCGTACGCCGGTGCTCGCCAGTACCCCGGTGCTCCGCGGTACGCCGGTGCTCGCGCCACTCGGGGGCGAGCACCGCCCAGATCTCCACGTCCCGGCGGGCGCCGCGGTGGACGTCGACCTCGCGCAGCCGGGCCTCGCGGGTCATCCCGAGCCGCTTGGCGACGTTGACGCTGGCGGTGTTCTCCGGGTCGACATGCCACTCCACCCGGTGCATCCCGCGCCGCTCCACGGCCCAGTCGATGATCACCTCGCAGGCCCGGGTGACCAGGCCCTTCCCGGCGGCGGACGGCTCCAGCCAGCAGCCGGCCTCGCAGACCCCGCGCTCGGTGTCGAAGACCCGGAAGAGGACCCCGCCCACCAGCGTCCCGTCCAGCCGGATGCCCCACAGCCGGCGGGTGTCGGCGGCGGCCCCGTCGGCGTACACCTGAAGCCAGGCGCGGGCCGAGGGCAGGTCCTTGTTGACCTCCGGCAGCGGGACGAACCGCCCGATGTACTCCCGGCCCCGGTCCATGTGGACAAGCAGCTCCTCGGCCTGCCACGGCTCCAGCGGGCCCAGTTCCGCCCCGTCCACGCCCAGCGGTATCGCGTACATCCGGCCCGTTCTCCCCGTCTCCCACGCACACCCGGATCGCGGCCGGTCGGCCGCCCGGTCAGGGCACGAGCTGCTCGTCCTGCTCGTCGTCGCTGCCGCTCGCGCGCTGCCAGGGGATCTTCGCATGGTCGTCGTCGCCGGTCGCCGGGGTTTCGATGCTGATCCGCGGCAGCAGCCGGTCCAGCCAGCGCGGCAGCCACCAGTTGGCGCGGCCGAGCAGATGCATCAGCGCCGGCACCAGCAGGGTGCGCAGTACGAAGGCGTCCAGCGCGACCGCGGCCGCCAACCCGACCCCGAACATGGCGATGATCCGGTCACCGGTGAGCACGAAGGCGAGAAAGACCGCGATCATGATCACCGCGGCGGAGTTGATGACCCGGCTGGTCTCGGCCAGCCCGACCCGGACGGCCCGCCGGTTGTCGCCGGTCTCCAGCCACTCCTCGTACATCCGGCTGACCAGGAAGACCTGGTAGTCCATGGAGAGCCCGAAGAGCACCGACACCATGATCACCGGCAGGAAGGGCTCGATGGGCCCGCCCCCTCCCAGGCCCAGCAGTTCGCTGCCCCAGCCCCACTGGAAGACGGCGACCACCACCCCGAACGCGGCGGCGACGGCCGCGATGTTCATGACGGCGGCCTTCAGCGGGATGCCCACCGAGCGGAAGGCGAGCAGGAGCAGCAGGCAGCCGAGTCCGATGACCACCCCGGTGAACAGCGGCAGTTTGCCGACGATGACCCGCGCGAAGTCGTCGTAGCCGGCGGTGATGCCGCCGACATGGACCCGGAGCGAGGTGCCGTGCTGGGCGGCGGGCAGCACCTCGGTGCGCAGCCGCTCCACCAGTTCGCTGGTGGCCCGGGACTGCGGGGCGGTGGCGGGGACCACGGTGAGCGCGGCCGTACCGGCGCCGCCGTAGGTCACCGGGCCGACGGAGGCGACCCCGTCGGTGGCGCGCAGCATCAGCGGCAGCCGGCTGAGGGCGACCCGGTCGTCCGCGCCGTCCACCTCGGCGGCCAGCGTCAGCGCCCCGTTGACGCCGGGGCCGAAGCCGTCGGCGAGCAGGTCGTAGGCATTGCGGGCGGTGGAGCCGGCCGGTGCGCTGCCCTGGTCGGAGGTGCCCAGATGCAGCCCGGCCGCGGGGAGCGCCAGCACCAGCATGATGGCGGCGGCCAGCAGCCCGAGCAGGGTGGGGCGGCGCTCGACGAACGCGGCCCAGCGCGCGGCCGGCCCGGTGACCCGCTCGGGCACCGGTCCCTGGACGGCGAGCCGGGCGCGCTCCCGGCGGGAGAGGGCGCGCGGGCCGATGGACGAGAGGAGGGCGGGTAGCAGGGTGATGGAGGCCGCCACGGTGAGGACGACGGTCAGCGCGGCGGCGAGAGCGACACCGTTGAGGAAGCCGAGCCGCAGCACCAGCATGCCGAGCAGCGCGATGCAGACGGTGGCGCCGGCGAAGACCACGGCCCGGCCCGTGGTGGCGACCGCCTCGCAGGCGGCGTCGGCGACCGGCAGTCCCCGCTTCAGCCCCTTGCGGTGCCGGGTCACGAGGAACAGCGCGTAGTCGATGCCGACGCCCAGGCCGATGAGCATGCCGAGCATGGGCGCGAAGTCGGCCACGATCATGGCGTGGCCGAGCAGTCCGATCCCGGCGTAGGCGGTGCCGACGCCGACCAGTGCGGTGGCGATCGGCAGCAGGCTGGCGGCGAGCGAGCCGAAGGCGAGGAAGAGCACGGCGGCGGCCACGGCCACCCCGACCAGCTCGGCGGTGTGCGAGGTGGGCACCTCGGTGGCGGCGGCGACCGCGGTGCCGCCGAACTCCACCCGTACCCCGTCCCCGGCGGCGGCCCGGGCGGTGGCGACATAGGCCCGGACCTGGGCGGGGGTCAGCTCGGCCGCCGGGCGGTCGAAGGCGACCTGGGCGTAGGCGGTACGGCCGTCCGCGCTGAGCGTGCCGGGGGCGGGGAGCAGGGCCGCCGCCGGTCGGGTGCCCTTGGCGGACCCGTTCGCCCCGGAGGTGGGGCCCGGCACGGCGTACGGGCTGGTCACGGTGGCGACTCCGGGCAGCTCCGCCACCTTCCCCAGCATCGCGGTCATCCGCCGTTCGACCGCGGCCGCGCGCACCCCGCCGGCCGTCCCGCTGTGCCAGACCAGGGTGTCGCCCTCGCCGCCGGCCCCGCCGAATCCGGCCGTCAGCAGTTCGGCCGCGCGGCCGGACTCGGTGCCCGGCACCTCGTAGTCGTTGCTGTACGTGGGACCGGCGGCGGCCGCCGCGGCCGAGACGGCGCCGAGGGTCAGCAGCCAGAGCAGGACGGTGGCGAGTCGGTGGCTGACACACCACCGGGCGAGGGCTGCCAACGGGTTCGCTCCCTGGATGGTTCGTGGATCCTCACCGGGGAGTGCCGCTGATCGTGGCACCAGGGGACCGCCCGCGAGGAACGCGTGACCTGCGCACAGGACTCTCGCACCCTAACGAGATCCTTTGTCCCTTTGGTGTCGCTCCTCACCGTCCGCGCGTGTCTCGTACGGAGTGCCCGTCTCCTCCTGCCCCTCGTCCGTCTCCCCTCCCCCTCACCCCGAGACGCTCTCCCGGCCGTTCTCCAGATGGCCCATCAGCCGGCGCCGGAAGCCGCCCGGGGCGGTGACCTCCAGGTCGTACCAGCCGTGCGCCCCGGCGGCGGAGTGGGTGAGGGTGCGGCTGCGGCCCGGCCGGACGGTGACGGTACGGGGCCGGGCGGGGCGGCCGGACGCGGAGGTGTACGGGCGGCCCTCCGCGTAGCCGAGCGGGCGGACCGTGAAGGTCACCGGTTCGGCTCCGGTGTTCTCCAGGGTGAGATGGAGCGCGCGCTCGCCGGGGGCGAGCCGGGTGGTGAGCTCGCAGCCGCCGTCGGCCGGTCCGGCGAACTCGCGGCGGAAGCCACCCGGGCCGGTGACGGTGAAGCGGTACGCGGCGCCGGTGACGGGCACCCGCCAGCGTGCCGTACCCCGGAGGTCCCGGTGCTGCGGGGCGGCGAACTCACCGGCGTACGGGTAGAGCGCGAGCGGGACATGGGAGCGGCCGGTGTTGCTCAGCCTCAGCTCCACGGTGCCGTTGCCCGTGCGAGCGTGGACGTCCGGCTGGTACGGCAGCGGCCTGGCCGGCCGGGTGCCCCGCTCCTGGACCGGCATCCGCTGCTCGGCGGGCGGCTGCGGGCGCCAGCGGCCGGTGAACGGGGGGATCGGGCCCGGACGTTCCAGGGCGGGGCGAGGGCGGCCCCGGCGGAAGTCGAAGGCGCCGGTCAGATCACCGGTGACCCGGCGCCGCCAGGGGGTGATGTTGGGCTCGCGGACCCCGGTCCAGTTCTCCAGGAAGCGGATCACCGAGGTGTGGTCGAAGACCTCCGAGCAGACATAGCCGCCGGTGGTCCAGGGCGAGACGACGAGCAGCGGCACTCGGATGCCCAGGCCGGTGGGGCGGCCCTGCCAGCGCTCGTCGGGGTCGTCGACCGGCGGGACGGGCGGCGGGACATGGTCGAAGAAGCCGTCGTTCTCGTCGTAGTTGATCAGCAGCACGGTGTGCCGCCAGACCTCCGGGTGCGAGCCGAGCGCGTCGAGGATCTTGTAGACCAGGGTGGCCGAGGCGATCGGCGAGGAGGAGCCCGGGTGCTCGGAGTCCACCGCCGACGGGACCAGATACGAGACCTCCGGCAGCCGCCCGGCGGCCACATCGGCCCGGAAGCGGTCCGCCAGGGTGCCGCTCTCCACCCGGCGCAGCCCCCGCTCGAACAGCGAGCGCTCGGCGGCGGTCAGTGTCGCCACCCCCTCCTCCAGCGCCGCGAGCAGCCGCTCCCGCTCGGCCGCCGGAGCGGTCCGCACCGCGGCGTAGAAGGACTCCATGTACGTGTGCCCGCCGGTCCGGGCCAGCGCCTTGCGGGCGATCTTCTTGAAGGTGGTGAAGAACTCGATGTTGTTGTCGGTGAAGTTCTCCCACTCGGTGTACGTCTGCCAGCTCCGCCCGGCCCGCTCCAGCCGCTCGGCGTAGGTGGTCCAGGGGTAGCCGGGGTGGGTGTCCTCGGCGTACGCGGCGTTGGTCACCGCCCGGCTGCCGTCGGCCTCGTAGCCGGTCCAGCCGGACCAGAGGTGGTTGCGGTTGGGGCTGGTGGAGGTGTGGACGGAGGAGTGGTAGGCGTCGCAGACGGTGAAGGTGTCGGCCAGCTCGTAGTGCAACGGGATGTCCCGGCGGTCGTAGTACGCCATGGTCGCGGCGGTCTTCGCGGAGACCCAGCCGTCCATCCAGCCGTCCCGCCACGCCTTGGCGCCGCCGCCCCAGGAGTGGTCCAGGTCGCCGATGTACTGGAGGTCCTTGGCCTGTGTCTCGGCGGCACCGCGGATCGGGAACGGCAGTACGGAGCCGGTGCCGCCCGGGCCGGGCTGCTCGAACACCGGGCGGCCGGAGGGCAGCTCGACGGCGTTGCGGTCGCCGAAGCCGCGTACGCCGCGCAGGGTGCCGAAGTAGTGGTCGAAGGAACGATTCTCCTGCATCAGGACCACCACGTGCTTGACCGCTCTGAGCCCGCCGGTGGGCGGTGCGGCGGCCATCGCCTCCCGCAGCGAGGGCGGCAGCAGCGACCCGGCCGCCGCCGCGCCGACCACACCCCCGCCGAGCGCCAGCGCCCGCCGCCGGCTCACTCCTGCGGGCTGGGGTCCTGCCGTGCCATCCATCCCGTACGCGCGCTGCGGTGACAAGCCCGACCTCCCATCGACGGCCAATGGTCTTCCGTCGGACCATTGACGTGGTTGCCCGGGACGGTAGTCAGATCCGATGGCCCCGAAAAGGCCTCCCGGCGACCCCTTGGTGAATGTCCAACAGCCCGACCCTTCCGTCCAAGCCGCCTGCCGCCTCCTCCTCGCCCCTGCGTTATGCCTCCGTGGCGAGAACTCGCCATCCGGGATTGCCCGGTGGCCGCACGGGCAGAAAGCACAACGCCACCCCCCACGGGACGGCACGGCCCCCGGGCCGGCAGCGGGCCCCGCCACCACTCCCCCCAGTGGCGGGGCCCTCGGCCGCCCGGGGTCTCCGGCTCCTCCGGCCCAACCGGGACGGGCACCCCTGACCCGCCGGGCGACCCGGCTGCTCCCCGGAAGAGGCGGTACGGGTCGGGGACGAGGTCCGGGTCACCGTCCTCGCGCTCGACCCGGACTTCCCCCGCCTCCTGCTGTCCCGCCGACGCGCCTCCCCCTGAGCCACCGTCGGACGCCCTACCCGGCCGCTCCCGCGCCGGGGCGCCCGGCGTCCCGAGACATCAGGACGCCCGAGGTAGCTGGAGCCCCCGAAGAAGGAGGGTGATCAGGCGGCGGGGGTCGTAGCGGGGGTCGTTGTCACGTCCGACGCAGAGGTTGCCGATGCCGCGCATCAGCTCGTAGGGCTGCGTGCCGGGCCTGATCTCGCCGGCCTCGACCGCGGCGTCCAGCAGCTGGGCGCAGACGGGCAGCAGGCGGTCGAGGAAGTAGGCGTGCAGCGTGGCGAAACGGTCGTCGTCGGACTGCAGGGCGTCGGCGAGTCCGTGCTTGGTGACCAGGAAGTCCACAAAGAGGTCGATCCACTGGCGCAGCGCGTCGAGCGGGGAGTCGGCACGGGCCAGCAGGTCCGGTCCGGCCTCGGCGCAGGCCTCGATCTGGTGGCGGTAGACGGCGGTGACGAGGTCCGCCCGGGTCGGGAAGTGGCGGTAGATCGTGGCCATCCCGACGCCCGCCTGGGCCGCGATCTGGCGGATCGGCGCATCGACGCCGGAGGTGACGAAGACCTCGGCGGCGGCGGTGAGCACCGTCTGCCGGTTGCGCTGCGCGTCGGCCCGCTTGCCTCGGGACGGCGACTCCCCAGCAGGACTTTCGGGGGCCATCACGCCCTCCTTCCACACCGATTGACAAAACGGAGCAGCGCTCCGAATATTAAAGGGAGCGATGCTCCGTTTCAGGTTAGCCGAAACGGGACGCTCCTGACCGCCCTGTCCGCCGCCGGTCTCCAAGACCCGCGACGGCGGGTGCCCACCGAAAGGGAACCCCCTCGTGAGCACAGCCACCAGCGCCTCCACCCTGGGCACGCCCGCCCCGGTCCTGTCCTTCAGCCCGGTAGTCCTCTCCGTGCCCGGACGTCCCGTGGACCTGCACCTGCGCGTCTCCGCACCCGCGACCGGAACCGGCCTCCCCGTCATCCTGCTCTCCCACGGCCACGGCCCCTCGAACAACCTCTCCTCGCTCAACGGCTACGCGCCGCTCGCCGACTTCTGGGCGGCACACGGGTTCGTCGTCCTCCAGCCCACCCACCTCACCTCCCGGACGCTGAGCCACCTGGTCGCCGACGCACCCGGCGCACCCGACTTCTGGCGCTCCCGCGCCGAGGACATGACCCATATCCTCGACCGGCTCGACGTGATCGAACGCAGCGTGCCGCAGCTCGCCGGACGGATCGACCCCACCAAGGTCGGCCTCGCCGGGCACTCGCTCGGCGGCTTCACCGCCGCCCTTCTTCTCGGCGCGGGGCTCACCGACCCCGACACCGGCAGCGTGGTGCACCTGGTCGAGCCCCGGATCAAGGCGGGCGTACTGCTCGCCGCGCCCGGCAGGGGCGGCGAAGTCCTCAACGGGCCCATGGCCGAGCAGTGGCCGATCATCGGGGCCGTCGACTTCTCCACCATGACCGCACCCGCGCTGGTCGTCGCCGGGGACAAGGACGACTCCCGGCACTTCACGGACATGGGTCCGGACTGGCACGCCGACCCCTACACCCTCGCCCCCGGCCCCAAGTCCCTGCTCACCCTGTTCGACGCGGAGCACGGACTCGGCGGGATCGCCGGATACGACGCCGCCGAGACCACCGACGAGAACCCCGAGCGGGTCAGCGCCCTCGCCGAACTCACCGCGGCCTACCTCCACACCCAGCTCCACCCCGGCGCCCCCACCTGGCAGAGCGCGAGCAAGGCCCTGACGACCGGCCCCGACCGCGTGGGGCGGGTCGAATCCAAGTAGCCCCGAGATCGCGGGGCGGGCCCGGAGTCGGCGGGACGCCGGGGGCCGCGCGAGACCCCAGGTGGGGGCGGGGGTTGGTACAGGCCGCCAGCCCGCGCCCCCGCCCGCCGCCTCGCGTCCCCACCCCCACGGCAACCCACGCAAGGCATCCCCCATCGCGCCCCCGCACAGGGCAACGCGGGGTGCCCTAGATGGACACCCCGCGTACGGCCTCCGGCACATGGCCCGGCAGGGGACAGGCGGCCGTCCTCTGCGGATGGCCCGGCGGCCGACCCTGCCGATGGCCCGGCAGCCGGACCGACCACGAGGCACCGACGGCCGACCCCGCACCTGAGACCGGCGACCGACCCGACACGCGGCGCCGACGCCCGATCGAGCGCGTGGCCGACGGCCGACCAGCCACGCGACACCGGCGGCCGACCCAGCGCATAGCGCCGACGGCCGACCCGCCGACTGGCACCGACGGCCGACCTCGCCGGTGGCCGGCGGCCGACCCAGCACCTGGCACCGGCAACCGGCCGAGCGCGCGACCGACGGCCGGCCCCGACTACGGCTGGCGGTCGGCGGCCGACCGAGCGCGGGGGCCGCCGGCCGGCGATCCCGCCACCGGCTCCCCCGCGCGCAGCGCGGCCCCTCAGCCCTCGACGCCGAGGCGCTCCAGGATCAGCTCCCGGACCCGGGCCGCGTCCGCCTGGCCCCGGGTGGCCTTCATGACCGCGCCGACCAGCGCGCCGGCCGCCGCGACCTTGCCGCCGCGGATCTTGTCCGCGATGGCGCCGTTGGCCGCGATGGCCTCGTCCACGGCGGTGCCGAGCGCGCCCTCGTCGGAGACGACCTTCAGGCCGCGCTTCTCCACCACGGTGTCCGGGTCGCCCTCGCCGGCCAGCACGCCCTCGATGACCTGGCGGGCCAGCTTGTCGTTGAGGTCGCCGGCGGCGACCAGCTCGCTGACCCGGGCGACCTGCGCCGGGGTGATCGGCAGGGCATCCAGCGGGCGGCCGGACTCGTTGGCGCTGCGGGCCAGTTCGCCCAGCCACCACTTGCGGGCCGAAGCGGAGTCGGCACCCGCCTCGGTGGTGGCGACGATCAGGTCGACCGCGCCCGCGTTGAGGATGGACTGCATGTCCAGCTCGGTGACGCCCCACTCCTCGCGCAGCCGGTTGCGGCGTACGCGGGGCAGCTCGGGCAGGGTGGCGCGCAGCTCCTCGACCCACTCGCGGGACGGGGCCACCGGCACCAGGTCGGGCTCGGGGAAGTACCGGTAGTCCTCGGCCTCCTCCTTGACCCGGCCCGAGGTGGTGGAGCCGTCGTCCTCGTGGAAGTGGCGGGTCTCCTGGATGATCGTCCCGCCCGCGTTGAGCACGCCCGCGTGGCGGCCGATCTCGTAGCGGACGGCCCGCTCCACGCTCCGCAGCGAGTTGACGTTCTTGGTCTCGGAGCGGGTGCCGAACTTCTCGGTGCCGTTGGGCCGCAACGACAGGTTGACGTCGCAGCGCATCTGGCCCATCTCCATCCGGGCCTCGGAGACGCCGAGCGCCCGGATGAGCTCGCGCAGCTCGGCCACGTACGCCTTGGCGACCTCCGGGGCGCGAGCGCCCGCGCCGGTGATCGGCTTGGTGACGATCTCGATCAGCGGGATGCCGGCGCGGTTGTAGTCCAGCAGCGAGTGGGAGGCGCCGTGGATACGGCCGGTGGCACCGCCGACGTGGGTCGACTTGCCGGTGTCCTCCTCCATATGGGCGCGCTCGATCTCCACGCGGAAGATCTCGCCGTCCTCCAACTGCACGTCGAGGTAGCCGTTGAAGGCGATCGGCTCGTCGTACTGGGAGGTCTGGAAGTTCTTCGGCATGTCCGGATAGAAGTAGTTCTTCCGGGCGAAGCGGCACCACTCGGCGATCTCGCAGTGCAGCGCGAGGCCGATCTTGATCGCGGACTCGACGCCGATGGCGTTGACGACCGGGAGGGCGCCGGGCAGGCCGAGGCAGACCGGGCAGGTCTGGGTGTTGGGGTCGGCGCCCAGCTCCGTGGAGCAGCCGCAGAACATCTTGGTCCTGGTGCCCAGTTCGACGTGGACCTCAAGCCCCATGACGGGGTCGTAGGCGGCGAGGGCCTCGTCGAACGGCACCAGCTCGGTGATGACGGTCACGGTGTTGCTTCCCTCTCAGCCGAACAGCACGTCGTCGTCGCCGATGCGCTTGAGTTCGCGCAGCAGGATGGCGAGGCCGGTGCCGATGGCGGCGGCGGACACGACGGCGTCGAGCAGCAGCAGGGCGTCGCTCTCCGAGCGGGCCTTGCGGACCTGCTTGATGATGCTCAGCGCGCCGAACGCGGTGGTGCCGATGGACAGATACGTACCGGTCCGGGACTTCTTGAAGCCCTTGGCCTTGGTCAGTGCGCTCACAGCGACGGAGCCTCCTCAAGCAGCGGGTGTCCCCACTTCGCCAGGAACGCGGCCTCGACGGCCGCGCCGACCTTGTAGAGGCGGTCGTCCTTCAGGGCGGGGGCGATGATCTGCAGGCCGACCGGGAGGCCGTCCTCGGGGGCCAGGCCGCAGGGCAGCGACATGGCGGCGTTCCCGGCCAGGTTGGTCGGGATGGTGCACAGGTCGGCGAGGTACATCGCCATCGGGTCGTCGGCGCGCTCGCCGATCGGGAAGGCGGTGGTCGGGGTCGTCGGGGAGACGATCACGTCGACCTGCTCGAAGGCCTTCTCGAAGTCCCGGGTGATGAGGGTGCGGACCTTCTGCGCGGAGCCGTAGTACGCGTCGTAGTAGCCGGAGCTGAGCGCGTAGGTGCCGAGCATGATGCGGCGCTTGACCTCGTCGCCGAAGCCGGCCTCGCGGGTGAGGGCGGTGACGTCCTCGGCGGAGCGCGAGCCGTCGTCGCCGGTGCGCCGCCCGTAGCGCAGGCCGTCGAACCGGGCGAGGTTCGAGGAGCACTCGGACGGGGCGATCAGGTAGTACGCGGAGAGCGCCAGGTCGAAGGACGGGCAGTCCAGCTCCACGATCTCGGCGCCCAGCTCCTTCAGCAGCTCGACGCTCTCGTCGAACCGCTGGAGGACACCGGCCTGGTAGCCCTCGCCGCGGAACTGCTTGACCACGCCGACCCGCATCCCGGCCACCGAGCCGTTGCGCGCGGCATCGACCACCGGTGGCACGGGGGCGTCGATGGAGGTGGAGTCCAGCGGGTCGTGGCCGGCGATCGCCTCGTGCAGCAGGGCCGCGTCCAGGACCGTGCGGGCGCAGGGGCCGCCCTGGTCCAGGGAGGAGGAGAAGGCCACCATGCCGTAGCGGGAGACCCCGCCGTAGGTGGGCTTGACGCCGACGGTGCCGGTGACGGCGGCCGGCTGGCGGATGGAGCCGCCGGTGTCGGTGCCGATGGCCAGCGGCGCCTGGAACGAGGCGAGCGCGGCACTGGACCCGCCGCCGGAGCCGCCGGGGATCCTGGTCAGGTCCCAGGGGTTGCCGGTCGGGCCGTAGGCGCTGTTCTCGGTGGACGACCCCATGGCGAACTCGTCCATGTTGGTCTTGCCGAGGATGACGACGTCGGCGTCCCGCAGGCGCTGGGTCAGGGTGGCGTCGTACGGCGGCAGCCAGCCCTCAAGGATCTTGGAGCCGACGGTGGTCGGCATGTCCTTGGTGGTGAAGATGTCCTTCAGGGCGAGCGGTACGCCGGCCAGCGGGCCGAGGGTCTCGCCGCGCTCGCGCTTGGCGTCCACGGCGCGGGCCTGGGCGAGGGCGCCCTCCCGGTCGACGTGCAGGAAGGCGTGGACCTTCTCGTCCACGGCCTCGATCCGGGCCAGATGGGCCTCGGTGACCTCGACGGCGGTGAGCTCGCCGGAGGCGATCCTCGCCGCGGTCTCGGCGGCGGTGAGCTTGATGATGTCGGTCATCGGTCAGTCCTCCCCCAGGATCTGCGGCACCTTGAAACGCTGCTGCTCCTGGGCCGGGGCGCCGGAGAGCGCCTGCGCGGGGGTGAGCGACGGACGGACCTCGTCCGCGCGCATGACGTTGGTCAGCGGCAGCGGGTGGGAGGTCGGGGGGACGTCTTGGTCGGCGACCTCGGAGACGCGGGCGACCGCGCCGATGATGTCGTCGAGCTGTCCGGCGAAGTGGTCGAGCTCTTCGCCCTTCAGCTCCAGACGCGCCAGCCGGGCGAGGTGGGCGACCTCCTCGCGCGTGATGCCAGGCATGCAGCGATCCTCAGGGTGAGTGCGATGGGTACAGCGAATGACTTTCGCCCCCAATCCTATGGGGCGGGGATCGATGACCGTGAAACGGTTTGCCCCCGTCTTCTCCCGGGGGCTGTCCCCCGTACGCAGCGGGGGCTGTCCCCGGGCGTCCGGACAGGTGCCGGGGGCGGGTACGCGTCGGGGGCGGGCAGCCGTGATCGTGGCTGCCCGCCCCCGAGCGCGTATGCCGGGCGTGCGGTGCCGGGGTGGGTGTCCCGGCGGGGGCCCTGGGTGACGCGGGTACCGGCCGGGGCCTACGGCACGACCTGGTCGGCGGCGTCGGCTTGGGAGGGGGGCAGGGCGGCCGGGGGGCGGATCCAGACGCCCTCGCCGCGGGCGTGCAGCCAGGAGGTGCACTCGGCGGGCGGCATCGCGGCGGCGACCAGCCAGCCCTGGACCGCGTCGCAGCCGAGGTCGCGCAGCCGGCCCCAGGTCTCGTCGTCCTCCACACCCTCGGCGACCACCAGGAGGCCGAGGGAGTGGGCGAGGTCGACGGTGCAGCGGACGATCTCGGCGTCCTCGGTGTCCACAGCGAGCCGGGCGACGAAGGAGCGGTCGATCTTCAGCTCGCTGACCGGGAGGCGGCGCAGATGGACCAGGGAGGAGTACCCGGTGCCGAAGTCGTCCAGGGACATCTTCACGCCGTGCCCGGTGAGCCCGGCGAGGGTGTCGGCGGCGCGCTGCGGGTCCTCCAGCAGGACGTGCTCCGTTATCTCCAGCTGGAGGGAGCCGGCCGGCACCCCGTGGCGGGCCAGCCGGGCGGCGACGGAGCCGGCGAAGCCGGGGGTGTGGACGTCGCGCGGGGAGACGTTGACCGCGACCGGGACCTCGATGCCCTGGGCGCGCCAGCGGGCGACCTGGGCGAGGGCGGTGTCCAGGACGTACTCGGTGAGGTGCGGCATCAGCCCGGAGGACTCGGCGATGGCGATGAACTCGTCCGGGGGGACGCGTCCGCGCTCCGGGTGCACCCAGCGGACCAGGGCCTCCAGACCGGCGACGGCGCCGTCGAAGCGGACCTTGGGCTGGTAGTGCAGCTCCACGTCGCCGGCGTCCAGGGCGCGCCGCAGGTCGCCGAGGAGGCCGAGCCGGTCGGGGGTGTTGGAGTCGCGCTTGGACTCGTAGACCTCGACGCCGGTGCGGTCCCGCTTGGCCTGGTACATGGCGACGTCGGCGCGCTGGAGCAGCCCTTCGGCGTCCAGGGCGTGGTCGGGGAAGACGGCGACCCCGGCGCTGGCCTCCAGGACGAGGGTGAGGCCGTCGAGGTCGAGCGGGGAGGAGAGGTCGCCGACCAGCTGGCGGGCGATCCGCTGGGCGCTTGTGGTGGAGTCGGCGACCGGGAGCAGTACGGCGAACTCGTCGCCGCCGAGCCGGGCGGCCTCCGCGCCGCGGGGCAGGGCGTGCTGGAGCCGGTCGGCGATCTGGAGCAGCAGCCGGTCGCCGGCGAGGTGGCCGAGGGTGTCGTTGACGGAGCGGAAGCGGTCGAGGTCGATGAGGACCAGGGCGGCCCGCAGGCCCTCCCCCTCGGCCTCCTCCAGCGCGGACCAGGTGCGCTCCAGCAGCCACTGGCGGTTGGGCAGTCCGGTGAGCGGGTCGCGCAGCTGCTCCTCGGCGCGGGCGCGGGCGATCCACAGGGTGGAGTCCAGGGCGATGAGCGGGACGGCGAACAGCGGCAGCAGCACCGGCAGGCTGACGGCGACCACGCAGATCAGCGGGGCGATGCCGAGCAGGGCGACGGCGACCAGGCCCTGGCGCAGCAGTGCGGTGCGTTCCGCGCTGGGCAGTCCGCCGGCCTGGGGGGCGAGGGTGTACCACAGCAGTGTCCTGGTCACCACCAGGTAGGCGGTGGCGGCGAGGGCGACCTCGGGGACGGCTTCGATGCCCCATTCGAGGGGCCGCCAGGGTGTCTCGACGGTGGGGGCGTCGTCGAAGAGGGCGAGGACGAGGGCGGCGGCGCCGATGCCGAGGATGTCGGCGGCGCCGTGCAGCAGGCCCTGTCGCCAGCGGTGGCGGCGGGCGGTGCCGGTGAGCACGACGACGGCGAGGCTGACCAGTCCGGCGGGCACCCAGCCGTAGAGCAGCAGTACGGCGAGGGTGAGGGCGGCGCCGGAGCCGGTGCCGCCCCACCAGCGGTCCCGGCCGAGGGCGACCAGATGGCCGACCACGATGCCGGTGAGGACGGCGAGCGACCAGCCGGCCGCACCGCCGGGGAACAGGGCGTGGCCGGAGCGCAGCGCCCCCGTCAGCCCGGTGAGGAGGGCGACGGCGGCGGCGGCGATCACGACGGACGGGAGCCTGGAGGTGACGCCCGCGACGGCCGTGCGGACGCGCGGCCGTGAGGCCGGGGCGGCACTCTCGGTGGGTTTCATTCGGTCCCTCTCACAGCCGGCGGTGGTGCCGATGCCACGCGGTGGCCCGTCGCCGTGCCACCGCGGTGGTGGCCCTTCCCCGCTCGTTCGCGAGGGGAAGCGCTCCCCGACGGCCGTGCATGACGGACGCACGTCTCAACAGTAGGCGTCGGGAGGCTTCCACGGGCAGCGCACTACTGGTCTTGCCCGAATGCGACCCAGCCACCCTTATCCGTCTGGTATGCGCTGAACGGGTGAGCTGGAGTGGCCTTATTCGGGCGGCTGTTCGGCCGAAACGGCTACCTCGCGGGCGGCGTCGGGCCCCTGTTCGAGCAGGACGCCGAAGCCGGCCTCGTCCAGCACCGGGACCTTCAGCTGGACGGCCTTGTCGTACTTGGATCCGGGGTTGTCCCCCACCACCACGAAGGACGTCTTCTTGGAAACGGAGCCGGTGACCTTCGCCCCACGGCTCTGCAACGCCTCTTTCGCGCCATCCCTGGTGTAGTCGTCCAGGGTGCCGGTGACGACCACCGCCAGCCCCTCCAGCGGGCGCGGCCCCTCGTCCTCGCCGGTGGACTCCTCCTCCCAGCGGACCCCGGCCGCCTTCCACTTGCGCAGGATCTCGCGGTGCCACTCCTCCTCGTACCACTGCTTGATGGCGGCGGCGATGGTCGGCCCGACGCCCTCGGTGGCGGCCAGCTCCTCCTCACTGGCCTCGAAGATCCGGTCGATCGAGCGGAACTCGCGGGCCAGCGCCTGGGCGGCGACCGGGCCGACATGACGGATCGACAGCCCGTTGACGATCCTCGCCAGCGGCCGCTCCTTGGCGGCGGCGATGTTGTCCAGCATGGCGCGGGCGTTCTTCTTCAGCTCGCCCTTCTGGTTGGCGAAGACCCGGGCGATCTTCTCCTCGCCGGTCTTCGGGTCCCGCTTGGGCAGCCCGCTGTCCGGGTCCAGGACATAGGCCCGGATGTCGAGCAGCTGCTCCTCGCGCAGGTCGAACAGGTCGCCCTCGTCGGTGAGCGGTGGCTCGGCGGGCTCCAGCGGGCCGGTGAGGGCGGCGGCGGCCACCATGCCGAAGTGCTCGATGTCCAGGCTGGAGCGGCCGCCGAGGTAGAACAGCCGCTCGCGCAGCTGGGCCGGGCAGGTGCGGGCGTTGGGGCAGCGCAGATCGATGTCGCCCTCCTTCATGGCCCGCAGCGGCGTACCGCACTCGGGGCACTCGGAGGGCATGGTGAACTCGCGCTCGCTGCCGTCCCGCAGGTCCACCACCGGGCCGAGGATCTCCGGGATGACGTCGCCGGCCTTGCGCAGCACCACGGTGTCGCCGATCAGCACGCCCTTGGTCTTGACGACCTCCTGGTTGTGCAGGGTGGCGAACTCCACCTCCGAGCCGGCCACCGTGACCGGCTCCACCTGCGCGAACGGGGTGACCCGGCCCGTGCGCCCCACCCCGACCTTGATGTCGATCAGCTTGGAGTTGACCTCCTCCGGCGCGTACTTCCAGGCGATCGCCCAGCGCGGGGCGCGCGAGGTGGAGCCCAGCCGCCCCTGCAACCGGATCTCGTCCAGCTTGACGACCACGCCGTCGATCTCGTGCTCCACCGAGTGCCGGTGCTCGCCGAAGTAGGCGATGAACTCCCGGATCCCGGCGAGGCCGTCCACCACCTTGTTGTGCAGGGCGGTGGGCAGCCCCCACTCCTTCAGCAGCCCGTACGCCTCGCTCAGCCGGTCGAAGCGCAGCCCCTGCTGGGCGCCGATGCCGTGCACCACCATGTGCAGCGGTCTGGTGGCGGTGACCTTGGGGTCCTTCTGCCGCAGCGAACCGGCGGCGGCGTTGCGCGGGTTGGCGAAGGGCTTGTCGCCGGCCTCCACCAGCCGGGCGTTCAGCTCCTCGAACTTCTCCATCGGGAAGAAGACCTCGCCCCGGATCTCGACCAGGTCGGGGATGTTCTCCCCGCGCAGCCGCTCCGGGATGTCCGTGATGGTGCGGACGTTGGGGGTGATGTCCTCACCCGTACGCCCGTCCCCGCGGGTGGCGGCCCGCACCAGCCGCCCCTTCTCGTAGGTGAGGTTGACCGCCAGCCCGTCCACCTTGAGCTCGCAGAGGAAGTGGTGCGCGGAGGCCCCCACCTCCTTCTCCACCCGCTCGGCCCAGCCGGCCAGCTCCTCCTCGTCGAAGGCGTTGTCCAGCGAGAGCATGCGCTCGCGGTGCTCGACGGCGGTGAAGTCGGTCTCGTACTGCCCGGCGACCTTCTGGGTCGGCGAGTCCGGCGTACGCAGCTCCGGATACTCCTCCTCCAGCGCCTCCAGCTCGCGCAGCAGCCGGTCGAACTCGGCGTCGCTGACGACCGGGGCGTCCTTCACGTAGTACCGGAAGCGGTGCTCCTCGATCTGCTCGGCCAGCCGGGTGTGCTGCTCCCGTGCCTCGGCCGGCACCACGTCCTGCTGTTCGATCGCCACCGTCGTTCCTCCCGTTGCCACGTCTCGCCGACGTCCTACTACTCGGTCAATCGGTCACTCAGGGTTGTCCGCGAGTGAGCGTGCCGCCTTGGCGCAGTGGGCGAGCGCCGCCCGGGCGTACGCGGGCGAGGCGCCCGCCAGCCCGCACGTCGGGGTGATCACCACGGAATCCGCGAGGATCCCCGGAGACAGCCCCAGCCTGCGCCACAGCGTTCTGACACCCATGACGCTACCGCCCGGGTCTGACAACGGGCCGTCGAGCGACCCCACCACACCGGCGAGCAGTTTGGTCCCGCCCTCGACCGCCTCACCGATCGCCTCCTCGTCACGCTCGGTGAGCAGACTGAAATCGAACGACACCCCGGCGACCCCGGCCCGCCGCAGCAGGCCGAACGGCACGTCCGGCGCGCAGGAGTGCACGACGACCGGCCCCTGCCCCTCGTTCACACCGACAAGATCCCGCAGGGCGCTCTCCACCACCTGCCGGTCCACCGCGCGGTGGGTGCGGTAGCCGCTGGCGGTACGGACCTGGCCGCGCAGTACGGCGGTCAGCGAGGGCTCGTCCAGCTGGAGCACCACCCGCGCCCCCGGCACCCGCCGGCGTACCTCCGCCAGATGCCCGCGCAGCCCCTCAGCCAGCGAGGCGGCGAGGTCCCGGCAGGCGCCGGCGTCTCCCAGCACCGCCTCCCCGTTCCTCCGCTCCAGCGCGGCGGCCAGCGTCCATGGCCCGACCGCCTGCACCTTCAGCGGGCCCCGGTACCCCTGGGTGAACTCCTCCAGGGCGTCCAGGTCCTCCCCCAGCCAGGACCGCGCCCGCCGGGTGTCCCGCCCCGGCCGGTCGCTGATCCGCCAGCCGCTCGGCTCCACATGCGCGTACATCTCCACGAGCAGTCCGAGGCTGCGCCCGATCATGTCGGCCCCTGGCCCGCGCGCGGGCAGCTCGGCCAGGAACGGGAAGTCCTCGAAGGACCCGGTGACGGTCTTGGCCGCCTCCCGCGCGTCACCGCCGGGCATCGACCCGACACCGGTCGCGGGGCCCCAGGGGAAGGTGTTCGGCTCGGTCTTCTCGGTCGTTTCGGTGGTCTCGCTCACCGGGGAAGCGTACGGGGCGCCGCCGGGGGCGGCGGGGTGGCCGGGGCGGCCACGGAGGCGGGGTGGTGGGGCCCCGACCGGCGGGTTCGTCCGCCGGTGGGCCCTCCCCCGCCCGGCTGTCCGGCTGTCCGGCTGTCCGGCTGTCCGGCTGTCCGGCTGTCCGGCTGTCCGGCTGTCCGGCTGTCCGGCTGTCCGGGTCAGCGTCCTGGTCGGACGGTCAGGTCGTTGATCTCCGCGTCCCTCGGCAGGTCGATCGCGGTGAGGATCGCGGTCGCCACCGACTCCGGGTCGATCCAGCGCGCGGAGTCGTACTCCTTGCCCTCCTGCTGGTGGACCTTCGCCTGCATCGGGCTCGCGGTCCGCCCCGGGTACACGGAGGTGACCCGCACCCCGTTGCCGTGCTCCTCGTGCCGCAGCGCGTCGGCCAGTGCCTTCAGTCCGTGCTTGGAGGCGGCGTACGCGGACCAGCCGGCGTGCGCGTTCAGTCCGGCGCCCGAGTTGACGAAGAGGACGTGGCCCTGGGAGACCCGCAGCTGCGGCAGGAGCAGCCGGGTCAGCTCGGCCGGTGCCACCAGGTTGACCTCCAACTGGCTCCGCCACGCCTTGGTGGTCAGCTCGCCGACCTCGCCGAGGTCCACGACGCCCGCGATATGCAGCAGCGAGTCCACCCGGTCCGGCAGCTCCTGGTGCGAGAACGCCCAGGACAGCCGGTCCGGGTTGGCCAGGTCCCCGACGAGCGTGCGGGCGCCCGGGTACCGCTCGGCGAACTCCTTGGCGCGCCCGGCGTCGCGTGCCAGCAGTACGAGGTCGTCGCCCCGCTCATGGAGCCTGCGCGCGACGGCCGCGCCGATGCCGGAACCGGCGCCTGTGATCATGTGTGTAGCCATGGGTGCCATGCTCGCACCCGGGCCGGGCGTCACCGCAGACCGGCCGCCTCCTCCAGGTAGGCCAGGGCCGAGACCCCGTCCTCGGCGAAGAACACCAGCTCGGTGAGGGGCAGCGGGAGGAAGCCCTCCTGGTCCATCCGCCGCAGCTGCTCCTTCAGCCCGTCGTAGAACCCGGCCGCGTTGAGCAGGACCACCGGCTTGGTGTGGTGCCCGTGCTTCTTCAGCTCCAGGATGTCGGTGGCCTCGTCCAGTGTGCCCATCCCGCCGACCATGACCACGATGGCGTCCGCCTTCTCCAGCAGCAGCGCCTTGCGCTCGGACAGGTCCTTGGCCACGACCATGGAGTCCAGGCCGGGACGGGCCTTGTGCGACAGGAACTCGACGGAGACGCCGACCAGTTGCCCGCCGGCCTCTTCCACCCCGTCGGCGACGACCTTCATCAGACCGGCGTCGGAGCCGCCCCACACCAGGGTGTGCCCGCCCCTGCCGAGCAGCTCGGCGAACTCGCGGGCGGGCCGGGTGTAGCGCTCGTCCAGGTCGGCGGCGGAGAGGAAGACGCAGATGTTCATGGCGCCACGGTACGGGAGGCCGGGGCCACCCGTACGGGTGAGGGACGGGGTCCGGGGAACGAGCCGCCGGGGCTCGGCGTTGCCCTTGTATGACCTCAGGACACCGCATCACCGTCGAACAGGGCACCGAGCATGTGAGGGCCGTCCACGAGGGCCAGGTGGTGGCGGAGAGCCGCCGCCCCCTGGTGCTGCGCGAGACCGGCTGCCCGCCGCGCTACTACCTGCCCCCCGAGGACGTCCGCACCGACCTGCTGACCCCCTCGGACACCCACACGCACTGTCCCTTCAAGGGCGACGCCTCCTACTGGTCCCTCCCCGGCGCCGACGACACGGTCTGGGCCTACCCGGACCCCAAGCCGGAGGTCGCCGGGATCAAGGACCACCTGTGCTTCTACGAGACGGAGGTGGTGGGGTAGGGGTAGGGGACGGGGAAGCGCTGGGTACGGGGGTCTCGGCGGACCAGAAGGCCGAGTGGACGTTGGGGGTCGGGATCTCGGCCGGTGGGTAGGCGGGGCCGTTGGGTGGGGTGCGGGGGGCGTCTACGGGGGACTTGGCCACGCAGGGCGTGGCGACTTCGAACGATGCCTGTCCGGCGTGGCCGAAAAGCAGACTGATACCAAAGCCCGTGGGCGAGCGAGCGATAACCGCCGGGCGCTCGCTGCTTCGACGCACGGCCGTGATCGTGTAACCACTCTGCTTCCAATGACGTTCTACGACACCAAGGAAACTACCTCGACGCTGCTCAGAGATGATGGTTAGCACTTTTCTGCGACGTGACACGCTGCAACGCCGACTCGTAGTGATGTGATGGGCCCACTGCACTTCCGGACGGATCGCCACGAAGGCTTCATCAAGCATTTGGTCGGCCCGATTGGCGGCATCTTGCATATCCACGTTCGCTTCCCTTCTACTGCCGGCGCCTCTCGACTCAAAGTCCCCGCAGGACGCAATTAAAGAGGCCATTAGAGCGCCTGCTAGAAGCAGCCCGTACCGAGCAGATCCGGCTACTCTCATCGGGGAGCCTTCCGGACCAAGTCTTGGGGACGACCGCCAATAATAGAAGCGATATTTTGAGTCGACACTTCATCCTTATCAGGTGTGAAGTACTGAGAGTGCGCTTCAAAGCCTCCCAGTTCCATCAGCGGCCTGGGCCCAGGATCGACCGCGAAGCGCTGAGCTCCGAAAGCCGCACTCGCAGGGTCCTTACCGAAGTAGATGTCATCGTTATCCTTGTCATAAACGTCTCCGTAGACCAACGCTCCCGGCCCGGCAAGGAGGAACTCCTCCTTACTGGGCAGATGGGTGACCGGGTCATTGTCCGCCGCACCTACGAACACGCGGTCACGCCCGACACCCAAGTCTTCGGCTCTCTCCACACCCACGCCGGGACTGCCAAGAAGGATGATGTCGTCGACACCAGGGATGCCACCTGGCTGCCGAGCCGCTGTGCCTACGGCCAGCGACCCATAAGAGTGTCCGACTGCAGTCAGGTGAGGATCTGCAGAGTCGTTCGTCGCGGTGAGACCGTCCATGAAGGTGCTGTAAACCGGCGCTCCTCGCTCGGCGTCACCCGTGCTCATGACGTCCGCGCTCTGAGGGGCGTCGTAACCGAGCCAGATAATGGCGGCGCTCGAAGGGTCGACGTCGCGGGCGCCGATGGCCGTATCCTCTGCTCGGACCATCGTGTCCTCCACGAAATCCGCATCCAGCGCCGTCCCCAGCCCCGGCACATACGCCGCCACATTCCGGGACGTATCCGGGTTGCCGTAGGCGACGATGGCGCGGCCGTTGCCCTCGTCGCCGATACCGAGGAGGTACATGGGCAGACCGCCCGGTTGGTTCAGGCGGGCCTGGAGCAGGCGCAGGGCCTCCAGTTTGGTCTGGGAGGCGTCGTCGGGCCTGCCCGCGAGCTCCTCGATGAGGGTCGGCAGGTATGCCCGGTTGGCCTGGTCACGGGTGACGGCGGGGATGCCGTCGAGGTTGCCGATGAGGTCGGGGGCGATGCGCAGGAACTCCTGGCGCTGCTCGTCGGTGAGGGCGTCCCACCAGGCCTTGCGCTCGGCGGGGGTGGCGTCGAAAGGGACGTCGGCGGCGAGGTAGGCGCTCGCGGTGTGGCGTACGTCGGCGGTGTCGCGCCGTACGTCGCGGAGGGTGGCCGCGGTGATGTCCAGCCCCCTGGCGGCTCGGAGGCCGTTGAGGGTGCGGGTGTAACGGGCGTCGATCTCCACGGCGGCGCGCACGGCGCGAGCGATGCGGTCGGCGAGGGCCTGAGCCTTCTCGGCGTGGGGGTTAAGGGGACGGATGGGGGATGAAAGGGCTCGGTCCAGGGGGAGGGCGGCGCGGGGACTGGCTTGGCCGGCGGGGGTGGCCTGGGGGCCGAGGAGGGTGTGGACGGTGGAGGCGGGGTAGGTGATCGAGCCGTCGGGACGGACGGTGAAGCCCAGTTCGGCTGCCTCGTCCAGAGCCAGCCGCAGTTGGCGCTGGGGCTCGGCGAGGTCCGCGGCGAGGCCGTTGAGGGTGGTGCGGATGAGGCCGCACTCGGTGCGTACGTAGTCGAAGTTGCGGTGGAGGCGGTCCAGTCTGCGCAGCGCCGCCTCGGCCGCGTCGCCGCGCTGCGTCTCGCGGAGCTGGGCGGACATGGCCTGGCCGACCCGTAACGCGTCGGCACCCGCGCGGCTGGAGACGGCGTGCCAGCGGTTGCCTGCGGCCTCGAAGTCGGCGGGCTTCAGTTCGTGCAGGCGCTGCCAGTCGAGGGCGGTCTCGGTCATCGGGTTGCGGCGATCGGGACGGGGACGGCCTTCAGGGAGGTGCCGGTGGTGGTGTCGATCTCGCCGAGGTGGGTGGCCACCTGGCGGAGCGCACCGCTCAGGTGGTCGCACTCGTCGCGGATCGCGGCGAGGCGCTCCTCCCAGGAGGTGAGGAGGGTGAGGAGGGCGGCGGAGGTGGTCAGGCCTGCCCAGGCGGTCAGGGGGGCATGGACGGGGCGTAGGACGTTGCGGCCGTTGGCGGTGCTGGTGTGCAGCTCGGCGGCGGTGGCGGAGGCACTGGTCCAGGGGCCGCGGCTGTGCTGGAGAGGCGGTGCCGACGGACTGCCGGAGTGGCTGTGGGCTGTTTGCTGCCCCATGGGACCCCCTGCGCTCGGGAAGCGACCCACCGCGGATCACGGAGAGTGAGGGTAGTGGTGCGGGGAGTGAGGGGGAGGAGGTAGGAGGGGACCGGGAGGGCGGTGGGGGTTGGGGCGGCGGGCGAAGGGGCCCGCCGCCCGTACAGGCGTTTCGGGGGTGGGGGTGGGGTCAGGCGGTGACGGTGGTCCGTCGTTCGGTGGTGGCGATGGTGGCGGAGCCGACCACTCGGGTGCCGTCGTAGAGGACGATCGCCTGGCCGGGGGCCACGCCGCGGACGGGGGTGGTGAAGGAGACGCGCAGCTCGGCGTCGGGGAGCAGTTCGGCGGTGACCTCGGTCTCGCCGCCGTGGGCACGGAGCTGGGCGGTGTAGGTGCCGGGGCCGGTGGGGGCGGTGCCGCACCAGCGGGGCCTGATCGCGGTGAGGGCGGTGACATCGAGGGCCTCGACGGGGCCGACGGTGACGGTGTTGCTCACCGGGGAGATGTCCAGGACGTAGCGCGGCTTGCCGTCGGGCGCCGGGTGGCCGATGCGCAGGCCCTTGCGCTGGCCGATGGTGAAGCCGTACGCGCCTTCGTGGGTGCCGACCCGGGCGCCGGACTCGTCCACGATGTCGCCCTCGGCGCGGCCGAGCCGCTGGGCCAGGAAGCCCTGGGTGTCGCCGTCGGCGATGAAGCAGATGTCGTGGCTGTCGGGCTTCTTGGCCACGGCCAATCCCCGGCGCTCGGCTTCGGCGCGGATCTCGTCCTTGGTGGTGAGGGTGTCGCCGAGCGGGAACATCGCGTGGGCGAGCTGCTTCTCGTCCAGCACGCCGAGGACGTACGACTGGTCCTTGGCCATGTCGCTGGCGCGGTGGAGCTCTCGGCTGCCGTTCTCGGTGACGACGACGGTGGCGTAGTGGCCGGTGCAGACGGCGTCGAAGCCCAGGGCGAGCGCCTTGTCCAGCAGGGCCGCGAACTTGATCTTCTCGTTGCAGCGCAGGCAGGGGTTGGGGGTCCGCCCGGCCTCGTACTCGGCGACGAAGTCGTCCACGACGTCCTCGCGGAACCGTTCCGCCAGGTCCCAGACGTAGAACGGGATGCCGATCACATCCGCCGCGCGGCGGGCGTCGCGGGAGTCCTCGATCGTGCAGCAGCCGCGCGCGCCGGTACGGAAGGACTGCGGGTTCGCCGAGAGCGCGAGGTGCACCCCGGTGACGTCATGGCCCGCCTCGGCGGCACGGGCGGCGGCGACGGCGGAGTCCACCCCGCCCGACATGGCGGCGAGCACACGCAGGGGGCGCTGGGAAGTCTGTGTCATAGCCCTACCAGGGTACGGGCCGCCGGGAACCACGGTCGCGGGGATAAGCGTTCACGATCACATGGGTGAGAAGAGGGCGGCGGAGAAGGCAGCGGAAAAGGGCAGGCGGGTCGGTCGGCGGGCGGTACTGGTCGGCGGGGGCGCGGTGGTGCTGGGCGGTGCGGCCGTGCTGGGCTGGGACGAGCTGCGCGGGGCCTGGTACCGGGTGCCGGGCGTGGAGAAGGAGCGGGTGCCGGGCGCGCTGGATCACGCGGGCGCCCAGTGGACGGCGGCCTCGGAGGGGAACTGGCGGCGGGCGGACCGGCCGGACGACTACACCATCGACCGGGTGGTGATCCATGTGGTGCAGGGAAGTTTCGCGACCGCGTTGCGGGTGTTCCAGGACCCGAGCCATCAGGCGGCCACGCATTATGTGGTGCGCAAGGACGGGCATGTGGCGCAGATGATCCGGGAGCTGGATGTGGCGTACCACGCCGGCAACCGGTCGGTGAACGAGCGCAGCATCGGCATCGAGCACGAGGGGTTCGTGGACCGGCCGCAGGATTTCACGGACGCGATGTACCTGGCATCGGCCCGGCTGACGGCGGGGATATGCGCCCGCTACCGGATACCGGTGGACCGCGAGCACATCATCGGCCATGTGGAGGTGCCGGGCACCGACCACACCGATCCGGGGCCGCACTGGGACTGGCCGCGGTATCTGAAACTGGTGCGGGCGGCTTCGACCGGTCCGGCCACCACTGCGGAGCCCACTCGGGCGGCGGGCGGGGAGTGAGCGGCCACTGCCCGGACCGGCGGGCTAGATGAGGGAGGCGAAGCGGGCTACGAAGAAGGCCGCTACGGCGACGGCGACGATGATGACGAGCCACACCCACACCCCGGGGTGCTCCCAGGGGCCGCCGTCGGGGCGTTCCTCGTGGGCCTCGGCGGTCGAGCCCTCGACGGGTGGGGTCTCTCCGGGCGGTACCAGCGGATCGGTCATGTTCCCAGCTTGGCCCGGGGGCGCCGGACCCGCACCTGGCGCCGGGCCAGCCGGGCCGGGTCAGCTCAGGCCGGCGGTGCGGGCGCGTTCGACGGCGGGGCCGATGGCCTTGGCCAGGGCTTCGACGTCGGCCCGGGTGGAGGTGTGGCCAAGGCTGAAGCGCAGGGTGCCGCGGGCCAGGTCGGGGTCGGTGCCGGTGGCCAGCAGGACGTGGCTGGGCTGGGCGACGCCGGCGGTGCAGGCGGAGCCGGTGGAGCACTCGATGCCCTGGGCGTCCAGCAGCAGGAGGAGGGAGTCCCCCTCGCAGCCGGGGAAGGAGAAGTGGGCGTTGGCGGGCAGCCGGCCGGCCGGGTCGGGGTCGCCGCCCAGGACGGCGTCCGGGACGGCGGAGCGTACGGCGTCCACCAGCTCGTCCCGTAGCGCGCCGATCTCGCGGGCGAACTCGGGCTGCCGCTGACGGGCCAGGGCGGCGGCCACGGCGAAGGCGGCGACGGCCGGTACGTCCAGAGTGCCGGAGCGCACATGGCGCTCCTGCCCGCCGCCGTGCAGTACGGCGACCGGGGTCTGGTCACGGCCGAGCAGCAGCGCGCCGATGCCGTACGGGCCGCCGATCTTGTGGCCGGAGAGGGTGGCGGCGGCGAGACCGGAGTCGGCGAAGGAGACCGGTAGCTGGCCTGCGGCCTGGACCGCGTCGGAGTGCATGGGGATGTCGAACTCGGCCGCTATGGCGGCCAGTTCGGCGACGGGGAAGATGGTGCCGATCTCGTTGTTGGCCCACATGGCGGTGACCAGGGCGACGGATTCCGGCTCGCGGGCGATCGTCTCGCGCAGCGCGTCCGGATGCACCCGGCCGTAGCCGTCCACCGGGAGGTACTCGACGGTGGCGCCCTCGTGCTCGCCGAGCCAGTGCACCGCGTCCAGCACGGCGTGGTGCTCCACGGGGCTGGTCAGCACGCGTACGCGGCGGGGGTCGGCGTCCCGGCGGGCCCAGTAGAGGCCCTTGACGGCGAGGTTGTCGGACTCGGTGCCGCCGGAGGTGAACACCACCTCGCTGGGGCGCGCCCCGAACGCCTCGGCAAGGCTTTCGCGGGCCTCCTCGACGGTACGGCGGGCCCGGCGGCCGGCGGCGTGCAGCGAGGACGCGTTGCCGGTCGCGGCGAGCTGGGCGGTCATCGCCTCGATCGCCTCCGGCAGCATCGGAGTGGTCGCGGCGTGGTCGAGGTAGGCCATGGTGCCCCGATTCTACGAGGCCGGGGAGGAGGACGGACGGGGGCGTCGGGCCGGGGGCGTCGGGCCGGGTCCGGGGATGGTCCCCGTCGGCTCAGGCGATGCTCCAGGCGCTCCCGTTGGACGTGCTCATCACGACGGCGAGCACCACCAGGTCGGCGACACCGAGGCCGAGACCGAGGAAGGCGCGGGTGCGGCGGACGGTGCCGCGGCGCAGGGCGAGGACGGCGAGGCCGATGGCGATGGGGCCGAGCACGATGTTCATCACCAGCAGCCCCACCAACCCCAGCACGAAGGAGGCGACGGCCATGCCGTTGGCGTCGAACCGGCGCCGGGCGCGGGCGGTGGAGGTGGAGGCGGTGTTGGGGCGGGTGAGCTCCATGGTGATCTCCCTGTCTCTGGGCGGAGGGGGTCAGCGGCCGCGCTGGAGCGGACGGCGGCGGCGCTCGCGGGCGGTGAAGATCAACAGCCAGACGCCGATCACGGCGGCCAGGGCCAGACTGACCGGCAGCGGGATATGGGCCACGGTGCCGAGAACGACACCCAGCAGGAGCAGGGCGGCGACGATGAACAGCATGGGGGTGCCTCCTTCTTCGCTAGGGGATTCGCTAGGGGCCGGTGGAGGGTCGTACGTGAGGAACGGTTGTTTACTGACTACCCGGTCTAATTAGCTTGACACTGGCCGGAGTCGGCGAACGGTTGTTTACTCGGTGGAATGAGTCACACCGCCGACACCGCCCGGGACAGAGCCCCCGGCGTCCGGCAGGCGCAGAAGTTGCGCACGCGCCGGGCCCTGCTGGACGCCGCCCTGACCCTGCTGGAGGAGCAGAGCCTGACCAGCCTGGGGCTGCGTGAGGTGACCCGCGCGGCCGGAGTCACCCCGGCCGCCTTCTACCGGCACTTCCGGGACACCGCGGACCTCGGCGTCGCCCTTGTCGACGAGGCCCTCGGCAGCCTGCACACGACCATCCGCACCGCGCTGGCTGCGACCGTCCGCGACGGCACCGGCCCGGAGGGCGGTGGGGACGGCGAGGACGGCGGCGACGAACGGATCGACGCCGCGGTGGAGTTGATCGACGCGCTGGTACGCGAGTACCCCGCTCACGTCCGTTTCATCGCACGGGAGCAGCATGGCGGGGTAACAGCGGTGCGGGCGGCGATCTCCGGCCAACTCGCCCTGTTCGGTACGGAGGTGGCCGACGCGCTGGCGGACGTGCCGGAGGCGGCGGGCTGGTCGCGGGCCGATCTGCTGATGCTGGCGGGGCTGTATGTGGACCATATGGTGATGACGGCGTCCGCCCTGCTGGCGGCCGGTCCGGGGGCGGAGGCGCGGGCGGAGGTCGCCCGGGTGGCGCGGCGGCGGATGCGGCTGATCAGCCTGGGGCGCCGCCACTGGTTGGACTGACCCCACCGCCCCGCCCCTCGTACAGGGCTGTCACCGCGGCGGCGGAGCGCGCGAGTTCGGCGCGGGCGTCGGGCGGGTCGAGCACCTCCAGGCTCGGGCCGTAGGCGAGGAACTGGCGTATGTGCGGCAGATCGGGCACCTCGAACTCGATCCTGGACCACTCCCCGGAACCAGGTGGCGTGGGCGGGGCGGTCAGCAGTCCGCCGTGCAGCCGGAGGAAGAGGTCGAGCCGGTCGGCCCGGACCCGGGCGCGTACCCGCAGGCCCGCCGGGCGCCGCTCCACCCGGCGGCGCAGCACCTCCCACACCTCGGCCAGCTCCACCCTCGGGCGGCGGCGCACCGGTTCCCCCAGGGGGTCCGCCCGGTGTGTCCGGTCCACCCGGAAGAGGCGGGGGCGGCCCCGGTGGTCGGCGACCAGGTACCAGACGCCCGCCTTGGCCACCAGGCCGTACGGATCGACGGTGTACGTCCTCGGGACCGCCGTACCGCTGTGCCGGTAGCGCAGCCGGAGCCGGCGGTCGCTGAGCACCGCGTCGTGCAGGGCGTCCACCGGGACCCCGGGCGCGGTCGGGGAGCGCAGCCAGCGGTCGGGGTCGACCAGCACCCGGCGGCGGGTCAGTTCGGCGGCCGGGCGGTGCGGTGCGGGCAGCGCGGCCATCACCTTGTGCAGCGCCGAGCCGAGGGCGGTGTCCAGGCCCAGGGCGGCGTGGGTGCCCTCGGCGGCGAGCACGAACAGGGCGCGGGACTCGTCGGCGGTCAGTCCGGTGACATCGGTGCGGAAGCCGGGCAGCAGGGCGACGCCGCCGTGCCGGCCGCGCTCGGTGTAGACCGGCACCCCGGACGCGGAGAGCGCCTCGACGTCCCGGTACACGGTGCGTACGGAGACATCGAGGCGCTCGGCCAGCTCGGTCGCGGAGACCAGGCCGCGGGTCTGGAGCAGCAGCAGGAGGGAGAGCAGCCGGTCGGACTTCACATCGGCCGACCCTAGCCGGAGGAGCTACGCGCGCGGGCCGCACACCGGCCGGCCCTGGCACCGGACCGGGCCGCACACCGGCCGACCCTGGCACCGGACCGGGCCGCGCACCGGCCGACCCTGACGAAGACCCGCGGCGCGCTACGCGCGGGGGGCGCGGGCGAGTTGGCGGGACTGGGCGACCAGCCGGTCGGCGCTGTCCCAGATCTCGGCGTCCTCCTCCAGGAAGCCGCCGGCCAGGTTGCGGGTGGTGATGGCGACCCGCAGCGGCCCGGGGGCGGGGCGGCAGCGGACATGGGTGGTCAGCTCGACCGTCGGGGTCCAGCCGGGCAGACCCAGCTCGAAGGAGGTGGGCGGCAGCGCGTCCACGGTGAGCAGCAGGGAGAGCGGGTCGGGTTCGCGGCCGTCGGCGAGGCCGAACCAGCCGCGCATCTCGCCCTTGCCGGAGGGGGCGCCGACGGCCCAGCCGAGGGTGGTCGGGTCCAGGCGGATGTCCAGGCGGTCCATGATCGCGGTGGAGCCGGCGATCGGGGCCGGTCCGTCGGCCGGGCCGAGGCAGTGCTCGCGCGGCGGGATGGCCGGCGGCTTGGCGCTGGTGCGGATGTCGTCGGAGAGCGTGTCGAGGTCGCCGTAGGTGGCCAGCACCCGGATGCGCTCGATCTCGGTGCCGTCCTCCGCGTACTGGAGGAGGGAGGCCTGCCCGGTGGAGAGGGTGCGGCCGGTGCGGACGGTCTCGGTGCGGACCACCGCGGGGCCGGGCAGGGAGGGCGTGAGGTAGTGGGCCGAGACGGTGAACGGGTCGGGGTGCGGCAGGGCGTCGGCGAGGGCCCGGCCGATCAGGGCGAGCAGATAGCCGCCGTTGACCGCCTGGATGATCGTCCATCCGGCGGAGAGGTCGGCGTCGTAGACACCGGGCTCGCGCCGGGTCACCGCGGTGTCGCGGTCGAATTCGCTGCCGGTCGCGAGGGCGGGGCCGTCCGGTACGAGGGCGGGAGCGCTGCCCGGTCCGTGGCTCCGCACGCTGTTCGAGCTGTCCATGGCGGAACCGTACAACGGGTGCGTTACTAAGCGGTAGCTTTTTCCGGGATGACCTCCTCGGCCGCCGAGGAGCGGCGGTTCCAGGCGCGCGGGGCCCGCCAGTGGTAGCGCATCGCCAGGATGCGGATCACGAAGGCGGTGACGGCGGCGACCCCGCTGGTGAACGGGTTGAGCATCTCGAACCGGATGCAGAGCACCACCAGGGTGGCGCCGACGATCGCCGGTACGGCGTAGAGGTCGCGGTCCCAGCGCAGCAGCGAGGGCACCTCGTTGGCGAGCACGTCCCGCAGCACACCGCCGCCGACCGCGGTGGCCAGCCCCATCACGGCGGAGGCGGTGAGCCCGAGCCCGTACTCGTACGCCTTGGTGGCCCCGGTGACGCAGAACAGTCCGAGTCCGGCGGCGTCGAAGACGTTGACGGCGGCCTGGGTGCGCTCGACCACCGGGTGCAGGAAGAAGACCAGGGCGGTGGCGACCAGCGGCATCAGGAAGAAGCCCAGGTCGGTGAAGGCGGCGGGCGGTACGGCGCCGATCACCAGGTCCCGGAAGAGCCCGCCGCCCAGCGCGGTCACCTCCGCGAGCACCGCCATGCCGAAGACGTCGAAGTTCTTGCGCACGGCGAGCAGGGCGCCGGAGATGGCGAAGACGAAGATGCCCACGAGGTCCAGTGCGTGCTGGACGGAGGGCGTGAAGAAGTCCTGGAGCACGCCTTATTGTGCCGGGCGCGGGGAGGGGATCGTGCCGGGCGCAGGCCGCCCCTCGGCTTCCGGGGGGGGCGGGCGCCGGCCACCTGTCGGCCGGGAGGGGGCGGGTGCGGCGGCCCGTACCGTACGCGGTCGCCGCACCCGCCCCCGTACGCCGTCAGCGCTTGCCGCCGCCCTCGGCGGAGGGCGAGCGCTCGTCGGCCGGGGCCTCGGCCGGGCGGGGCACGGCGGTGGAGGCGTCGGAGGCGGGGGCGCCGGCGGCGACACCCGGCACCGGGAGCTCCGGCTCGGCGTCCGCCACCGCCTTGCCGTTCTCCTTCTCCCGTACGACGTCCGCGACCGCCGGCTCCTCGGCGACGGCGGCGGTCTCGGTGACCGCCTCGACGCCGGTGGCGCGGGTGCGGGCCAGGGTGCCCGCCTCGATCTCGGCCGTCCAGTGGCAGGCCACCCGGTGCCCGTCACCGGTGTCGGTGAGCTCGGGGCGGTCGGTGGCGCACTTGGTCTCCTGCACCCAGGGGCAGCGGGTGTGGAAGCGGCAGCCGGCGGGCGGGTTCGCCGGGGAGGGCAGGTCGCCGTGGAGCAGGATGCGCTCGCGGCGGTCCTCCAGGTCGGGGTCCGGCACCGGGACCGCCGACATCAGCGCCTTGGTGTACGGGTGGCGGGGCCCCTCGTACAGGGCGTCGCTGGGCGCCTCCTCGACCAGCGAGCCGAGGTACATCACCCCGATGACGTCGGAGATATGGCGGACCACGGCCAGGTCGTGGGCGATGACGAGATAGGTGAGGCCCAGGGACTCCTGGAGTTCTTCGAGGAGGTTGACGACCTGGGCCTGGATGGAGACGTCCAGCGCGGAGACCGGCTCGTCGCAGATGATCACGTCCGGTTCCAGGACCAGGGCGCGGGCGATGCCGATGCGCTGGCGCTGGCCGCCGGAGAACTCGTGCGGGTAGCGGGAGAGCGCGTTGGCGGGCAGCCCGACCTTGGCCAGGATGGCCTTGATCTTCTCGCGGCGCTCGGCCTGGTCGGCGCCGATGCCGTGGGCGGCCATGCCCTCGGCGAGGATGGACTCGATGTTCTGCCGGGGGTTGAGGCTGCCCAGCGGGTCCTGGAAGACCATCTGGAGGCGGCGCCGGAAGCGGCGCATGGCCTCCTCGTCCAGCTTGGCCAGGTCGGTGCCGTCGAAGACGACCTCGCCCTCGGTGACGTCGACCAGCCGCAGCACCGCGCGGCCCAGGGTGGTCTTTCCGCAGCCGGACTCGCCGACCAGGCCGTAGGTCTGGCCGGCCTCGACCTTGAGGGAGACGCCGTCGACCGCGTAGACATGGCCGACCGTGCGGTCGAAGAGCACGCCCTTGCGGATGGGGAAGTGGACCTTGAGGTTGTCCAGTTCGAGCAGGCTCATGCCGGTACCTCCGCGGCGGGCCGGACCGGGGGCAGCACCGGGTTGACGCAGCGGACCTGGTGGCCGGCGGTGCGGGGCTCGGTCAGTTCGGGGGTGCCGGTCAGGCACTCCAGCGTGTAGTGGTCGCAGCGGGGCGCGAAGGCACAGCCGTCGGCCCAGGCGATCTTGTCGTTGATGGAGCCGCGGATGGGGTTCAGCGGCTCGCCGCGCGGGGCGTCGAGGCGGGGGATGGAGCCCAGCAGCCCGTGCGCGTAGGGGTGGGTGGGGTGGGCGAACAGCTCGCGGCGGCCCGCGGTCTCCACGGCCTTGCCGGCGTAGAGGACATTGACCTCGTCGCAGAGTCCGGCGACCACACCCAGGTCGTGGGTGATCATCAGCAGGGCGGTGCCCTCCTGGTCGACCAGTTCCTTGAGGAGTTCCAGGATCTGGGCCTGGATGGTCACGTCCAGCGCGGTGGTCGGCTCGTCGGCGATGAGCAGCCGGGGCGCGCAGGCGACCGCCATGGCGATCAGGGCGCGCTGGCGCATCCCGCCGGAGAGCTGGTGCGGGTACTCCTTGAGCCGCCGGGCGGGGTCCGGGATGCCGACCCGGTCCAGCAGATGGGCGGCCTCCTTGCGGGCCGCCTCGCCCTTGAGGCCGCGGTGGCGCTGGAGGATCTCGGTGACCTGGACGCCGATGGGGACGACCGGGTTGAGGGAGGACAGCGGGTCCTGGAAGATCATGGCCAGATGGCGGCCGCGCATGTCGCGGATCTTCGCGGGGCCGAGCTTCAGCAGGTCGGTGCCGTCGAACTCGGCGCGGCCGCCGACCCGTACGCCCTTGGCGGGCAGCAGGCCCATCAGCGCCAGCGAGGTGACGGACTTGCCGCAGCCGGACTCGCCGACCAGGCCGACGACCTGGCCCTGGTCGACGTCGAAGGAGACGCCGTCCACGGCCGTGGAGTCCTTGCGGCCCTTGGCCGTGAAGGTGACGCTGAGTTCGTCAACGGAGAGCAGTGGCATGGTGGTTCAGCCTCGCAGCTTCGGGTCGAGTGCTTCGCGCATGGCCTCGCCGAGCAGGGTGAACCCGAGGGCGGTGATGATGATCCCGACCGCCGGGTAGACCGCCATCATCGGCTCGTTGTCGAAGAACCGCTGGGCCTGCGAGAGCATCACGCCCCACTCGGGGACGGCCGGGTCGGGGTTGCCCAGTCCCAGGTAGGACAGGGCGGCCGCCTCGATGATGGCGGTGGCCAGGCTCAGGGTGGCCTGGACGATGACCGGGCTGAGGGAGTTGGGCAGGATCTGGGTGAGCACGATCCGGTTGCGCCGTACGCCGAGGGCGCGGGCGGCCAGCACGTAGTCGGAGCCGCCCTGGGCGAGCATCGAACCGCGCAGCATCCGGGCGAAGATGGGGATCTGGACAACGCCGACCGCGATCATCACGGTGGTGAGCGACTGGCCCAGCACGGCGGCGATGGAGACGGCCAGCAGCAGCGAGGGCAGCGACAGCATGATGTCGGTGATCCGCATGATCACGGTGTCCAGGCGCCGGCCCATCGGTCCGCCGAGGGTGGCGGCGGCGCCGGACACCACGCCGACCAGGGCGCCGATGACCAGGCCGATGAGCATGGACACCACGCCGACCAGCAGGGTCTGCCGGGCGCCGACGAGCATCCGGGAGAACAGGTCGCGGCCCAGGTGGTCCAGGCCGAACCAGTTCTCGCCGCGCATGCCGACGAACTCGCCGCGGTTGGGGAAGACCTCGCCGCGCCAGGTCTGCGCGGTGGGGGTGAACGGGGCGATCCAGGGGCCGATGACCGCCAGGACCACGAACACCGCGATGATCACCGCGCCGATGATGGCCATCTTGCTGTCGCGCAGCCGGCGGGCGGCCTCGCGCCAGAGGCTGGCACCGGTGGTGGACTCGGAGGTCTGCATCAGCTCCGCGAGCCGGTCGACCTTGTCCGCCTTCTTGGTCAGGGTGGTCAACTCAGTGCACCCGCACTCTCGGGTCGATGAGGCTGTACGCGAGGTCGACCAGCAGGTTGATCAGGACGTACACCATGGCGATGAAGAGGATGAACCCGACGAGCACCGGGTAGTCGCGGGCGTCGATCGCGGTGCGGATGAAGGAGCCGATGCCGCCGAAGTCGAAGACCGACTCGGTGAGCACCGCGCCGGACAGCAGGCTGCCGGTGAGCAGGCCGACGGCGGTGACGACGGGCAGCATGGCGTTGCGCAGGACGTGCCGGCCGCGCACGGTCCGCTTCTGCAGGCCCTTGGACTCGGCGGTGCGGACGTAGTCCTCGCCGAGCACTTCCAGCACGCTGGCGCGGGTCATCCGGACGATCACGGCGAGCGGGATGGAGGCGAGCGCGACGGCGGGCAGCACCAGGTGCACCAGCGCGTCCCAGCTGGCGTCGATCTCGCCGGTCAGCAGCCCGTCGAGGACCGCGAAGCCGGTGACCACGGTGGCGTCGAGCCCGGTGGACAACCGCCCGGAGCTGGGGAACCAGCCGAGCTGGACGGAGAAGAGCGCCCGGAGCAGCAGGGCGAGGAAGAAGACCGGGATGCAGATGCCGACCAGCGAGCCGGAGACGGAGGCCACATCCAGCCAGCCGCCGCGGTGCTTGGCGGCGAGGTAGCCGAGCGGGATGCCGACGACCACGGCGAGCAGGATCGCCGCGACGCTGAGCTCCACGGTGGCCGGGAAGCGCAGGGTGAACTCGTCCCACACCGGCTGGCCGGTCTGGGTGGAGGTGCCGAGGTCCAGTTCGGCGATGCGCTTGAGGAAGCGCCAGTACTGGACGGTGATCGGCTGGTCGAGCCCGAGGGCCCGGTTGATCCGTGCCACTTCGGCCTCGGTGGCGCGCTCGCCCAGGATCGCTGAGGCGGGTCCGCCGGGCAGTCGGTTCAGCCAGAGGAACAGCAGGACCGACAGGCCGAGCAGGGTGGGTATCAGCTGTAGCAGTCTTCGTACGACGAGTCGCAGCACCCCGCGTGCCCCTTTCTCACGTTGGAGCGGGTCCGCCCGGCCACGGAGGTCTCAGTGGCCGGGCGGACCCGCAAGGTGTGCGGTTACTTGAAGCTGGCCTCGGCGAAGTTCTCCTGCGTCAGCGGGGAGACCTTCGGCGGGTTGATGTTCTTGCCGAAGGCGATGGCCGGCGGCGAGGAGGAGATCGGCACACCGGGGGCGTACTCGGCGATGATCTCGTTGGCCTTCTTGTACGCCTCGACGCGGCCGGCCGGGTCGGTCACCTTGGAGGCGGCGGTGACGGCGTCGAAGACCTTCTTGTCCTTGAAGCCCCACTGCTTGTCGAAGCCGGCGAACCAGGTGCCGATGAAGTTGTAGCCGTCGTTGAAGTCACCGGTCCAGCCGAGCATGTACAGGGCGCAGGAGCCCGCCTCGGTGGCGTCCAGGTAGTCCGGGGCCCACTTCATGGCCTTCGGCTCCACGGTGATGCCGGCCTTCTCCAGGTCGGCCTTCATCAGCTCGAACATGTCCTGCGGGGCGGGCATGTACGGGCGGGTGACCTCGGTCGGGTAGCAGAACTGGACCTTCAGCTTCTCCTCGCCGGCCTTCTTGAGGAGCCCCTTGGCCTTCGCGGTGTCGTAGGCGTAGGTCTTCACCTTGTCCGAGTGGCCGGCGACCGTGTCGGGCATGAACTGCGTGGCCGCCTTGCCGCCCTCGGGCAGCTGGGTCTTGACCAGGTTCTCCCGGTCGATGGCGTGCGAGATGGCCTGCCGCACCTCGGGCTTCTTCAGCGCCGGGTTGGCGGTCTGGGTCATGCCGACGTAGAAGATGTTGAAGACGTCGCGGGTGGGGACCTGGAAGCCCTCCTTCTCCAGCGTCTTCACATCGGCCGGAGCGACCAGGTCGTAGCCGTTGATGTCACCGGCCTGGAGCGCCTGGCGGCGGGTCTCCTCGGTGGAGATCGTGCGGAAGACCAGGTTCTTGATCTTGGCCTTGTCGCCCCAGTAGTCGTCGAAGCGGGACAGGCTGACTTCCTTGTTGCCCTTGTTCCACTTCGTGATCTTGTACGGGCCGGTGCCGGCGACCGTGCCGGCCTCCTGGCTGTACTTGGGGTAGGTGATCGCGTCGCCCTTGGCGGAGGCGTCCTGCTTCGCGTACTCCTTGAGCGCCTTCGGCGAGTGGATCGCCAGCGCCTGGAGGGAGAAGCCGCCGGGCAGGTTGGCGGAGGGCTCGTTGACCTCGATGACCGCGGTGTTCTCGTCCTTGGCCGTGCAGGACTTGTAGTTGGCCTTGGGCGTCTCGGGGTCCTCGTTCTTGGCGAAGCCGCCCATGATGGCCTGCCAGTAGTAGGAGACCGCGCTCGACTGGTAGGTGCCCTTCCAGTTGAACCAGTGGTCGTAGTTGGCGCAGACCGCGGCGGCGTTGAACTGCTCGCCGTCGTGGAACTTCACGTTCTTGCGGAGGTTGAAGGTCCACACGGTGCCGGCCGGGTTGCTGGACCAGGTCTCGGCCAGGCCGCCGGTCAGCTTGCTGCCGCCGGACTCGTGCTCCAGCAGCGCCTCGAACGCCTGCCGGGTGACCCGGAAGGTCTCGCCGTCGGTGGCGAGCGCGGGGTCGAGCGAACCGGGGTCGCCGGCGCCGGCGAACACGAAGGTGTCCTTGGCGCCGCCCTTGTCACCGTCCTTGTCGCGGTCGCTGGCACAACCAGAGGCGATCAGCCCGACGGCGACCACCGCCGTGACCGCCCGGATGGATCGTGATCGATACGTGTGCATAGCCCACCCCTGGTATGTGCGCATGGTCGCTGGGTTCGATTGGCCGAACACTACCCACGCCTCTGACCGAGGAGAACAGTCCGCATAGCGGTGATACCCAGTCGAGACCCGGACACCGAACCAACCGGACGTATACGGGAGATAGGGCCGCCACGCGGTCATCGGCACCCATGTGCGGGCACATCGGCGGGCGGGCGGCGGGGGCGGGGCGGGTGGTCCTTGAGTTGGATCGGGACGGGCGGGGCGCTCCGGCCGGCCCGGGGTCGCGGACCGGCCGGAGCGACGGAGCAGGTCAGCCGCGCTGGGCGGCGTCGTAGGCGGCCCGGGCGGTCTGGTCGAGCACCGGCCCGTAGATCGGGCTGCTGCTCGCGAGGTCCTCGCCGTGGCTGAGGACCGACACCACGGTGCCCTTGCCGGTGGCGGGGTCGAAGCCGGCCAGCCAGGGGCCGCCGCTGGAGCCGCCGGCCAGGTCGCACGGGAGGAGCAGCTCGTTGCCGGGGGCGGGCTTGGTGGTGCCGGCGCAGTGCATCAGCTCCTCGCCCCGCTGGGGCGTGGTGGCCGGGTAGCCGAAGGCGGTGACCCGCTCACCGGCCTTGCGGCCGAAGGCGATCTGCTGCGCCCCGGCCGCGTCGGCCAGCCGCTTGCCCTTGACGGGGGTGGCGACCACCATCGCCGCCACGTCGTTGACGGTGTCCTCGGCCCAGCTGCGCGGGGTCATGGTCGCCTTGACGGCGTAACGCCCGTACGGGGCCTTGCCCTTGGCGTAGCCGGGGGCGAAGACCAGGTCGGTGTAGGTGTTCACCGGCGAGGAGCCGAGCCGGGCGCAGTGCGCGGCGGCCATGATCACCGAGCCGTTGCCGCTGGTGACGGAGGTGGCCGTGCACCAGGTGTCCTGGCCCTTGTGGTTGACGAAGAAGAGCCGGCCGACGCTGGGGACGGCCTTGCCGGTCCAGGGCTTGCCGAGCGGCCCGCTCGGTCCCAGGTCGACGGTGCCGCCGACCTTCTTCATGCGCTCGGGCGTCCAGTAGCGGAGGGCGGCGCCCTGGTCGGCCGCGGGGTAGGTCACCGTGCTGATCGGCCCGGCCTTGACCGGGGCGGCGGCGACGGCGGGGGCGGCCGGGAGCGCCAGGGGGCCGGCCAGGGCGAGCAGGGCGGTGGCGAGACCGGAGGCGGTGCGGCGGGCGCGGCGGGACGGACGGGGAGGCGGGAAAGACATGGGTGCCCTCTCGGATGACCGGGTCGACTGGACCGACTGGATCGACTGGATCGACTGGATCGACTGACCGGCATGGGTGTCGGTCGTCCGGGAGGATGCGGTTTCGGCGCGTGCGGTGCACCCGCCGCCTGAATCGGCGTCAGAAAGCTCAGAGCGTACGGGGCGGGTAGCCGTAGCCGGTGTGGGGGACGACCGGGGCGGTGGCGTGGGCCTCGCGGTCGTAGAAGGGGCGGGCGTGGGCGCGCAGCCAGAGCGCCACCGGGTCGTACGAGTCGGACATGGCGACCGTGGAGACCGGCAGCCCGTCCGGGACGGCGGCCACCGACTGGCTCATGATGGCCCGCACCGCGTCCACCGCGCCCTGGCCGGAGTCGTACAGGTCGAGGCCGATGACCAGGTACGGGGTGCCGGCGGCGGGCTGCACCCAGGCGCGGCGCAGCGAGCGGACGGCCGGGGTGCGGTGGGCGTTCTGTGCGAGCAGCGCGTAGAACTGCGGCAGGGCGATGGTGGGTTCGGAGAGCCGCAGCGGTCCGGCGGGCATCCGGTCCAGGCCGGCGGCGATCCGGCGCAGGTCGGGCCAGGGGACGCCGACACCGCCGCCGGGGGCGTGCGGGTTGAGCCAGAGGCCCCAGCGCTCGGCGTACAGGGCGCGGGCGATGTCCCGCCCGGTGACCACCTCGTGGGCGCGGTCCCAGCCGGAGGCGGCGAGCTCCCGCTCGGAGGTGGCGCACGGGGCGTAGCCGTGGCCGTCGACCTCCATGTTCCCGTACTGGGCGTCCGAGGAGCCGGGGCGGCCCTGCCACAGCAGCATCCACAGCCGGCCGTCGGCGAGGGCGTGCAGCAGCGCCTCGTAGGCGTCGTACCGGCCGGGCACGACCCGTCCGAGCAGCTCCTCGACCCCACCGGTCGCCGCGGTGCCTGACCCGCTCACTCGTTCTCCCGCCCCTCTACGGGCCACCCGGCCCACCCGGCAAGCTTATGTGCGACGGGCGCGGTCAGGCCGGTCCGCGCTGGTGGAAGGGGCGGACCCGCTCCAGCATCCAGTCCCCGACCGGGTCCTGGGCCACGTCGAGCAGGACCAGGTTGACCGGCCAGCGCACCGGGACGCGGCCGAGCGCCCGGCCCAGGGCGTCCATCGGGGCGGTGCGCTCGGGGCCCTCCCAGGAGGAGAGCTGGACGCCGATGAAGAGCACCGGGTCGCCGCCCTCGACGCTGGCCAGGCAGCGGCGGGCGGTGAGCACGGTGCCGGCGGCGTCGAACTCGGCGGCCGCGGCGGCCAGGAAGTCCACCGGGTCGTCCTGCCAGTCGGGCTCGAAGAGCCGCACCCGGCCGCCGGAGGCGGGCCCGTCCAGCGGGGTGTGCCCGATGCGGCACAGCTCGGCGACGGCCGGGGGCGGCAGCGGTACGCCGACGGCGCCGCCCGGGTTGACGGCGATGCCGACCTGCGGGGGCAGCCCCCGGGCGAACTCCACGGCGGGCGCCACGGCGTGCGGGAGGCGGGGGCCGGCGCAGCGCTGGAACTGCTCGGCGGAGCTGAAGACCGGGACGTAGGCCTGGCCGTCCAGCTCCAGGGTGGGCAGGTCGAGATCGCGGCTGTCGGGGCCGCCGCCGCCCGGCAGCGGCACCCAGACCTGGCTGCGGCCCAGCACCTCGATCAGGCGGGCCCCCGCCTCGGGCGTGCCGAGCGAGGCGGCGAGCGCCTCCTCCAGCTCGTTGGCCGGCCATGCGGTGTCCACTGCTGCCCTTGTCCTTCCCCGCGCCGCGCGCGCCTCCGCCCCGGTCGGGTCACCGGTGGCTGCACCCTAACGCGGGGCGGGCGAGGGCTGTCAGCCCGGGCGGGAAGGGGCTGCCTACCCGGGCGAGCGGGGCCCGTCAGCCGTCGAAGGCGATCCGGCGCAGGGCGGAGGCGGCGGGGCGGTCCAGCAGGATCGCGGAGCCGCAGCCGGCCGGGAGGATGCCGCGCTCGGCGTCGCCGACCAGCCGGCCGACGGCCCGGCGGTGGCGGGCGAAGGCGTAGCCGGAGACGCCCCGGCCCCGGTCGCGCTGGCCCTGGCGGGCGGTGCGCGGGGTGACGTCCAGGAGCAGCAGATGCAGCCGGCGGCCGCGTCTGGCGGCCTCCCGGGCCAGCCAGCGGCGCACCCAGGCCTGGGTGCCGCAGTCATGGACCACCACCGGCTCGCCGGAGCGCAGCGCCCGGCGCAGCCCGGCGTAGTGGGCGAGCCGGGCGAGCGGGCGGTAGACCGCATACGGCAGGGCGGCGGGCATCCGGTGCTCCCAGCGCTCGCGGGCGTCCTGGGAGTCGATGCCGCGGCCCTGGGCGGCGCGGGCGATCAGGGTGGACTTGCCGCTGCCGGGCAGTCCGGAGACGACGACCAGGTCACCGGGGGCGAAGGTGAGGGCGCGCGGGCCGCGGCCGGAGCGCTCGCGCAGATCGCGCACGGTGGGCAGGGCGGGGCGGGCGGCCGGATCCGCGGCGGTGGCCCGGGCGCGGGCGGGCAGCCGGGGCCGCACGGCGCCGCCGGACCCGGTGCCGGCCGCGCCGGCCGGGCCCGCGCCCGTCGCGTACGCCTCGGTGCGCTGCGTCCTCATCGCTCACTCCCCCGTCCAACGGGCCCCGTCGGGCCCAGCTTCCCGAGCTGTCTCACGCCAGGGGCTCGCCGTGTTCCGAGCTTTGCCCCTGAAGTGTAAAGAATCGGTAATAAGGCACAAGTGATATGACCATCCCCACGCTGAGGCCCCGGCAATCCGGACCTTTTCCGATGGCAGTGCTCGTGCGATGATGTGCCCGCCACGCGCACAGTTGGACAGCTCGACCGCTCGACCGTGCTGACAACCGCATACCGGCCGCTCGAATCCGCGCGGGAGAGTTCCGGGGCCGTACCGAGAGGTACACCGCACGCCCCGGGCGCCGAAGGAGCAAGTCCCTCCCTTGAATCTCTCAGGCCCCGTACCGCACGCGATGAGGCAGATCTGAAAAGCGAGCCGCTCCGCCGGCTCCACCCAAGGTGCAAGCCCCGACCCGCCGTGGTCGCGGCGAACCTCTCAGGTTCCGATGACAGATGGGGAGGATCGTCCTCGCCAGCATGCCCCGGACCTGGGAGCCACATCCGATGAGCACCGCCCCCCGTACGACCGCCCTCGACGCCGTGCACCGCGCGCTGGGCGCGACCATGACCGACTTCGCCGGCTGGGACATGCCGCTGCGCTACGGCAGCGAGCGGGACGAGCACCAGGCCGTCCGCAGCCGGGCCGGGCTGTTCGACCTGTCCCACATGGGCGAGATCACCGTCACCGGGCCGCAGGCCGCCGCGCTGCTGGACTTCTCGCTGGTCGGCAACATCTCCTCGGTCGCCGTGGGCCGCGCCCGCTACACCATGATCTGCCAGGAGGACGGCGGCATCCTGGACGACCTGATCGTCTACCGGCTGGAGGAGCGGCGGTACATGGTCGTCGCCAACGCCTCCAACGCCCAGACCGTGCTGGACGCGCTGAGCGCGCGGGCGGCCGGCTTCGACGCCGAGGTGCGCGACGACCGGGACGCCTACGCGCTGATCGCGGTGCAGGGCCCGGCCTCCCCCGGCATCCTCGCCTCGGTGACCGACGCCGACCTGGACGGGCTGAAGTACTACGCGGGGCTGCCCGGCACCGTCGCCGGGGTGCCGGCGCTGATCGCCCGTACCGGCTACACCGGCGAGGACGGCTTCGAGCTGTTCTCCGCCCCCGAGCACGCCGAGACCCTGTGGACCGCGCTGACCGAGGCGGGCGCGGAGGCCGGGCTGATCCCGTGCGGGCTGTCCTGCCGGGACACCCTGCGCCTGGAGGCGGGCATGCCGCTGTACGGGCACGAGCTGACCACCGCGCTGACCCCGTTCGACGCGGGGCTCGGCCGGGTGGTCAAGTTCGAGAAGGAGGGCGACTTCGTCGGGCGGGCCGCGCTGGAGGCGGCCGCCGAGCGCGCCGCCGCCAAGCCGCCGCGCAAGCTGGTCGGGCTGGTCGCCGAGGGCCGCCGGGTGCCGCGCGCCGGGATGTCCGTGGTGGCCGGCGGCGAGGTGGTCGGCGAGGTCACCTCCGGCGCCCCCTCCCCCACCCTCGGCAAGCCGATCGCCATGGCCTACCTGGACGCGGCGCACGCCGAGCCGGGCACCGCGGGCGTCGGCGTCGACATCCGCGGTACCCATGAGCCGTACGAGGTCGTCGCGCTGCCGTTCTACAAGCGGCAGAAGTGACCGCGTAGCCGGTAGCCCGTAGCCGTACGGAAGGGTCAGCCCGTACCCGTACGGCCGCATCCGGCCCCGTAGCACGGGTGAGGCACGCCCGCGCCACCGCTCCCCCGTTCACCACCACTCCCCCGCGTACAGGAGAATCCAGGTCATGAGCAACCCCCAGCAGCTGCGCTTCAGCAAGGAGCACGAGTGGCTGTCGCCCGCCGAGGACGGCGTGTCGACGGTCGGCATCACCGAGTTCGCGGCGAACGCGCTCGGCGATGTGGTGTACGCCCAGCTCCCGGAGGTCGGCGACACGGTGACCGCGGGCGAGACCTGCGGCGAGCTGGAGTCGACCAAGTCCGTCAGCGACCTGTACTCGCCGGTGAGCGGTGAGGTCGTCGAGTCCAACCAGGACGTGGTGGACGACCCGTCCCTGGTGAACACCGCGCCGTTCGAGGGCGGCTGGCTGTTCAAGGTACGTGTCAGCGAGGAGCCGAAGGACCTGCTCTCCGCGGACGAGTACGCCCAGTTCTCCGGCGCCTGAGGAGCCAGATCGATGTCGCTTCTGAACACCCCCCTGCATGAGCTGGACCCGGACGTCGCCGCCGCCGTCGACGCCGAGCTGCACCGCCAGCAGTCCACCCTGGAGATGATCGCCTCGGAGAACTTCGCTCCGGTCGCGGTCATGGAGGCCCAGGGCTCGGTCCTCACCAACAAGTACGCCGAGGGCTACCCGGGCCGCCGCTACTACGGCGGCTGCGAGCACGTCGACGTGGTCGAGCAGATCGCCATCGACCGGATCAAGGCCCTGTTCGGCGCCGAGCACGCCAACGTGCAGCCGCACTCCGGTGCCCAGGCCAACGCCGCCGCGATGTTCGCGCTGCTCAAGCCGGGCGACACGATCATGGGCCTGAACCTGGCCCACGGCGGTCACCTGACCCACGGCATGAAGATCAACTTCTCCGGCAAGCTCTACAACGTGGTCGCCTACCACGTGGACGACGCCACCGGCCAGGTCGACATGGCCGAGGTCGAGAAGCTGGCCAAGGAGTCCAAGCCGAAGCTGATCGTGGCCGGCTGGTCCGCGTACCCGCGCCAGCTGGACTTCGCCGCCTTCCGCCGGATCGCGGACGAGGTCGGCGCCTATCTGATGGTCGACATGGCCCACTTCGCGGGCCTGGTCGCGGCGGGGCTGCACCCCAACCCGGTGCCGCACGCCCATGTGGTCACCACCACGACCCACAAGACCCTCGGCGGCCCGCGCGGTGGCGTGATCCTCTCCACCGCCGAGCTGGCCAAGAAGATCAACTCCGCGGTCTTCCCCGGTCAGCAGGGCGGCCCGCTGGAGCATGTGGTCGCCGCCAAGGCGGTCTCCTTCAAGATCGCCGCCTCGGACGACTTCAAGGAGCGCCAGCAGCGCACCCTGGACGGCGCCCGGATCCTGGCCGAGCGCCTGGTCAAGGACGACGTCACCCAGCACGGCGTCTCCGTGCTGTCCGGTGGCACCGACGTCCACCTGGTCCTGGTGGACCTGCGCTCCAGCGAGCTGGACGGCCAGCAGGCCGAGGACCGGCTGCACGAGATCGGGATCACGGTCAACCGCAACGCGGTCCCGAACGACCCGCGCCCCCCGATGGTCACCTCGGGCCTGCGGATCGGCACCCCGGCGCTGGCCACCCGCGGCTTCACCACGGAGGACTTCGCCGAGGTCGCGGACGTGATCGCCGAGGCGCTGAAGCCGGCGTACGACGCCGAGGCACTGAAGGCCCGGGTCTCCGCGCTCGCCGCGAAGCACCCGCTGTACCCCAGCCTGTAGCCTTTGCTAGGTATACGTAACTTTTGCCGATTGTCGTGAAGGTTACGTAGCACACAGACTGATTCGCGGGGCACCGCGCACACTGAAGAGTGAGTGCGGTGCCCCGTGGCTTGCCCCCGGACCGCCCGGGGCCGGCCCCGCAGCTCTTCCATCCCCCGCTTGTCCCTGCACCACCCCGGCAGACAGCGACGTCTACCCACCAAGGAGACTTCCGTGGCCATCTCGGTCTTCGACCTGTTCTCGATCGGCATCGGCCCGTCCAGCTCCCACACGGTCGGCCCCATGCGGGCGGCCCGGATGTTCGCCCGGCGCCTGAAGAACGAGGGGCTGCTCGCCCACACCGCCAAGGTCCGCGCCGAGCTGTTCGGCTCGCTCGGCGCCACCGGCCACGGGCACGGCACCCCCAAGGCGGTGCTGCTCGGGCTGGAGGGCGACTCCCCGCGCACCGTGGACGTGGAGAGCGCGGACGCGCGAGTGGAGGCGATCAAGGAGGCCGGGCGGCTCAACCTGCTCGGCGCCCACGAGATCGGTTTCGACTTCGACGAGGACCTGATACTGCACCGCCGCAAGGCGCTGCCGTACCACGCCAACGGCATGACGGTCGTCGCCTTCGACGCCTCCGGGGCCACCCTGCTGGAGAAGACCTACTACTCGGTCGGCGGCGGCTTCGTGGTGGACGAGGACGCGGTCGCCGGCGAGAACCCGATCGTCCCCGACGACACCGCCCTCCGGCACCCCTTCCGCACCGGCGACGAGCTGCTGCGGCTCACCCGGGAGACCGGCCTGTCCATCTCCGCGCTGATGCTGGAGAACGAGAAGGCCTGGCGGACCGAGGAGGAGATCCGCGCCGGTCTGCTGGAGATCTGGCGGGTGATGCAGTCCTGCGTGGAGCGCGGCCTGTCCCAGGAGGGCATCCTGCCGGGCGGGCTGAAGGTGCGCCGCCGGGCCGGGCACACCGCCCGCAAGCTGCGCTCCGAGGGCGACCCGCTGGCGCTGTCCATGGAGTGGATCACCCTCTACGCGATGGCGGTCAACGAGGAGAACGCGGCCGGCGGCCGGGTGGTGACCGCCCCGACGAACGGCGCGGCCGGCATCATCCCGGCGGTCCTGCACTACTACGTGAACTTCGTGCCCGGCGCCGACGACGAGGGCGTGGTCCGCTTCCTGCTGGCCGCCGGCGCCATCGGCATGCTCTTCAAGGAGAACGCCTCCATCTCCGGCGCCGAGGTCGGCTGCCAGGGCGAGGTCGGCTCCGCCTGCTCGATGGCCGCGGGCGCGCTCGCCGAGGTGATGGGCGGCTCCCCCGAGCAGGTGGAGAACGCCGCCGAGATCGGCATGGAGCACAACCTGGGCCTGACCTGCGACCCGGTCGGCGGCCTGGTCCAGATCCCCTGCATCGAGCGCAACGGCATGGCCGCCGTCAAGGCCGTCACCGCGGCCCGGATGGCGCTGCGCGGCGACGGCAGCCACAAGGTCTCCCTGGACAAGGTCATCAAGACCATGAAGGACACCGGCGCCGATATGAGCGTGAAGTACAAGGAGACGGCCCGCGGCGGGCTGGCGGTGAACATCATCGAGTGCTGAGCCCGGTGGTGGGCGGCCGGGCCGCGCCGGTCCCCGGGTGGGGGCCGGCGCAGCGTGGTCCACGGGGTCAGGTGACGGTCCACCTCTGGAGGGTGGTGCCGGTGTCGGGGTGCTGGGTGACCGGGGCGCCGTCGGCGGTGGAGGCGGTGGTGAGGGCCAGACCGCTCTTGACGGAGGTCAGGGTGTAGGTGCCGTCGGGGCGGCGGGTGGCGTTCCAGCGCTGGTTGGCGCCGCCGTTGCAGGTCCACTGGACGACCTTGGCCCCGGCGGTGGTGGAGCCGTCGCTGACGTCGGCGCAGAGACCGGACTCGGCGTTGACGACCTCGTAGGAGCCGCCGGCCTGCTGGGTGAAGCGCCACTGCTGGTTGGCGCCGCCGTTGGCGGTGTAGGTGGTCAGCTGGGTGCCGGGGGTGGTGCTGTGGCCCGGGTTGTCCAGGGCCTTGCCGCCGGCGGTGAGGGTGCGGACGCCGTTGAGGTTGGTGGGAGCGGTGCCGACCGCGGTGAGGGTGAGGGTCTGCTCGGCCGCGGTGCGGGAGCCGCCGACGGTGCCGGAGCCGGTCCAGAAGCGGGCCGGGGTGGTCTCGGCGAGCCGGGAGGAGTCCGCCGATATCCCGATGACCAGGCCGCTGTGGCGGTTGACCAGGCGGTAGGTGCCGCCGGAGGCGTTGCGGATCACCCACCACTGCTGACCGACGGTGGGGCCGCCGGTCCCGGCGGGGGTGGCGGTGGGCTTGGTGCCCCAGGCGCGCTGGGCGGGCGTGGTGCCGACGCCCAGCAGATGGCCGGTGGCGGTGTTGGCGACGCGGTAGGAGCCGTCGCCGTTGGGGCTGAAGGTCCAGACGTCCGGGTGGGCGCCGCCTGCGGTCTGGGAGGTGGTGGCGGAGCCGCCGGAGACCTGGGCGAGGACCCGGTTGCCGGCGCCGGCGATCCGGTAGGTGCGGGTGGTGTCGACCGGTGCGGCGGGGGCGCTGGTGTCGATGGAGAGGTTGAGGTACTCGGCGGAGGCCCCGTTCGAGCAGCCGAAGGAGCAGTAGGAGCGGAAGTCGCGGCCGACGATGGCGGAGCTGGTCTTGCTGGCGCTGTCCAGGAACCAGCGGTACCAGGAGGCGTTGGTGTAGCCGCCGGTGTCGCCGATCAGCTTCCACTTCTGGGTGGCGAGGTTGTCGGTGGCGTAGAGCTGCTGGGGCGCGTTGCCGGACTGGTCCACCGCCTGGGGCTGGCCGATGTAGAGGCCGAGGTGGGCGTTGAAGGTGATGTCCATGACGAACAGGGGTGAGGTGGGGGGCGTCTTGCCGGCCGCGACCTGCTCGGCGGTGGTGCCGGTGGCAGCCGGGTCGTACTCCTTGTTGGCGGGGGTGTAGCCGGTGCCGTTGCTGGCGGAGTCCACCGGCACCATGTTGCTCTCCTTGCCGCCGGTGCCGGGCTGGGACCAGGCGCCGTCGTACCACTTCTGCCAGGAGTTGGGCGCCATCTTGGCGGAGATGGGCGAGCGCGCGACATGGGCGTGGAACGCCTTCCAGCCGCCGTTCTTGTCCACGATCCGGGAGCCGTAGAAGGCGTAGAAGTAGCCGGAGGCGGTGTCGGCGAAGAGGCGGGGGTCGCCGTCGCCGTAGTGGTAGGTCTTCTGCGGGAAGGCCGCGTTGTCGCCCCGCTTGGTGCTGTACGGGGAGGTGATGACGTGGTCCTTGATGGTCCACGTCCTGCCCTGGTCGGTGGAGACGGCGTAGTCGATGCCGTCGTAGTGGAGGCCGTCGCCGAAGGGCTGGGGGGTGAACTCGTTGTGGATCAGGGTGTACCAGTGGCCGGTGTCAGGGTCCACCCAGGTGCCGCCGGCCGGGTCGCAGTAGTTGCGGTGGGCGTAGCCGGAGCCCGAGGGAGCGTTGGTCGACTTCACCCCGGTGACGCTGTTGTTGCAGCGCCAGGTGGTGTCGTTGTTCTTGTCGTTGGCGTTGGCCGGGTTGACCGCGTTGCTGATCGCGTGCTTGGTGGTGTTGTCGAAGTCGGGGCCGGAGTAGAAGGACCAGGAGCGGCCGTCGTTCGCTCCGTAGAGGGCGTGGGCCTGCTGGTAGTAGAAGGTGCCGTCCTTGTCGATGTACGGGGCGGCGGGGGTGTCGTCGGGGCGGTTCCAGGGGCCCTTGGCGCCGACGCTGACGGTGTAGGTGGGTGCGGCGGCGGTGGCGGCGGGTGGGGTGGTGAGCGCGGCGCTGCCGACCGCGACGAGCGCGGCCGCGACCAGCCCGCCCGTGATCCTTCTGCGGGTATGGATGCGTGTGCGTGGGACGGACACTGCTGCTCCTTCGTGGGGGTCTCCGGCCGCCTGGGGTTGGGCGGCCGTCGGGTTCGCCGGGCGTCCGAGGGGCGTGGGATCGCCCGGGGGCTCAGTCGAAGGTCTCGATGTACTCCTCGGTGGGTCCGAGGGCGGGGTGCTCGCGCAGGGCTATGTGGTCACCGAGGCGTTCCAGCTCCAGCACGGTGAGGGTGTTCTCGCCGGGCCGGAGGAAGGGGTGGGGTAGATAGAGGGTGGTCTGCGGGCCGATCTCCCAGTAGCGGCCCAGCAGTTCGCCGTTGACCCAGCAGAAGCCCTTGGCGAAGCCGGGCAGGGCGAGGAAGGTGTCGGCGGGCCGGTCCACGGTGAGACGGGCGGTGGCGAAGCCGGCCGGGCCACCGGGCGGGGCGAGGGAGACGGCGCGCTCCAGCTGCCCGGGGGTCCACTCGTCCAGCGGGAGCCGCCGCATCTCCCAGCCGTGCACCAGCCGCCGCTCGACGCGTACTCCGCCGAGGATGCCCTTGCCCTGGCCGAGCAGCGGCCCGTAGTTGATCCGGCCCTGGTTCTCCACCAGCAGGTCCAGCCGCACCCGCTCCCCCGTCCCGGTCACCGGGCAGGAGGCGGTCTCCCGGTCGAGTACGGCGACGGGGGCGCCGTCGACGAAGACCTGCGCCCGGTCGTGCAGCCCGGTGACGGTCAGCTGGTGCTCGCCGGTGGGCAGCAGCGGATGGGCGGTGTAGAGCATCAGCCCGGAGGCCTGGCCCAACTCCTCGAAGCTGAGCGGCAGGGGGGCCGTCACCGGCTCCGCGGTCGTCCGCAGGGCGTCCAGGAGCGGCGCGCCGGGGGTCACCGGGAGGGTGCGGGGTGGCAGCAGGGGCGGATGGGCGGGCAGTGGGCGGGGCGGGGCGGCGGGGTCGAGGAGCCGTTCCCGGATGGCGTGGAACTTGGCGGTGAGGGCGCCGTGTTCGGCGACGGGGGCGTCGGAGTCGTAGCTGGTGACGGTGGGCTGGAGCCGGTCCCCGTCGTGGTTGGCGCCGGCCCACAGGCCGAAGTTGGTGCCGCCGTGCGCCATATAGAGGCTCACCGAGCCGTCCGCGTCCAGGATGCGGCCGACGGTCCGGGCGACGTCGGTGGCGCCGCGTACATGGTGCTTCTCGCCCCAGTGGTCGAACCAGCCGTTCCAGAACTCCGCGCAGAAGAAGGGCTCTTCCGGCCGGCGGGCGCGCAGCAGCGCGGCGGCCTGCTCGGGGCGGGAGCCGAAGGTGGCGGCCGCCAGGTGGCCGGGGACGGTGCCGCCGTCGAGCATGAGGTCGGTGGGCCCGTCGGCGGTGTAGAGCAGTTCGGTGATCCCGCGGGTGGTGAGGGCGTCGCGTACCCAGCGCAGATAGCCGGCGTCGTCGCCGTGGCTGCCGTACTCGTTCTCGATCTGCACCGCCACCACCGGGCCGCCGCGGGCCGTCTGCAACGCGGCGATACGGGGGATCAGGGCGTCGAACCAGCGGCCGACCGCGTCCAGAAAGGGCGGGTGGGAGGTGCGCAGCCGCATCCCGGGGGTGCCGGTCAGCCAGGCGGGCAGCCCGCCGTTGTCCCACTCGGCGCAGATGTACGGGCCGGGGCGGACGATCAGGTCCAGCCCCGCCCGCTGGGCCAGCCGGGCGAACCGCTCCAGGTCGCGCCAGCCGTCGAAGCGGGCCTGCCCGGGGGCGCGTTCGTGGAAGTTCCAGGGGACATAGGTGTCGACGGTGTTCAGTCCGAGGGCGGCCAGCCGCTCCAGGCGGTCCGCCCACTGCCCGGGGTGGACCCGGAAGTAGTGCAGCGAGCCGGAGAGCACCCGGTGCGGCCGGCCGTGGCGCAGCAGGGTGCGGCCGGTGTGGGTGAGCGCGGGCGGCTCATCACCGCCGGACGCGGGCGGCTCACCGCCGGGCGCGAGCCGGGTGGGCGTGGACGGGTCGGCCTGGATGGTCATTTGACGGCTCCGGCGGTCATGCCCGCGCGCCAGAAGCGCTGGAGGGCGAGGAAGGCGATCAGCAGCGGCACGATCGACACCAGTGAGCCGATGACGACCAGCGGCGGCGGCACCGCGACATGGCTGGCGTTCCAGCCGACCAGGCCGACGGTGACGGGTTGCAGCCGGTCGTCGCCGAGGACCATCGCGGGCAGCAGGTAGTTGTTCCAGATCTCCACGAACTGGAAGAGGAAGATGGTGACCAGGGCGGGCAGCATCATCCGCACCCCGAGGGAGCGGAAGATCCGCAGTTCGCCCGCGCCGTCCAGCCGGCCGGCCTCCAGCACCTCTTCGGGGATGGACTGGGCGGCGAACACCCGGGCCAGATAGACCCCGAACGGGCTCACCGCGCTGGGCAGCAGCACCGCCAGCGGGTTGTCGATGAGCCCGGCGCCGGAGAACATCAGATACAGCGGCAGGGTGAACAGCACCTTCGGCACCAGTACGGCGGCCAGCACCAGCCCGAAGACGGCGCCCCGGCCGGGGAAGTCGAACGTGGCCAACGCGTACCCGGCGAGCGCGGAGAACGCCGTACCCAGCAGCGCCCCGGTGCCGCAGTAGAGCAGGCTGTTGAGCATCCAGCGCCAGAAGATCCCGCCGTCCTGGGCGCCGAGCCGGGCGATGTTGCCGAAGAGGTCGAAACCGTCGAACCAGAGGCCGCTGCCGCTGAACTGCTCGCCGAACGGCTTGGTCGCCGACACCAGCAGCCACCACAGCGGGAACAGGAAGTAGCAGGCCGAGAGCCCCAGCAGCGCGGTCACGGTGGCCCGGCTGGTGAAGGTCGTCTCCCGGCGGGCGGAGGGCGGGAGCCGGTGCGTACGCGGTGCGGACCCGCCCCCGGCCCGGTGGCGCGGCCCGTTCGGCGCGGACCCGGCGGCCTCCGGCCGGGTGAGCCCTGCGGTCTCGATGGCGCTCATGCGGAGTCTCCCCGGCTGGTGAGCTTGAAGAAGGCGAAGGAGACGGCACCGACCAGCAGGGCGAGCACCACCGACTGAGCCGCCGCGTAGGGGTAGTTGCCGGCCGCCACGGCGCTCTGGGCGGACATGATCGGGGTGTACGTGGAGGGGATGGCCCCGGCGGAGACGGGTTGCAGTACGGCGGGCTCGTTGAACAGCTGGGCCGAGCCGATGACCGAGAACACGGCGGTCAGCACCAGCGCCCCGCGCACCGCCGGGATCTTGATGCTCCAGGCGATCCGCAGCGCCGAGGCCCCGTCCATCTTCGCGGCCTCCAGCACCTCGGCCGGGATGGACTGCAGGGCCGCGTAGATGATGATCATGTTGTAGCCGGCCCAGCTCCAGGTGACGATGTTGGCCACCGACCAGAGCACCAGGTCCTCGTCGAAGAACGGGACGGTGAACCCGAGCGGGGCCAGCAGCCGGTTCACCGGGCTGGACTGGGTCGAGTACATGAACGACCAGATCAGCGCCGCGCTCACCCCGGGGATGGCGTACGGCACGAAGCTCGACAGCCGGAAGAAGCCCTTGCCGCGCGCCGACTTGGCGTCGATGAGCAGGGCCAGCCCGAGGGCCAGGCCGAGCATGACGGGCACCTGCACCAGGCCGAAGACCGCGACCCGGCCGAGGGAGCCGGTGAAGGCGCCGTCCTGGAAGGCCCGTACGTAGTTGGCCAGCGGGTCGAACACCCGGGTCGGGGCGGTGAGTCCGAGTCCGGAGCGGCGCACCGCGTACAGGCTGCTGACCGCCGCGTAGACGATCGGCGCCAGATACATGCCCGCGAAGAGCAGCAGGAACGGCGCGCAGAAGAGCAGGGGCGTCCGCGCCTTTCGGCGGGGCGCCCGCGCCGGTGCCTTCGCCGGTGCGGCGGGCCCTGGCGGGCGGGTGGGTGGCGGCTCTTCCGGGGGGCGGGCCCGGAGCTGCGCGCGGGGGCTGGCATGGGACACGTGCGGATTCCTTCGTGGTGGCGCGGGGAGGGGGCGAGGGGTGGGGGGGTGCGCTGCCGGGGGGGCGGAGGCGTGGGGGTGGGGGGGTGCGCTGCCGGGGGGCCGGAGGCGTGGGGGTGGAGGGGTGCGCTGCCGGACGGGGTCAGGGGGCGCGTCCGGCAGCGCACCGGCCGGGGGGCTACTCGGCGGTCCGCAGCCCCTGCTTCCTCATCTCCGCCAGGGTCTGGTCCTGGGCGGTGCGCAGAGCGGCGCCGATGGTGGACGTGCCGGACCAGGCCTTGCCCAGGCCGTCGTCGAGATCGGCTGCCGTCTTGGTCATCAGCGGCCCCCAGGTCCACTCGGTGCCGACCTTGGGCGCGGCGTCGGCGAACACCGGGTAGATGTTCTGGCCGCCGAAGTACGGGTCACTCCGGCGCAGTTGGGGCAGGTCGAGCAGCTTCTTGGCGGCCGGGTAGAGCGCGGCCTTGTCCACCAGGGCGCCGTAGGTGCCGGGGTCAGTGGAGAGCCAGTGGGCGAACTCCCAGGCGGCCCTGGTGTCGCCGCAGCCCTTCAGTACGGCGGTGGCCGAGCCGCCGGCGTTGCCCACCCGGGGGGCGGAGGCGTCCCACTGGGGCATCGGGGCCACCGCCCACTGCCCGGCGCCGTCCTTGGCGCCGCCCTTGATGACCCCGGCCTGCCAGACCGCGCCGACCACGGTGGCGATGTTCCCGTTGCCCAGGCCGGTGTACCAGGCCTGGTCGTACATCGGGGCGCCGCTGATCAGCTTGTCGTCGGCCAGGCCCTGCCAGTAGTCGGCGACCTTCCGGTTCTCCGCGGAGGCCATGCTGACCTTCCAGGAGTCACCCTGGACGCCGAACCACGTGGCGTCCGTCTGCCAGGCCAGACCCGCGTAGTCGTAGTTGAGATACGGGGAGGAGATGTACCGGTCGGGGTCCGAGGCGTGGATCCTCTCGGCCGCGGTGCGGTACTCGGCCCAGGTGGCCGGGGGCTGGAGCTTCAGGGAGTCGAAGACCTTCTTGTTGTAGAAGAGCGCCATCGGGCCGGTGTCCACCGGGGCGCCGAAGACCTGGTCGCCCAGGGTGACCGACTTCCAGGCCGCCTCCTGGAAGTCGTCCTTCGACGCGGCGGCGTGCTCGGCGACGTTCTCCAGGGCGCCCTGGGCGGCGAAGCTGGGCAGCGTCTCGTAGCCCACCTGCGCCAGACAGGGCGCGTTGCCCGCCTTTACCGCGTTCAGCATCTTCTGGTAGCCGCCCTTGGCGCCCGGCTGCACCGCCTGGTACGTGACCTCGGTGTCCGGGTGAGAGGCGTTGAAGGCCTTCACGGCATCCGCGTACCCGGGGGCCCAGCCCCAGAATGTGATCGATGCCTTGCCGTTCGCAGCCGGCTTGCCCTCCGTCGACGGGGAGCATCCGGCGGCGGCGAGAGCGAGTACCAGCACGCCGCATGCGCCCATTCTGCGCGCATTGGTCAGGTTCACGGTTCCTCCTGAGCACCGCGGCAGGCCGAGCTGGCAGCTCCGAAGGGACCGCGGGGAGAGATGGGGCGCCGCCGGGGACAGCGGCCGGCGCGCTTCGATGACTGCGACTATGGCAGCCGTTGTTATCGATGCCAAGAGCTGTGAAGGGCTTGTTTCGCCGAAAGTCCGCTTCTTCGGCGCGGTGATGAACGCCGGTATCATGCATGGATCGCGGGCCGGGAGAGGGGCGTCATGGGGAAGAAGGGTGCCCAGGCCGGGGCACGGCCGCCGGGGATGGCGGATGTGGCCCGTACGGCCGGAGTGTCGGCGCAGACGGTGTCGCGGGTGCTCTCGGGCCACCCCCATGTGCAGGAGCGCACCCGCGCCAAGGTGCTGGCCGCGGTGGAGCAGCTCGGCTACCGCCGCAACAACGCGGCGCGGATGCTGTCCTCGGGCCGCAGCCGCACCATCGGCGTGGTCACCCTCCAGACCACCTTCTACTCCCGCGCCGCGGTCACCTCCGGCATCGAGCACGCGGCCCAGGCGGCCGGGTACGCGGTGAGCACCGCCACCACCACCTCCCTGGACACCTCCGCCATCGAGGCCGCGCTGTCCCGGCTGGCCGACCAGGGCGTGGAGGGCGTCATCCTCTCCGTACCGCTGGTCCACACCAGCCCGCGCATCGAGCAGCTGACCCGCGCGGTCCCCACGATCACCATCGACGGCTCCCGCACGGACACCACCGAGGTCGTCGCCGTCGACCAGACGCTCGCCGCCCGGCTGGCCACCCGGCATCTGCTCGACCTGGGCCATGAGACCGTCTGGCATATCGCCGGGCCCGAGCGGTGGCTGGAGGCCGGCAGCCGCTGCGACGGCTGGCGCGCGACGCTGGAGGAGGCCGGCCGGCCCGTACCGCCCCCGCTGGAGGGCGACTGGTCGCCCGCCTCCGGATACCGCAACGGACTCATCCTCGGCCGCATCCCCGACGCCACCGCGGTCTTCGTGGCCAGCGACGAGATGGCCTTCGGCGTGATCCGGGCCCTGGCCGAGCTGGGCCGGCGGGTCCCCGAGGACGTCTCCCTGGTCAGCGTGGACGACATCGAGCTGGCGGCCTACTGCAGCCCCCCGCTGACCACCGTCGCCCAGCCCTTCACCCGCACCGGGGAACTCGCCGTCGCGCACCTGCTGCGGCATATCGCCGCCCCGGACGCGGTGGCCCTCCCGGAGACGGTCGAGCCCCAGCTCGTCATCCGCGCCAGCACCGCCCCCGCCGGCGGCCCCGCGGCAGTCCCCGGAGCCTGACGGCCGGAACCGCGGCCGAGGATGTCACCGCTGCCAACAGCTCCCCCTCTCCCCCGGGGTCAGCCTTCGGTCGGCACGCAGAGCACCGGGACCGTCGACAGGTGCAGCAGCTTGTGCGGGGTGGAGCCGAGGAGGGCGCCGCGCATGGGGCTCTCGCCCCAGCTGCCGACCACGATGAGGCGGGCGCGGTGGCGTTCGGCGGCGGCGAGGAGGGCGGTGGCGGGTTTGTCGTCCAGGATCTCCACCGTGGTGGGCACGCCCGCCGCCTCGGCGGCCTCGGCGGCGTGGCGCAGGGCGGTGCGGCCCACCTGGCGGAGGGCGTCATGGTGGCTGCGGTACTCCTCGCCCACCCCGCCGGGGGCCGCGGCGCCGTAGACCAGGACCAGGGGCTCGGTGTGGGCCAGGGCCTCCTCGATGGCCACGGTGAGGGCGCGTGCGGCGCCGGCGGACTCGTCGTAACCGAGGACGATGGACATGGATCAGCCTCCGTTCCGGCGGGCGGGGGCATCGGGGCGGGCGGTGGCGTCGGGCGGGGCGGTGCCGGGGCGCTCCGACCAGTAGGCGGGCGAGACCAGGCGCTGGACGACCATGACCACCACACCGGTGGCGGCGATGCCGAGGGCGATCACCAGGGGCGGGCCGAGGCCGAACCAGGAGGTGCCGCTGTAGGAGTTCGCCGGGTCGGCCATGTCGCCGATCGACTCCACCAGCAGCCAGGCCAGCAGGGCGGCGCCGACGAGTGGGCCCAGGCCGATGAAGAGGAAGCTGCGCAGGTCCTTGAGGAGGTGGTGGCGGTAGTAGACGGCGCAGGCCAGCCCGGTGAGGGCGTAGTAGAAGGCGATGAGGAGGGAGAGCGCGGTCAGGGAGTCGAAGAGCGCGTTCTCGCTGATCTGGTTGACCACCAGGTACCAGCCGGCCGCCACCACCGCGACCCACCAGGTGCTGGTGTCCGGGGTGCGGAAGCGGGGGTGGATACGGGCCAGGCCCTTCGGCAGCGCCTGCCGCCGGGCCATGGAGAGGATGGTCCGGGAGGCGGGGATGATCGTGGTCTGGGTGGAGGCCAGCGCGGAGGTGCAGATGGCGAGCAGCACCACCCAGTCCCAGCCGCCCATGACCTGGTCGGCCAGCGTGGCGAAGACCGCCTCCTCCTCGTCGGCGTTCTCGGAGAGGAAGGCCGTCCCGGCGTAGGCCACCACGGCGGTGCCCACCGAGAGGTAGGTGACCAGCAGCACGATGGTGGACCAGACGCCCGCCTTGCCCGGGGCGCTGGCGGAGTCCTTGACCTCCTCGGTGAGGTTGACCGCCGACTCCCAGCCCCAGTAGATGAAGACGCCCAGCAGCAGCCCGCCGGTGAGGGCGGCCCCGCCGGCCCCGAAGGGGTTCAGCCAGTCGACCTCGGGCGTGAGCGAACCGGACGGCGCCGTCCCGGCGGACACCTGGTAGAGGGCGGCCGCGGCGAAGACCAGCAGGCAGACCACCTGGGCGAGGATCAGCACGTCCTGCACCCGGGCCGACGCCTCGGTGCCGATGACGCACACCGCCGTCATCGCCACGATGAGCGCCACGGTCAGCCCCTGGCGTACCACCTCGTTGTCGGCGAGCCCGTCCAGGCCGAGGGTGAGCAGCCCGTAGGTGACGGCGACATCCGCGAGCGAGCCGACCACCAGGACCCCGGTCATCGCCACGGCCCAGCCGCCGAGCCAGCCCGCCCACGGGCCCATCGCCCGGGTCACCCAGGAGAAGGTGGTGCCGCAGTCCTGGTCGACCTTGTTGAGGTAGTAGAACGCGGAGGCGATCAGCAGCATCGGTACGAAGGAAGCGAGCATCACCCCGGGCGCGTAGACCCCGACCAGCACCACCAGCGGGCCGATGACCGCGGCGAGGGAGTACGCGGGTGAGGTGGAGTTCAGCCCGATGACCAGCGCGTCGGTGAACCCGATGGCACCGGCCTTCAGCCGGGGCGGGCCGTTGGTGCCCTCGGTCTGGTCCTTGGTCATCTCTTGCCTCACCTGGGGTGTCTCGGTGTCCTGCCACGGCGCGCCGGGGGTTCTTCTACGATGCGCCGCGCCGGTGCCGGCCGCCCGCCGACGAGCGGCCGGCACTGCTCGCGCGGTCCGGCCGTCACTGCTCGCGCAGCCCCCACGGCGAGCCGTAGTCGTTGAGCAGGTCCAGGAAGGGGCGCGGGTCGAAGGCCTCGGGGCCCAGCACCCCGGCGCCGCTCCAGACGCCGCCGGCCACCAGCTCCAGGGCGACCACCGGGTTGATCGCGGTCTGCCAGACCACGGCCTGGGAGCCGTACTCGGCCATCGACCACTCGTTGTCGACCACGTGGTACAGGTACACCTCGCGCGGGGCGCCGTCCTTCACGCCCTTCACCCAGGTGCCGGCGCAGGTCTTGCCGCGCATCCGGTCGCCGAGCGTGGCGGGGTCGGGCAGACAGGCGGCGACCACGTCCCGGGGTGCCACCTCCACTCCCCCGACCGCGACCTTGGCGGTGCGGTCCAGGCCCAGCCGGTGCAGGGTCTTCAGCGTCTCGATGAACTCGTCCCCCAGCCCGTACTTGAAGGTCACCCGCTTCGCGTCCACCCAGCGCGGGATCAGCAGCACCTCCTCGTGCTCGACGTTCACGCACTCCACGGGCCCGATGCCCTCGGGGAAGTCGAAGACCTCGGGCTCGCTGAACGGGGCGGTGGTGTACCAGCCGCGCTCCTTCTCCCAGATGACCGGCGGGTTGAGGCATTCCTCGATGGTGGTCCAGATGGAGAAGGAGGGCGCGAAGTCATAGCCCTCGACGGTGAGGTTGGCGCCGTCCCGTACGCCGATCTCCTCGATCTCGTCGAAGAGCTCCTCGGCGGCGTAGCGGGCGAAGACATCGGAGAGGCCCGGCTCCACACCGACCCCCACCAGCGCCAGCCGGCCGGCCTCCGACCAGGCGGCGGCCCGGTCGAACTGCCCGTCGCCCAGCTTCGTACCGCACTCCTCGTAGGGCCGCTCCGGGTGCGGGGACGACAGGGACATGGCCATGTCCAGATAGTGCGCGCCCGCCGCCAGCGCCGCCTCGAACAGCGGCATCACGAAACGCGGGTCGGTGGCGTTGAGCAGGACGTCGCACCGCTCCTCCGCCAGCAGCGCGGTGACCGCGGCCTGGTCCGAGGCGTCGATGCGCCGCGCGCTGAACCGGGTCTCCTCCGCCCCGAGCGCCGCCACGGCCGCCTGGGCCCGGGCGAGGTCGTAGTCGCTGACGACCAAGTGGTCGAAGAAGGAGCGCCGGGCCGCGATCCGGGTGATCGCGGTGCCCACGCCGCCCGCGCCGACGAGCAGGATCCGCATGGTGCTGTGCCTTTCGCAGCGGGCTCCGGGGAGGGTGAAGCCCTGGTTCCGTCATGAAAGGCGCCGGGTGGAGTTAAGGTCAATGGCGTTGGCATAAGGGTGGACGGAGGGTCGGGCATGGCCAAGCGGGTGGTGCCGGAGGCGGAGCGGCGGCGGCGCCGGCCGACCAAGGGCGGCGCGGTCCTCTCGGAGCGCACGATCGTCGAGACGGCGCTGCGGATGCTGCACGAGCACGGCCGCGAGGGGCTGACGGCGCGGCGGCTGGGCACGGCACTGGGCGCCGATCCGAGCACCCTCTACCGCTACTTCCGGGGCATGGACGAGCTGACCCTGGCCATCGGGGACGAGCTGGTCGGACGCGCGCTGCGGGGATGGGAGCCGTCCGGGGAGTGGCTGGCCGACCTGCGCGAGGTGGGGCTGCGGATCTACCGGGCCTACCTCGCCCATCCGGAGGCGGCGGTGCTCACCGCCAACCGGGTGAGCGGACGGGCCAACGAGATCGCCGGGGACGAGGCCATCCTGGGCGTACTGCGCTCGACCGGGCTGCCCGATCCGGAGGTGGTACGGATCTACCAGGCGTTCGTCGACCAGGCGCTGGCCTTCGCGGCGCTGGACGCCGCCAGCCTCGCCCTGCCGGAGGCGGCCCGCGCCGACGACGAGGCGGTCTGGCGCTCCACCTACGCCCGGCTCCCGGCCGAGACCCACCCGCATATCGCGGCCACCGCTGAGCTGCTGGTGGCCCGGATGAACGACAGCGCGTACCCCACGGCGCTGGAGATGCTGCTGGGCAGCGCGGCGGTGGCGGTACGAGAAGGGCGGGGCGGCGGTACGGGAGGCTGAGCCCCGCCGTACCGCCGCCCCGCCCCGGTGGGAGTCGGCCCGCCGGTTCAGCAGGCGCGGCCGGTCACGATGCCGGTGGGCGCGGTGACATTGACGAACTCGGTGGAGTAGTTGCCCCAGAAGTCGTGCGTGGTGATCGCGTAGACATTGGTCTGGTACTCGACGAACAGGGCCCAGGACTCACCCGGCTTGAGGGTGAGCTCGGAGTTGTAGGTCTCGGTGACGGTGGTGTTGAGCTGCGTGTTCAGTTCGTTGGTGAGCTGTCCGAGCGCCGTCGCGGAGATGTTGGTGCTGGTCTGGGTGGAGAGCGTGTAGGTGATCCCCCGGCTGTACTTGGCCTCGACGGTCGGGGACTGGTTGCGGTAGCACTTCCCCCCGCGCTCCTCCCACACCTTGCCCCGGCTGTGCACTCTGACCTGGGCACCGGCGCCGCCACCCGCGGGGGACGTCGCGATACCCGGGCTGGGCGGGGTGGCCGGGCGGATGGCGTGCCCGGTCACCACGACCTCGGGCAGCGTCGCGTCGATGGGTTCGCCGATCGGCCCGTCCAGGATCTCGATCCCGGGGTTCGAGGGCTCGGACGGGGGGTTCCCGTGGTCACCGGAGTCGCCCGGATCGCCGGGGTCGCCCGGCTCACCGGCGTCGCCCGGATCGTCGCTCCAGTCGCCGCCGTCATCGCCGGCATCGCCACCGCCGCCGTCACCGCCTTCGCCGCCCCAGTCGCCGCCACCCCAGTCGCCACCGCCCCAGTCACCCGAGTCGCCGCCGCCCTCCCCGTCGCCCGGGTCCTCGTCCTGGCACAGGGTGGAGCCGCCGCAGGCGTAGGCGGTGAACGGGACCGCGGCGGCCGGCACCGCGGTGAAGACGACGGCGCCGAGCACGGCGGTCGCGGCCATGGATCTCAATTTCACGGGTTCTCCCAGGTCGGGGGTGGTTACGGGCTGACGGCACGGCAGTCTTCCGGGCACCCCCGGCCCCGCACAGCCGTAGAACTACGGAACCGGCTACGTAGCGGTGGGCGCGGGCGCGGCCGTTGGTACGGTCGACGACCGGCGGTCCGCGCCCGTGCCGCCGCGCGATCCCGCGGCTCTTGCGGCCCCTGCTCCCTCGCGCCCTTGCGAACGAAAGGCGGTCCCGTGGCGGCCCGTATCGAACTGGACTCCGTCGACCGGGCCTTGATCCGCCTGCTGCAACAGGACGGCCGCGCCTCGTACACCGATCTCGGCCGGGAGGTGGGGCTGTCCGGACCCGCCGTACGGGCGCGGATACAGCGGCTGACCGACGGCGGACTGCTCCAGTTCGCCGCCGTGACCGATCCGCTGCGGCTGGGGCTGCCGGTGATGGCCCTGCTCGGCATACGGGTGGACGGCGCCCCGCGCGAGGTGCTGGCGGCGCTGGAGGAACTGCCGGGCGTGGTCTACCTGGTGTCCACCGCGGGCTCCTTCGACCTGTTCGCCGAGGTGGTGTGCCGGAGCATGGACGAGCTGTTCGAGCTGATCAACGACGAGATACGGAGGGTGCCCGGGGTGCGCGAGGTGGAGTCCTTCCCCTACTTCGGCATCCATGTGCACCGGTTCACCTGGGATGTGCCGGAATGAGGCGCGGGCGATGACGGGCCGTTGTCAGTGCGGCGCGTTACTTTGAATTCGAAGCAGGAAGCGGGGGAGAAGTTCCGAAACTGACGTGCGGTCGCGCCGTGGCTTTGGCCAGGGTGTGCAGATGGCCGCAGGGGGGAGGCGCGGTGTTCGTTGTGCCGTCACCGAAGGCGGACGGCCCAGTGGTGGGGCGTGAGGCCGAAAGCGAGCGGTTCGCCCGGCTCCTGGACGGGCTGGAGCGCGGCCGGGGGGCCGTGGTCGAGATAGCGGGCGAACCAGGCGCCGGCAAGACCCAGTTGGCCTGCCGGCTGGCGGACCTGGCGGCGCGCCGCGGGCTGCCGGTGATCTGGGCCCGGGCGCCCCGCTCGGGCGAGGACGGTCCGTTCCGGGTCTTCCGCGCCGCCGTGGGGTCGACCGGGGCCGCCGAGCCGTCCGACCCGGCGGCCTGGTGCGAGCTGATACGTCGGCGGGCCGCCGGTGGCGTGCTGTTAGTCGATGACCTGCACCGGGCCGACCCGTCCTCGCTGGAGGTGGTGCTCCGGCTGATGCACTCCCCCTCCTCCGCTTCCCCGGTCGCCGCCCCCTTCGTACTGGCCCTGGCGCACCGGCCCCGGCAGAGCCCGCCCGCCCTGCTGGAGGCGCTGGACCTCGGCGTGCGGACGGACGGGATCGTCCGGGTGGAGGCCGGCCCGCTGGATGTGGCGGCGGTGGCGGCCCTGCTCGACCACTGGCACCGCCCGGCCGGACCGCTGGCCTATGTGACGGGGGGCGGGGCGGTGGAGTACGGGCCCGGGGCGCCGGAGTACGGGGCTGGCGCGGTGGTGCACGGGGCCGGGGCGGCGCGCCCGGACATGGGCTTCACGCCGGGGGGCGCGGGCGGGGCGGCGGCCTACGGGGCCGGATCGATGGCCTACAGGGCCGGATCGATGGCGTACGGGGCCGGGGCTCCGGACCCGGACATGGGCTCCGCGCCGGGGGGCGCGGGCGGGAAAGGGGCGTGTCCCGGCGGAACCTCGGCCTACGCGGCCTCCGCGACCGAGGCGCCGGGCCCGGACCTGGCCCCCGTCTCCGGGACCCCGGGCGGGACGGCGGCCTCCATAGCGGAGGCAGCCGAGGCAGCCGAGGCAGCCGAGATAGCCGGGGTGGCCCGGGTAGCCGGGGTGGCCGGGGTGGCCGAGCCGACCCGCGCACCCGAGGTGGCGGCCGGCGGGACGGGGTCCTCCGCGGCGGCCCTGCATGCCGCGTCGAAGGGGCTTCCCGGATATCTCCGGCTACTGGTCGCGGCGGGCTTCGAGGCCGGACTGTGGCCGGAGCGGGCGGGCGCGGACGAGGACGGGCTGCTGCGCGAGGCGGCGCCGCTGCTCGCCGAGCTGGGCGCGCTGAGCGAGCCCGCCCGGGCGGCCGCGCGGGCGGCGGCCGTGCTGGGCGGGGCCTTCCGGCCGGCGGACGCCGCCCGGATCGCCGGGCTCGGCGCGCGGGACGGCCTGGAGGCGTGCGCCGAGCTGGTCCGCGCCGACCTGGTGCGTCCGGCGGGCCACGGCGGGCGGCTGGCGTTCCGTCATCCGGTCGTCGGGCAGGTCGCCCACGCCGACTGCGAGCTGCCCTTCCTGCTGGACGCCCACCGCCGGGCGCTGCGGATCGCCGCCGAGCGCGGTGCCCCGGCCCGGGAGCGCGCCCGGCACGCCGAGCACCTGGTGCACACCGACGGGGCCACCGCGGCGCGCGTCCTCGCCGAGGGGGCCGCGGAGGCGGTCACCCAGGCACCCGCGTACGCGGCCCGCTGGCTGCGGCTCGCCCTGGACGCGCTGCCCGCCCGTGACCCGGGGGTCGAGGAGCGGGCGGCCTGGGAGCTGGCCCACTGCCGGGCACTGATCGCCTCCGGACGCCTCCGGGAGGCCCGCGCACTCGCCCATGAGCTGCTCGCCGAAGGCGGCCCCCGGCTCACCGGGCAGGCCGCCGACGGGGGCGCGCGGCTGACCCCTCGGCTGCTGCTGCGGGCGTACGCGGTCTGCGCCGACGCGGAGCGGCTGCTCTGCCGGTACGAGGAGGCGGAGGCCATCGCCCGCACCGGGATGGCGCTGCTGCCCCGGCCGCTGCCCGCCGTGCTGTCCGCCGAGGCCACCGAGCTGATCTACGAGTACGGGCTGGTGCACGTCCTGCGCGGCACCCACGACCGGATCCGCCCGCTGCTGCGGGAGGCCGCCCGGGCGCGGACCGAGGCCGGGCCCGTCGCCTCGGCGGCCCTCGGTGTGCTCATCGCCTTCTGCGACGTCTTCTCCGGCGACATCGCCCGGGGCGCGCCCGAAGTGGCCCGCTGCGCCGCGCTGGTGGACGCGCTGCCGGACGGGGTGGCCGGCCACACCCCGGACGTCCTCGCGCTGCTCGGCTGCGCGGAGCTGTACCTGGAGCGGTTCCCGGACGCCCGCCGCCACCTCCGGCGGGGGCTGGACGCGGCGACCGGCGGCGCGCAGAAGCACATCCGCGCCCACCAGTTGCTGGGCCTGACCATGATCGACCAGTGGGGCGGCCGGCTCGACGCGGCGGAGCGCCGGGCCGCCGAGGCGGAGGAGCTGGCCCGTGCGGTCGGCGCCCCCGACGTGGTGACGCTGGCGACGGCGATGCGCGCCATGACGCTGGTCTGGGCAAGGGGGCGCCGGTACGCGGGCGAGGCGATCGCGCTCGCGGCCCGGGCGGTGGACACCGCCGCGCTCGGCCGGGGCTGGTGGGCCACCTCCGCGATCAGTCTGCTGGCGCACGCGCAGCTGGTCGGCGGGGACGCCGCCGGCTGTCTGCGGACACTGCTGGACGGCGGGGGCGGTGAAGGCCTGCCCCAGGTGCAGCCCGCCTTCCGGCCCTCGCTCCTCGCCCTGATGGCGAACGCCGCGCTGGCCGCCGGGGACACCGGGTACGCCGAGCGGCTGCTCGCCGACGCCGAGGCGGACGCCGGCCGGCTCGGTCTGCCCTTGCAGTGGGCCTGCGTCCACCGGGCGTCCGCCCAGCTGCGGATGGCACACGGCGAGCGCGCCAAGGCGCTGGAGCTGTTCGAGCGGGCCGCGGAGGGCTTCCGGGGTGGCGGGCTGCCCGTGCAGCACGCGTGGACGCTGATCGCCTCGATACCGGTGACCGCGGCGGTACGCGGCCCGGCCGCCGCGCTGGACGTCCTGACCCGGGCCGAGGCCCTGGCCCGGCCCTGCGGGGCGGCACTGGTCCTGGAGGAGGCGGAACGCATCCGCGCCCGGCTCGCCCCGGGCGCCCGACCGGTCCGGGGCGGCGGCCAGAGCGCGGGTCCCCGAGCCGGGGCTTCCGGGGCCGCGGCTTCCCGTACCGGAGGCCTCCGACCGGATGGCCGCCGGGCTGCCGGTCCCCAGGCCGAGGGTCGTCGGGCCGCGGACGTCCGGTCTGCCGATTCCCGAGCCGCGGGCATCCGGTCCGCGGATTCCCGCGCGGGGGATCGCCGGGCCGCGGATTCCCGGACCGAGGATCGCCGGGCCGCGGGTCCCCGCGCCGAGGACCGCCGAGCCGCCGGCTCCCCGACCGCGGACATCCGGGCACGGGACCCCAGGGCAGGCGCTTCACGAGCGGCGGCGGCTCCCCGGCCCGCGGATTCCCGGGCAGGGGCTTCCCGGACGGGGAATTCACGGGCGGGGGCTTCCCAGTCCACGGCTCCCCGGCCCGCGGATTCCCGGACGGGGGACTTCCCTCCCCCGCCGGTCCTCCGATCCGCGGAGCTGCGGTCCGCGCTGAGCGAGCGCGAACGGGAGGTCGCCGATCTGGCCGCCGCGGGGCTGCGCTCCCGGCAGATCGCCGAGCGCCTCTTCCTCAGCCACCGCACCGTCGACTCCCATCTGGGCAGCGTCTACCGCAAGCTGGGCGTCTCCTCGCGTACCGCCCTGGCCCGGGCGCTCGGCCCGGCCGCCGACGAGTAGGGTGAGCGGGCTCCGGAGGGCCGGAGCCCAGATGTCGGATGGGGTGGGGAAATGCCGAAGCACCGGTTGTCCAGAAGAGGCCGCTACATCGCCCTGGCGACGACGGGGATCGTGGTGGCCGCCGGGGCGGGGTTCGCGGCGCAGACCTCGATGGCGGCCCCCGCCTGGCCGGCCCAGAAGACGTACACGGGCCGGGCGTTCGACGCCTGCACGGCGCCCTCGCTCGCCGCGATGAAGGCCTGGAAGAAGGACGGCTACTACGGCGGCATCGCGGTCTACGCGGGCGGCAAGAACCGCGGCTGCGCCCAGCCCAATCTGACCAGGTCCTGGGTGAAGTCGGTGGACTCCCTGGGCTGGCGGATCATCCCGCTGTACGTCGGCGCCCAGCCGTTCTGCCAGAAGAGCCTGAGCAAGGAGCGGTTCACCGCGGCCACCGCGGCCTCGGTCGGGGCGAGCAACGCCAACGACGCGGTCGCCAAGGCCTCGGCGCTCGGGATGAAGGCCGGCAGCCCGATCTATCTGAACATGGAGTCGTACGACATCACCGACAAGGCGTGCAACGACGCCACGCTGACGTATGTGCGGTCCTTCACCAAGACCCTGCGCGCCAAGACCTACCGGGCCGGCCTCTACGGCTTCAGCACCTCCAGCGCCAAGGCGGTCGCCACCGCCAAGGACCGCACCGACCTGCCGGGGAACCTCTGGTACGCGCTGTGGAACGGCCAGGAGACCACCACCAAGGACTGGCCCTGGGACCCGCAGCTGTACACCGACCACAGCCGCGGCCACCAGTACAAGGCCAACAGCAAGGAGACCCGCGGCGGTCACACCATCGTGGTCGACCGCAACGCCTGGGACGCCCCGGTCGCCATCGTCGGCTGAGCGGAGACGGGTCCGGCGATCGGGCCCGTCATCCGAGGAGCCCCGCCACCGCGGTGCGCAGCGCGTCGGCGGCGGCCGCCAGTGCGGCGACCGAGGACAGGGCGGCGGCCAGCCGGTCGAGCGCACCGGTCAGCCGGCCGCGGTCGGGCTCCTCGGCGGCCAGTTCGTCGGCCACCTCCTCCACCTCGCCGCGCGCCCGCGCCCGGTCGGCGTCGGGCAGCTCCCGGCCGTGCTCCGCCAGCAGCCCGCGCAGCGCCTCCAGGGCCTCCTGCGGAGTCGGGCCGTCCTGACCCGCCGCTCCCCCGTCCGAGACGACGGACGCCCTGGCGCCCCGCCCGGCCGCGACCGCGCCGGAGTTGTGGATGCGGCCGGCGCCGGTCTGGTGGATGCCGACGCTGTGCTCACCGCTGGTGCTCATGGACCCTGTCTCCTCTACTCGCTTCTCTTGGCTCTACAGCCGGTTGGCGGCGCTACGGACGGATGCGGCTCACGGACGGTTGGCGGCCTACGGACGGTTGGCGGCCTTCCGGGCGGTCGTGGCGGAGGCGCTGGCGTCCGGCCCGACGGCGGTGGCGCCGCTGTTGACGATGGTGCCGCCGCCGGTCTGGAGGATGCCGACGTTCAGCACCTCGGCCTGGCGGGCGCGGAACTCGGCGGTGTCGACGTCCTTGGAATCGAGGAAGTCGAAGATCACCTCAAGGGTCCGCCGCTCGATGACCTTGAGGTACTTGGCGCTGTCCATCTGCTGGTAGTAGTGGTGGTAGCCGTCGCTCGCGCCCAGGTCGCGGACACTGTGCAGCGCCCCCCAGTCGCCGAACGCCTGCTCCTCCTCATCGGAACCGGTGATCGCGCTCAGCCCGCCGGTCCACCCCTGCCGCCGCTTCAGCGAGGTCACCAGCGGCCGGGGCGAGCGGAACACCGAGGCGAGCCCGCCCAGCAGGGTCTCGGTCAGCGCCTTGACGGCCAGTATGCCGAGCACCTTGGCGTCCACCCCGCGGGACAGCCGGTCGGCCTCGTGGTAGGCGGCCCGGATCGGCAGCAACTGGTAGCCGTGCAGCTGGGTGTAGAGCACCCGGCCCTTGAGGTCGACGTTGAGGAACACCGTCAGCACCAGTTCCTGCTGCCAGGAGCCGACCCGTACGACCAGGAACTCCCGCGCCTCGTCGTACCGTTCGCTGGACGCCAGGGTCACCGTGTCGGGCGGGGCCGGGCCGTCCGCGCGGACGTAGAGGCGCTTGGTGACCTCCAGCCCGTCGAGCCGCTGGTCGGGCATGTCCACGTCGGTCAGCAGATGCGAGGTGAGCCGGTCCCTGACGTACGCGGTGAGTTCCGCGCCGGTGAAGGGGCGCGGGTCGGGTCGGCGGGCACCGGCCTCCTCGGCGGGCGGTGGTCCGTCCGGTGCCGTGCCGGTGGGGCGCAGGGCGGAGTGCGGTCCGGCCGCGCGGCCGTCCAGCAGTACGGCGAAGGACCAGGACCGCTGGAGGTCGCCCGCGCCGACGAACGGGACGTACCCGCCGTAGTGGACGACACCGGATGCCGGGTCCTGCTCCTCCCTGATCTCCCGGTACTGCTCCTCCATGTCCTCGGGGTCCTGGGGCGGTTCGCCGTCGAAGCCGTAGCGGGCGCCCGGGCGCGGCCGTGCCCGGAGGTGGACGGTGACGATCTGCCGGACCACGATCTTCTCGATGAGCAGCGACGCCCAGGCGGCCCACAGGGCGATGACGGTCGCCGTCCAGAAGACCGTCGCGCCGAAGTCTCCCCACACCGAGCCCAGCAACCCGACCGCGAACCACAGCAGGAGGGCCGTGGCGATCACGCCCCGCCGGGTACCGCGCAGCCGGCGGGCCGCGAGCGCGTGCCCGAGGACGGTCGCCGCGTCGTAGCCGTAGGCGGGCGCGGCCTTCCGCTGCCGGTTCTCCAGCAGTTCGTCGATCACCCGGTCGGCGAACTCCCGGTCCAGATGGGCGCCGATGGACAGCAGCCGGGTCACCTCGGTCATGGCCGGGGGAATCGGGTCGGTCACGGGAGGCCCCGGCGCGGGTGGTTCGGCTCCGGACCGGTCGGCTCCGGGCGGCGGCGCGATGCCGGATGCGATCGCCATGCCTCTCCTTCGGACGGATGGTCGGTGGTGTGCGGATGCGCGCGAGCCGGAACGGTCCAGGCAGAACTGGCCGGTCGGAACGGGCCGGTCAGAACTGGTCGGCCTGCCAGGACCGCAGCGTGTGGGACTCGGCGATCGGGTTCCACATCTCCAGGAAGGCCTCCTTGGCGGCGCTGGCCTTGGCACTGTCCGCCACCGCCGTGCGATAGGGCTCGGCGTCGGTGGCGGTGTCCGGGAGGCAGCCGCCGTCCTGCAACCCTCGGGCCCAGCTGGCGAAGTCGTAGTCGACGGCGGCCGACTGGTCCAGGGCCTCCCTCAGCAGGCGCTGTACCTCGGTCCCCTGCTCGATCTGGTCCACGGCGAGGCCTTCCACCCGGGTGGAGAGCCCCTCTCGGGCGACGGCCGCGGCCTGGAAGTCCGCGGCGTCCTCGGCGAGGCCGGCCTGCGGACCGCAGGCGGTGGCGTCCGCGACGGCCGTACTGACCGACTCCCGGTATCCGGACGACTCCTCCAGGATCCGGTCCACCTCCGTCGCCTGGGCGGCCGCCGTGCCCGTCGAACTCTCCTCGGTGGGGGTGGGCTCCTCGCCGGGGGCGCTCTCCTCGTCGCCGCCCACGCCGTCGTCGCCCTCCGTGGACGGGTCGTAGGGAGCGCCCTGCCCCTGGTCGGCGATGTCCTCGTCGCCGGTGTCCGGCAGATAGGTCCAGGGGCGTAAGACCATCAGCAGCACCGCCACCAGCGGGACCGCCAGCAGCCAGGTCAGCCGGCGCCGCACCGGTGCGGCGAGCGTCCCCAGGACCTCCTGGTGGTTGTAGTACGTCGGACGGGGACCCAGTACGGCGGCGCCCCCTCCCAACGGCCTCCCGCCCTTCTCCCAGCCCTCTTCGTCTTCTCCCGGCTCTTCAACCTGATTGCCCTCTTCGGCCTCTTCGGCCTCTTCGGCTCTTCCGGTCGCCTCACTCTTCGGGCCCCACGCGTCTGCCATGCGCCCCCGCTTCCGTCCTCACGCCGGAACTAGAGTGTGGCGCAGGCCACTGCGATTTTCAGCCGAATCCCCTCTTCTCCCCCCATCGGGCCCCGCCCTCCTCTCCTCTCCTCACCTGGCGGCCCACTCCCGTGCCAGCAGTTCATAGGACCGCAACCGGGCGGCGTGGTCATGGGTGATGGTGGTGATGAGCAGCTCGTCCGCGCCGGTGGCGTCCCTCAGCTGCTCCAGCCGGCTGGCGACCCGGGCCGGGGAACCGACGAACCGGGTGTCCAGCCGGTCCTGCACCAGCGCCTGGTCCCGGTCGGTCCAGGGCAGGGCGCGGGCCTCCTCCGGGGTGGGGTACGGAATGGCGCCCTCGGCGGTGCGGATGCTGCGCACCCAGGGGCCGTATCCGGTAGCGAGCTCCCGAGCGGTCTCGTCGTCCTCGGCGACCACCACGTCCGCGGAGACGCTGACATACGGCCGCCCCAGGACGTCGGAGGGCTTGAAGGCGGCCCGGTAGCCCTCCACCGCCTCCAGTACGGTGCCGGGGCTGACGTGGTAGTTCGCGGCGAACCGCAGCCCCCGGGCGCCTGCGGCCTGGGCGCTCTGCCCGCCGCTGCTGCCCAGGATCCAGAGCTGGAGGTCGGCGCCCTCGCCCGGCACGACATGGGCCTCCACCCCCTCCGGGGAGCGGTAGGTACCGGCCAGCAGCGCGAGGATGTCGTCAAGCTGATCCTCGTACTCCTGCGGCTCGGCCCCCGGCAGGGTGAGCAGCCGGCGCTGGAGGGCCACGCGCGGCGAGCCGAGCAGCTGCGCGAAGGAGAACGGCGGCGGAATGAGCAACCCGTTCGGGGCACGGCGCTCGACGGCCGGCCCGTCGGGCTCGGTGGCCGGGGGCCGCTCCGGGGGCCGGCCTCCGGAACGGCCGAGGCCGAGATCGAGCCGGCCCGGGTACAGGGCGTCGATCAGGCCGAACTCCTCGACCACCGAGAGCGCGGTGCGGTGCCCGAGCTGCACCGCCCCCGAGCCGAGCCGGATGGTGGAGGTGGCGGCGGCGGTGAGGGCGAGCAGGACCGCCGGGGAGGTGCCCGCCACACCCGGGTTGAGGTGGTGCTCGGCGTACCAGTAGCGGGTGTAGCCCAGCCGTTCGGTCTGCCGGGCGAGGTCGATGGAGTGGCGCAGGGCCTGCCCGGCGGTGGCCCCGGAGGAGATCGGCACCAGGTCCAGGACACCGAGCGGCGTACGGCCGCCACCGGAGAGCGGCGGAGGTGAGGACGGTGAGGGTGAGGTCATGGGCGGGCTCCTTCGGTCCTCAGCCGGGCGACCGCGGTGCCGGGGCGGTGTTCGGCCCCCCGTCCCCGTACCGACTCGGTCTCCTCTCCGCGTACGGCACCGGCTCCCCGTACGGCTTCTCCCCCTACCGGTTGTACGGCCTCGGGCAGCACCGGGGCCCAGGGGAAGGGTGGGTCGGGGATCTCGGCGCGCAGCACGGGCGCGACCTCGGCCTGGAACCGTTCCAGCGAGTCCCGGTGGCGGCTGTCGGGCAGTCCGCCCGCGTCCGCCTGGACATGCAGCACCGTGTGGCCGAACCGCTCGTGGTAGCGGTGCACCTTCTCGATGACCTGCTGGGGGCTGCCGATCAGTGCCGAGCTGCGCTCCACGAAGTCCTCCAGGGTCTCGAAGACCACCGGCAGCCCTGCCTTCCGCGCGAATGCGAGGTTGCTCTCGAAGAGGGGGCGGTAGGCGTCCAGCGCCTCCTGGGAGGTGCGGGTGACCAGCAGGCCCGCCGAGCCGGCGCCCACCGCCAGCTCCGCCGGGTCGTGGCCATGGGCCTCCCAGCGTTCCCGGTAGTGGTCGATCAGCTCGGCGTACGGTTCGATGGGGTGGGTGACGTTGGCCGAGAACAGCGGGTCGCCGTAGCGGGCGGCGAGCTCCACCGACTCCCTGCTGGTGGCGCTGCCGTGCCAGACCCGGACCGGCTGCTGGTAGGGGCGGGGCAGCACCTCGGCGTCGGTCAGCTCGGGGCGGAAGCGGGTCCGGGCGGTCACCCGGTCCTGGCGCCAGATCCGCCGGAAGACCTCGTAGCTCTCGGCGTTGCGGTCCCACTGGTCCTCGGGGGTGACGGAGAACAGCTCCCGCTGCGCGGTGCCGTTGCCCTTGCCGATGATCAGTTCGAGGCGGCCGCCGGAGAGGTGGTCCAGGGTGGCGTAGTCCTCGTAGGCGCGTACCGGGTCCAGCAGGCTGAGCGTGGTGACGGCGGTGAACAGCCGGATCCGCCGGGTCAGCGCGGCGATATGGCCGAGCAGCACGGTCGGCGCGGAGGAGAGGAAGGGCCGCTCGTGCCGCTCCCCCACGCCGAAGCCGTCGAAGCCCAGCTCCTCGGCCAGGACGGCGTTGTCGAGGACCTCCCGAAAGCGGGCCTGGGTGGACTTCAGCACCCCGGTGACCGGGTCCGGGCGGTGCACGATCAAAGTGATGGCGAGGAACTTCACCGTGCCGCCGCCTCTCCGGCCGGGACGGCCCGCGGGTCGGCGGACGACGGCTCGTCGGGGTGGTCCAGGCCCAGATGGTGCCGGAGGGTGGTCCCCTCGTACTCGGTGCGGAAGACGCCCCACTCCTGGAGCAGCGGGACGACCGTGTCGGCGAAGGGGTCCAGGCCGCCAGGGGTCAGATGCGGGACGAGGATGAAGCCGTCGGAGGCGTCGGCCTGGACGAACCGGTCGATGGTGCGGGCCACCGTCCGAGGGGAGCCGACGAAGGTCTGCCGGTTGCCGGTGTGGATGACCAGGTCCCGGATGGACCACTGGTGGGCCTCGGCGAGTTCCCGCCACTCGCGGGCGGTGGCCAGCGGATCCCGGTACATCCGCACCTGGGCGCGGCCTCGGGAGATGTGTTCCTCGGCTACGACCGGGTCGACGTCCGGCAGGGGCCCGTCCGGGTCGTACCCGGACAGGTCCCGGTTCCAGACGAACTCCAGATGCTTCAGGGCGGTGGCCCCGCTGACCTGCTGCCGGCGGACCTCCCGGGCCTGCTCCTCCGCCTCGGCGTCGGTGTCGCCGAGGACGAAGGTGGCGGCGGGCAGCACCAGCAGCTGGTCCGCCCGGCGGCCGTACCGGGCGAGCCGGGCCTTGACGTCCGCGTAGAAGGCCTGCCCCTCCTTCAGGGTGGCGTGCCGGCTGAAGATGGCGTCCGCGCTCGCGGCGGCGAACTCACGTCCCTCGTCGGAGTCCCCGGCCTGGAAGATCACCGGCCGGCCCTGCGGGGAGCGCGGTACGTCGAAGCGGCCGTGGATGTCGAAGTGCTGGCCCCGGTGGACGAAGGCGCCCGCCGTGGCGTCCCGCAGGAAGGCCCCGCCAGCGGCGTCGGCGACGACCTCGTCCCCCCTCCACGAGTCGAAGAGCTCCTGCGCGGTGTCCAGGAACTCCTTGGCCCGGGAGTAGCGCTCGTCCTGGGGCAGGAAGCCGCCGCGGCGGAAGTTCTCCCCGGTGAAGGCGTCCCAGGAGGTGACCACGTTCCAGGCGGAGCGCCCGCCGGAGAGATGGTCCAGGCTGGCGAACTGGCGGGCCACCTCATAGGGCTCGTTGAAGGTGGAGTTGATGGTGCCGGTCAGCCCGAGCCGGTCCGTGACGGCGGCCAGCGCCGCCAGCACCGTGAAGGTGTCCGGCCGCCCCACCACATCCAAGTCGTATATCTCTCCGCCCTGTTCGCGAAGCCGCAGCCCTTCCGCCAGGAACAGGAAGTCGAACTTGGCCCGTTCGGCGGTGCGGGCGAAGTGGACGAAGGAATCGAACTCGATATGGCTGCCGGCGGCCGGGTCGCTCCACACGGTGGTGTTGTTGACGCCGGGGAAGTGGGCGGCGAGATGGATCTGCTTAAGCGGCCGACCGTCGGCCCTGTCTATGTCGGTCATGGTGCGCGGTCCTCTCTGGTATCCGGGGGCCTCAGACGGCGGGTGTCGCGGTCGGGGCGTTGGCGGCTTCGGCGTCCCCTGCGGCTGTGGCCGCGTACCGGCTCACCGGTCGTTCCAGCCCCAGCAGCCCGCGCAGGGTGCCGGCCTCGTACGCCTCCCGGAAGCGGCCCCGGCGGCGCAGCTCCGGCGTCAGCCGCCGGCTGATCCGGGGCAGGTCATGGGCGAGCACACCGGGCCGCAGCCGGACCCCGCTCACCCCCTCCCCCGCCAACTCTTCGATCGCGTCGGCGAGTTCTCCCTCCGTACCCGTGAAGATCCGGGCGTCCGAGGTGTACGGCTCACCGGCCAGTCCATCCAGCCGAGCGCGCCGGTCCTCCGCCTCGGCCCGGCTGTCGTCCAGGAACAGCACCAGGTCCGCGAAGAGGTGCAGCGGCTCCCCGGCCCGGCCCGCGGCCTGCTGCTCCGCTCGAATCTCCCCGACAATGCGCCGGGTGTCGGCGGCGTCATACGGGGTGATGAAGCCGATGTCGGCCTGGCGGGCGATCAGCCGGTACGGCTGCGCCTGGTGGCCGAGCGCGCTGACCACGGGCTGGCCCTGCGGGGGGCGGGGGGTGATGGACGGCCCCCGGACGCTGAAGTGCCGCCCCTCGAAGTCGATGTAGTGCAGCTTGTCCCGGTCGATGAAGCGCCCGCTGGCCGCGTTCCGTATCTCGGCGCCGTCCTCCCAGCTGTCCCAGAGCCGGCGGACGGCCTCCACATAGTCGGCGGCCTCCTCGGCCAACTCGTCGATCAGCCCCTGGGCCTCGGGACTCTCGAAGGACTCGATGCGCGGGATGACCCGGCGGCCGAAGTGCGCGGCCTCGTCCGGCCGGGCCGAGTACCGCACCCGCACCCCGGCCCGCCCCCCACTGACGTAGTCCAGGGTCGCGATCGCCTTGGAGATGTGGAACGGCTCGGTGTGGGTGGCCACCACGGTCGGCACCAGGCCGATGTGCCGGGTCAGCGGGGCGACCCGGGAGGCGATCAGCACGGCGTCGAGCCGTCCGCGCACCTGGTCGGTCCGTTCGTCGGGCTCCAGCGGGTGGGCGGACTGCGGGGCGAGCCCGTCCTCGATGGTGACGAAGTCGAGCAGCCCCGCCTCGGCCTCGGCGACCAGGTCGGCCCAGTACGCGGCGGTGAACAACTCCCGGGGCCGGGCGCCGGGCTCGCGCCAGGACGCCGGGTGCCAGCCGGTGCCGTCCAGGGCGACGGCCAGGTGGAGATGGGAGGGGGAGACAGGGGTCAGGGACACGGGTGGGTGCCTTCCTGGGTGTTCCGGACGAGGGTGCGCGGGCCCGCGAGGGCACGGCGGGCAGGCAGGGTGGAGCACGGGAGGTCCCGGCCTCGGGAGCGGGGTGCGTCGGAGGACGGCCGTCGGGCAGGCCGGTATCCACAAGAGGGGTGGGACCGGATGTGAGCGGACGGCTCGTCGCTCCTCAGAGCGGTCGCGTCAGCGGGATGGCCTCAGGGCCGGAGTCGCCTCAAGGGGCGGAATCGCCTCAGGGGCGGCGTCGCGTCAGCGCCTTCGCGTCAACAGCGACAGAGCGCGCCGGCCGTGCGCCGGAGGTCGATATGCGCGCGCGAGGTTAGCAGCACGGAGCGGGCGGCCCTCGGGGCACGCGGGCAGAGGGTGCGGTGCGGTTCCCGCCTCACGCCCCTCACCTCCCCCTTCTCCGTACACGGCCGGACAGGCCGCGAGACTACGTCATCAGCGGCAACGCCGGTACCGGGCGGGGTGTTCCCAGCAAAGGCGACTGGTCGTCTACCTGACGGCGACGACCGGTCATTGTGGGATCAGGTCGCGTCGGGCGGCGTTGATGATGCGGTGGGCATCGGCTCCGTACACGGCCGACGCCCGCAGGGTCTGCCAGACCTTCCCATACAGCGAGACGTTCTCCGCGTCGTCCAACCACAGCTCGGCGTGCCAGTCCTCGGCGACGACAAGGCGGTCATCCAGGATCCAGAAGCCGTTGGCAGGCACGATCTTCACGGACGCCGTGAAGGGGACGATGCCCAGCTCGACCGTGTCCATACCCAGCATGCCGGTGAGACGGTCGAGCTGGGCGGCCAGCACGGACGGAGGGCAGATGCGCGAACGCAGCGCCGCCTCCCACATCAGCACATGCAAGGTGCGGCCAGGCCGGTACAGCCACTCCTGCCGCCGCGCCCGGGAGCGCACCGCGTCCTCGATGTCACTGGCTCCGCCCAGCAACTGCGCGTACCGGTCGATGACATGGCGCGCGTACTCGGGGGTTTGCAGTAAGCCGGCGATCACCGACTCCTCCCAGACCCACAAGTCCGAGCTCCGGTCGAGCTCGGCGCTCAACCCCTCGTGCAACGGCTTGAAGCCATTGGCCAGGGCCCTGCGCCAGGACCGGATGTGGGACTCGAACCCGGCGAGCCGGGCGGCAAGCTCGGGGTAGACCTCGGGCCGACCCGTGGCATCCGCCCACGCCCGCAGGTCCTTGGGGGTGGCGGTCTGCTTGCCGTTTTCCAGCTTGCTCACCTTGGAGCCCGCCCATCCGACGCGATGGGCCAGTTCCCGGCCGGTGAGCCGTCCACCAGGACACAAGAAGCGGAGTTCGCGCAGCCGCGCCCCCAGGGCGTCCCGTGCCCGCTGGTAGTCAGTGCTCACCGTTCACACGCTACGGGGCCGTGGCCACCTGCGCGGCGAATCGGTCGCGGGGGACCGCATGGTGCATCGCCGCGTCACGGGCGATGCAGTAGCGGACCACTTCGGCCGGCTCGGTGATCAGCTCGATGTCCAACAGGTTGTCCTCGTCGTCGAAGCGCAGTAGCGCGACCAACCGTGAGTCGAAGATCCAGAAGTCCTCGGCGGGCAACCCGGCCCGGTCCGCCTCCTCTCGCCGCAGGTAGCGGATGTCCTCACCGACCATGGCGTTGTGCCGGGCGTAGTCAAGCAGGAAGAGCTGTTCCGTGGTGGGCGGGCTGTCGGCCACCCGCACGCGGCCGACGGTCTTGCCAGCGCCGGTCTGGGCCCTGATGTTGACGAACCAGGCCTCTTCGGGGTCGAAGGGAGCCGAGCCGGTGTCCAGGAACGCCTCATAGTCGGGGTCCTGGCGATCGGAGGCGTATCCGCGCCGCGTCTCCAGCCGCCAGGCGGTGTGCTCGAAGGACTCGAAGAGGCGGCGGAAGGTGGCCCGGTCGACACGTTCCGGCATCCGTTCCGATTCCTTCGGTCCCCAGTTGACGTGCAGTTCGCGCGGGACGGCCACCGCCGCCTCGCCCGGGCCGAAGTGCTTGAGCTGTGCGAGGTCTTCAGGGTCGGTGATGGGCGTCCCCTGGATAATGACCTCGTGGGTACGGAGGTCCGTGTGCAGAGCAGGGCAGCCGTCGACCTTGCTGTCCGTGCCGATGAACCGTAACTGACGAGCCATGGAGGTCTCCCTTTCCGGGGCGGTGATCCACCACCAGCATGACCGGGTCAGCGGCTCGGCTGCATAGAGGCAGCCAGGCTCCAGGAGCAAACGTCGGCAAGCGCCGCCGACTGTCGAGCAAACTCGCGAAAACAACGTATCGGCAGGCGTGTCACGCCTCTTAGGTTCGCGTCCATGACGACGAAGAATGAGCAGGACGTCGATCCGTACGCCGCGGCGGAAGCGTTGAGAGCGGCCCTGGCGGAGGTTGGGATCACGCTCCCCTCTCTGCGGGTCGACATGGCCTCTCCGGCGCTGGGGCTCATCGAGCTGGGGAGTGTGCGCGCCGATGTGGCCGTCCGCCTGACCGAAGCACTTCGGCTAGGGGGCCACCAGTGACGGCCTTCGAGCGTCTCGCAACGACGCTCTGCCATGGTGACCTGCCCTTCCCCCGCGGAACGCTCGTGATGGACACGATCTCGGAGCGGACGGGCCACCTGGTGGGCGCCCTGGAAGAGCGCACCAGGGAGGGAGGCAAGCTCGTCAGCCGACAAGCGTTCATGCGCCCTGAGGGCGGCGGCATCGAGTGGGACGTGCCCTTGGAACGCATTCGACTGGTGGGCAGCTGACTCCAAGGCCTTGTCCGGTAGGGGCCGCCGTGCAGGGTCCCGACTCGCGACCTCGGCGCCACGGTGGCGGCGCGGCAGGTCTTCGTAGCCGTAGAGGCGTGACTGCACAGAGAGTTCATCGGCGCGAGGGTTGGTAGGCCGTGGTTGACGAGCGACGTAGATTGCTTGACACCTGCGCGTAAGGGGAGGGACGGACATGCCATTGAGCATCACGCCCATCGGACGGGTCGTGGGAGGTCGCACGGTCGTCGCCGACGACTTCTGGGGCGGGGTGGAAGCCGTGATCCGACTGGACGCCAGCTACCCCGAAGAAGTGGTGCAGGGTCTGGCCGACTTCTCTCACCTGGTGGTCGTCTGGCACTTCGACCAGACCTCCGCGGACGACGTCGCCCTGCACGCCCGTAGCCCCCGCAACAATCCCGCCTGGCCGCCCACCGGTACGTTCGTGCACCGCAACCACCGGCGGCCGAATCAGCTCGCCACCAGTTTCCCGCGTCTGCTCAAGGTGGACGGGCTCGACCTGCATGTCACCGATCTTGACGCGGTGGACGGGACGCCGGTCTACGACCTGGCACCCTATTTCCAGGAGATGGGACCTCGCGGTGAGGTCCGCCAGCCGGCCTGGCCGGGAGAAATGCTTGCCTCCTACTGGGCCGAGCAGGCAAGGCACTGAGCCCCTGGCCGGGCGTCGATGACCACCCGGCCAGGGGCTTCAGCCAAGACGAGGTACGGAGACTCAGCTCTCACTCGCCTCCCCCGGCAGGACTTCGCCTTCGCGGAAGACCTGCTACGCCGCTGGCTGGCTCGCTTTCCACCGCATGGGCTGGATGACAAGGGCCTTTACCTGTACGCACGCGCGACTGCCTTGCTGGGAGACGTCCAAAGGATCAGGGAGCCGTGATGGGCCCTCTGTCGGCACGGCGTTCCTACCACGATGCCCGGGCCCTCTTCACTCAGCTCGATGTCCCCCGGCGCGTGGCTCAACTGGACCTCTCCCTGGCCGTGGTGGCGGAGATGTCCGATCAGTGGGAAGCAGCGGCCCACCAGTACGAGTTCCTCGCCGCTGACGACCGGCTCTCCCGGCGTGACCGCGCGCGGGCTCGGCTGTGGGTGGGGACGGCACTGAGCAAGGAAGGCAACCACGACTACGCCAGACGAGTCATGTTGACGGCCGTACGCGATTTCGAGGATCTCTCCGACCCGGAGGACTGGTCCGTGGCCCATCAGAAGCTGGCCCTCGCCCACCGAGGGGCAGGTGACCTCACCGCCGCGCTGCACTACATCGACATCGCGCGCACGACCGGTACCGCGGACTCACCAATGCAACGTGTTCGTCTGGACGCCGCCCACGGCCACATCCTCCTGTCCGACCCGGACACCCTGGATGATGGTCTTGCCGTTCTCGCCAAGGCAGCAAAGGTGGCCGCTGACTACGGTCTCAGCCATCAACGCCGCAGCATCGAGAACATCAAGAGCAGGCATGCCACAAGCGGTGGGGCGAAAAGCTCCGAGCGACACTGATCAGGGAGAGACGCCAGTGACGGGACCGATGGACATCCAACAGGCTGTGACCCACGAGCAGTGGGCGCACGCCCAGACGATCTGGGACTACCACCAGATGGGTCACGAACTCCGGCCGGCCGACGTGGCGATCGGACTCGGGAGTCATGACCTCGGTGTGGCAACCACCACCGCCGAGCTGTACCGAGCCGGGCTCTTCCCCGTCATCGTGTTCACGGGTGGCAACAGTCCGACTACCGCTCGCCGATTCCCGCGTGGTGAGGCCGTCCATTATCGGGAGCACGCTCTTTCCCTCGGCGTACCCGACGAGGCGATCCTCCTGGAGCCCCGCGCCGGCAACACCGGGCACAACATCACGTACTCCCGCCAGGTCCTCACGGACGCCGGGCTTGCCCCTACTTCGGTACTGATTGTCTCCAAGCCCTATATGGAGCGCCGTTCGTATGCCACCGCGCGCCAGCTGTGGCCCGAGGTTGATGTGCGCTGTGCCTCGGAACCCCTGAAGTTGGACGACTACATCAAGAGCATCGGAGATGAGAGGCTTGTCCTGGACATGCTCGTCGGTGATCTGCAACGGGTGATCGAGTATCCGAAGCTCGGATACTCGATCGAACAGGACGTCCCAGAGGACGTGAATGCCGCCTATGAGAACCTTCTCGTCGCAGGATTCACCAGTCGCCTCATCACATCCTGACTCTTCGGCGCCGGGCAGGCTGTGCGCCATCCATCAGCCCAACCTCTTCCCCCGGCTTTCCACACTGGCCAAGTTGTACGCGGCGGACTGCTGGATCGTGCTGGACGACGTACAGTTCGCCCGGCGCGACTATCAGCACCGGGCCCGCCTCGCCGCACTGCGGGACCCACGACAGAGGCAGTGGCTCACCCTTCCGACTCGTTTACCGAGCGGGCGGCGGAAGCCTCATTAGTGAGGCGCGGATCGTGGAGACGGGAGCGAACAGCAAGCGCATGACCAGGCTCCTCCAGCAGTACTACGGAAAGAGCCCGTTCTGGTCCTCCCTCGACACCGTGATCGGCTCGCTCCTCGACGTCCTGGGTACCCCTGACCGCACCGCTCTGGCCGCAGAAGCCTCCACACAGCTCTTGCTCGACCTGCTTGGCTGGCGCGGCTCCGTCATCCGTAGCAGTGCGCGCCTCGTACGCAACGGCCGCTCAGAGAGGCTTGCCGACCTCGCGAAAGTGGCCGGGGCAGACTCGTACCTGTGCGGAACCGGTGGCGCTCGCTATCTACGTTCAGAGCCCTTCGACGCACACGGCATCAATGTCACCCTTTTTCGGACCCCGACCACCGAAGGGGCATGGGCCGGTGCCCGTGAGATCAGCGCCCTGTGGGCCCTGGCGATGTACGGTCCTGACCTCGTAGCCGGTCTGCTATGCGGTCACTCAGCGGCGCAACCGACAACGTGGTTCGAGCTGAGGAGTGCAGGGTGACCAGTCAGGGGCGAACGAGCGGCGCCCCACGATCGGGCTCGCCCTCGAAGTCAGATCGGTATCGTCCACCCCCTGCAGGCAGGCCTTGGGCTGTTCCCTTCACGGGATTCGGTCGAGAACCGGGTTCCAGGCAAACCAGTCCAGCGCTTCCGCTCCCAGCTCATGCGGTGCGTTGCGCTGGCCAGGCGAGATGCTGGCCTCGTACTGGGCCGAGCAGGGGCAGCCCCAGACCGCGACCCCCTGACCGCATGCTGGCGCTACGGTGGCGGCGTGGCAGAAGAAGACCTTGGGCGGACCCTGCGGCGCCTGCGCAAGCTGGCCTCGTTGACACAGGAGGAGCTGGCGGAGCGCTCGGGCGTGTCCGTCGATGTGATCCGCCAGCTCGAACAGCGGCGCAAGCACTCGGCTCGGCTTCCCACCCTGCACGCGCTGGCGAACGGTCTCGGGGTGGAGCTGACCACGCTCCTCGGGGACCCGCCCGCTGTCTCCTCCACGAGTGAGAGTGACGGGCCGCGTTTCGTGGCCGTGCGACGGGCCGTCATGCCCGCGCTCTGGGCGGCCGAGCCGCAGCCGCCGGGGCCGGGGTTCTCGCTGGAACGGTTGCGTGAGCAGATCGCGGACGGCTGGACGCAGTACCACTCGGCCGAGTTCGACACCGTGATGAAGGCGCTTCCGGATCTCATCGCGGACGCGCGCACCGCGACCGCCTCGTCCGACGAGGAGGACAGGAAGGCCGGCTTCGGGGCGTTGGGCAAGGCGCTGCAGCTCGCGGGGCATGTCGCCGTACGCATGGGCAAGACCGACCTGGCTCTGATCGGCCTGGAACGGGCCATAGCCGCGGCGGGGATGTCCGGTGATCCGCTGCTGGTACCGATGATCGTCAACTCCACGGCCTGGACCTATCAGCGGCAGGGGCGACTGGAGGACGCCCTCAGCATCGCGCTCCGGGTGGCCGACGACCTGGTGCGGGAGGGGCTCATCGGCACGGCCGACGGTCTGAAGGTGTGGGGCGCGCTGACGATGAGCGCCGCCACCTCGGCCGCGCGGAGCGGCGACTACGAGCGGGCGGCGGCCATGATGGAGACGGCGGAGCAGCGGGCGGCCCAGGTCGCGAAGCTGCCACCCGGCAGTGACAACCGCATGGTCAGCGTGTTCAGTCCATCCTCGGTCCGCATCGAACGCGTCCGCCTAGCCGTGCAGTACGGGCGGCCCCAGGACGCCTTGGAGCTGGCCAAGGGCATGCGGCTCTCCAAGGACACCCCGCCGTCCTGGCGAACCTGGCTGCTTCTCGATGTCGCCCGCGCGCATACGGACCTCGGCGACGCGGCCGGGGCGGTGAAGGCTCTGGAATCGCTGCGGCGGGTGGCACCGACATGGATGCGCCACCACACTCTGGCCGTGGCCATCGTGCGCGACCTGTGGACGCTGCCCAACCGCCCGCCGGGGCTCGGCTCCTTGGCGGAGTTCGTCGGGATGGGCGAGGGGTGAGCGAATAGCGTGCCGAAAGTGGGACGTTGCGTCCCTGTCAGCCGGTCTCGCTGCCCGCTTCCATAAGCGGACAACGCCCTGAGGGCCGTGCGTACGACCTCGGGGTTCGGCTGATGCGAGGAAGCAGACCGACATGCCGCAATCCATGACGCGGTCCCATCCGACCGGGCACCCCGGCTACCACGAGACACTGTCCCGCTCACCGGAGAGCGCCGCCACCGCGCGGCGGCTGGTACGGCTGGCGTTAGCCGCCTGGGGGCTGCGGGATGTGGTCGAGGACGCCGTCCTGGTCGTCTCCGAGCTTGCGGGCAACGCCGTCCGGCATGCGGAGGGCCGCACGATCCGGGTCATGGTCGAAAGACCGGCTCGGAGGCGGGTGCGGATCTCGGTGGCCGACGGGTCGAAGGTGCCGCCGGAGCCACGACGGGCCGGTGCGCGGGACGAGATCGGGCGAGGGCTGGTGCTGATCACCGCGCTGGCGGACGAGTGGGGCACGACTCCGCTGCCCACCGGCAAGGCCGTGTGGGCCGAGTTGGGCGGGAGGCGGGACGGGTGAGCGGGGAGTGGACGCCCTGGGTGGGCGATCTGGTGCGCGATAGGGACGCCGGGCGGGACGGGGTCGTCACCGATGTGCGTGGCGGGTCCGTGTGGGTGTTGCGGCCGGAACTCGGCCCCGGGACGTGGACATCCGAGCGGCCGGAGCGGCTGGAACTGGTGACGCCTCGCGGGGAGATGCAGGGGCGGTTGTAGGAGCGGGTGGGCAGGCATCGGCCGGGCGGTGATCTTCGACGCCCACCCGGCCACCCGCCCGTGCGCCCGCACGCCGAGGCGCTCATGAGTGCGCCCCGCCGGGTGTCCGGAAACACCCGGCGGGGCGCCGTGGGGCTGGTGGGCCTCAGCCCCCGTCCTCCTCCCCCCGCCAGCACCCCGTCGCCGCCGCCCTTGCCGCGTACTGCTCGAAGGGGCGGGCCTGGTGGCCGGTGAGGTGGGGGACGGTGTCGGTGACGGTGGCGTCGCCCTGGGCGCGGAGGGCGGCGAAGGAGGCGATGTCGCGCTCGACGGCCTCCTCGGCGCGGCCGATCTCGCGTTGGGCGGCCCGGTAGGCGGACTCGTCGCCGTGGTAGGCGACCGGGCGGCCGGCGGCGTCCGCGAGGGTGGCGCAGACCTCGGTGAAGGTCATGGCGCGCGGGCCGGTCACCTCGTAGGTGCGGTCGGTGTGGCCGTCCTCGGTCAATACGGTCGCGGCGACGGCGGCGAGGTCGTCCAGGTCCATGAAGGCCTGGCGGGTGCCCTCCAGGGGGACGGCGATCTCGCCGCCGAGGACCGCCTCGCGGAACGGGCCCTCGTCGAAGTTCTGGTCGAACCAGTCGGCCCGCAGGATGGTCCAGGCGGTGCCGGAGGAGCGGACGGCCTCCTCGGCGTCGAGCAGGCGGCGGTCTCCTATGGTCTCGATGCCGCGGCTGGAGAGCAGCACGATGTGGTGGAGCTTGAGTTCGGCGGCCAGCTGGACGAAGTCGGGGTTCACGGCCACACCGTCGGGGGCCATCAGGAACATCCGGTCGGCGCCGGTGAGGGCGGGCTCCCAGGTGTCCTGGTCGTCCCAGTCGAAACGGGTGGCGCCGTGCCGGGAGGCCTCTCTGACCGGGGCACCCAGGTTCTTGAGCCGCGCGGCGACGCGGCGGCCGGCGGAGCCGGTGGCTCCCAGGACAAGGATGGGGGTGGTGTCCATGACTTCCAGAACGAGGGGAGGGGGCGGGGGAAACGGCCGACCGGGAAGGCCGGCGGCCGGAGGCGCAGGTGCACGGGTTCCTCTGTGAAGGACCTGACAAACCCGTCAGATCCCTCTGTCGTTCCTGCATTGACCCCTGAAATCGGCCGAAGCTAGCGTGGCCTAACCTCGCCACCATGCTGACCTGGGGTTGAAGCAACTTCCTCCATGTCGTGACGAGTTCGGCACCTTCATGGGCGCGTGTGCGAGTCGCCGCGCCCCGGTGCGCCGGAAGCAATGAGACCCGAGAACCCAGGAGAGCCTGGAGGGCTTCGCCATGTCCTTGACCGAGCAGACCACGGCACCGCGCGTCCCGTTCCGGGCGGCGGTGCGACCGCGTATCCACCATCTGGGGGTCCAGACCGCCGATCTGGACAACTGCCTGGAGTGGTATCTGGAGTTCCTGGGGGCGGAGAAGAAGTGGGAGCTGGACCGCTTCTCCGACCTCACGCTGAGCCGGCTCCCCGGGATCGGGCGGCTGGTGGAGATCGCGGTGGGCGATCTGCGGCTGCATCTGTTCGACCGGTCCGGTCACACCGAGGAGATGCCGCACGAGGAGGACTTCCAGTTCCAGCACGTCTGCCTGACGGTGGACGCGCCGGAGGAGCTGGAGGCGGTGCGGGATCGGTGGAATGCGCTCTACGACTCGGGGCGGTACGCGTTCGCTCGGGAGGAGCGGCCGACGGAGATCGTGGTGGACGACGACGGGGTGTGGAGTCTGTATCTGTACGACGTCAACGGGCTGGAGTACGAGTTCACGTATGTGCCGGAGGGGGACCGATGAGCATCCTGACCCCGCACCGCACGCCCGCCACCGCGATCCGGGTCGACGGCTGGGACTTCGGCGACTTCCCGTACGGGCTGGAGCCGCTGGCCATGCCGCCGGCCGGGCGCGCGCAGGCCGGTACCGAGCACCGACCGGTGACGCTGCCGCCCTGCGACCCGGACCGGATCGCCCGGGAGCTGGGCGCGCTGACGGGCAGCGGGCCGGGCGCGGCCGCCCTGGTGGACGCGGCCCCGGCCTCCTCGTACGAGCAGCTGTTCTGGTTCCGCTGGATCATCGGCCACCAGGTGACCTTCGCGCTGTGGCGGCTGATGGGCCGGGTGCTGGAGGAGGTGGGCGAGAAGGGGCCGGACGCCGTGCCCGGGCCGGGTGCGATGGCCAGGCTGGAGTGCTACGCGCACGGGTACAGCGCCATGCTGCTCTACAGCGGCTCCTGCCCGACCGCGCTCTACCAGCGGCTGATCCGGCCGGCGATGTTCCTCCAGCACCGGGGCTTCAGCGGCACCTGGGCGCCCGACTTCTACCAGGTGCGCAGCCTGTTGCGGGGCCGCCCACTGCCCTGGACCGACGACCCGCGGGCCGCCGGGGTGGTGGCCGCGCTCGGCGCCCAGCGGGCGGTGCACGACAGTGTCGCGGCTCGGCTGGTCCCCGGGGGCCGCTCGCTGCTCCAGCAGTCGATCAACGAGGCTCCGGTGAAGCCCTCGGAGCGTACGGCGGTCTTGTACGACAACTTCTTCATGACGCTGCGCGGCCCGGTGCCCGACGAGGCGGTGGCCGCCCAACTGGTGCGCCGGCTGCGGGCGGTGGGCCTGGACCTCGCGGTCAACGGGCTCTATCCGCTGGGCCGGGACGACGACGGCGAGGAGGCCGAGGTGTGGAACGGCTCGCTGGCCCGCAGCGAGCGCCGGGTGGGTGTGGTGCTGGCCGAGGCGGCCGGATTCGCGGCTGATCTGGCGCGGCGGGCGCCGGCCGCTGTGTGACCCGATATCGGAGGAGGGTGAGTGATGAGGCAGGGAGTGCTGTTGCTGCCTGAGCACCGATGGGCTGTGGCTCGTGAGCGGTGGCTGCTGGCGGAGGAGTTGGGGTACGACCACGCCTGGACGTATGACCATCTGATGTGGCGCTGGTTGAGTGAGGGGCCCTGGTTCTCGGCGGTGCCGACCCTGGCGGCGGCGGCCGAGGCCACCTCGCGGATCGGGCTGGGCACCCTGGTGGCCAGCCCCAACTTCCGCCACCCGCTGGACTTCGCCAAGGAGCTGGTCTCGCTGGACGATGTGTCCGGCGGCCGGATCGTGTGCGGGGTGGGTGCCGGGGCGGAGGGGTTCGACTCCCGGTTGCGGGGGGATCGGGAGATCTCGCGGCGGGAGCGGGGGGCTCGGTTCGAGGAGTTCGTGGGGTTGCTGGACCGGCTGCTGCTGGAGGAGCGGACCACCTTCCGGGGTGACTGGTACGCCGTGCAGGACGCGGTGGTACGGCCGGAGTGCCTGGCCCGGCCCCGGGTGCCGCTGGCGGTCGCCGCCGCCGGCCCCCGGGGCATGGCACTCACCGCCCGGTACGCCGAGGTGTGGGTGACCAGCGGGGCACCCAACCTGTTCGACAACGAACCGTACGAGCAGGTGGTCCCGCTGCTGAAGCAGCAGCTCGCGGAGGTGGACCGGGCCTGCGAGGCGGCCGGGCGCGATCCGGCGACCCTGCGCCGGCTGCTGCTCAGTGGCGGCTCGGTCGGCGGGGTACTGGACTCGGTGGAGAGCTACCGGGACGCCTCCGGGGTCTTCGCGGACCTGGGCTTCACCGATCTGGTGGTGCACTGGCCGCGGCCCGACTTCCCCTTCGCGGGGCGGGAGGACGTGCTGACGGGCTTCGCGGCCGCCGAGTTGGGAGGAGGAACGGGATGATGTCGTACGCGTTCGAGGTGGTGGGGGTGTTCGGCGCCGGGAGTGGTGGGGGGAGTCCGCTGGCGGTGGTGTATGAGGCGGAGGGGCTGGGGCCGGAGGAGATGGCCTGGGTCGCGGCGCGGCTGCGGGTGGACGAGACGGTGTTCGTGCTGCCGCCGACCGCGCCGGGGGCCACCCACCGGGTGCGGGTCTTCACCCGGGCCGGGGAGTCGCCGTACGGCGGCCACTCGGCGGTGGGGACGGCGGTGGCGCTGGTCCGGTCGGGGCGGCTGCCGGCCGGGCGGGTGGTGCAGCAGTGCGGGGAGAAGCTGACCGAGCTGCGGGCGGACGGGGAGCGGGCCGTGCTGGCCGCCTCCGGCCCGCAGCCGGTCCGCCCGCTGGACGCGGCCCCGCTGCTCGCCGCGGCGGGACTGTCCCCGGGCGACCTGGGCGAGGGGCCGGTGCTGGCCGCCGGGTTCGGGCCGCTGTTCCATCTGCTGCCGGTACGCGCCGAGGCGGTGGCCGCCGCCCGGGTCGACACGGCCGCGATGGAGCGGCACGGGCTGCCGGACCTCTGCGTCTTCCACTGGGATGCCTCGGAACGTACCGCCACGGCCCGGCTGTTCGCCCCCGGGTACGCCATCGAGGAGGACGCGGCCTGCGCCTCGGTGGGGCTGGCGTTGGGGGTGTGGCTCGCCGACGTCGGCATTCCGGAGCCGGAGGCGGAGACGGCGTACGGGTTCCGGATCGTGCAGGGGGTGGAGCTGGGGCGGCCGGCGGTGCTGGAGTGCACGGTGGCCCCGGCCGCCGACCCGCTGACGGTGACGGTGGCCGGGGCGGCGCCGCGGGAGTTGGCCGGGTCGCTGACCGACCCGGCCGGTGAGGCGGCGGGGGCTCAGGCGGTGGCGGGCGCCAGGGCGCGGCGGACGTCGTCGGCGGCGTAGTAGACCCGGCCGGACACCCGGCGGCGCTGCCAGCGCCGCTCGCTGGCCAGCCGGTAGACGCTGCTGGAGGAGACGCCCCAGAGGGTGCTGACCTCGCGCTGGCTCAGCCAGCGCGGCACCCGGCTGGGCGCCGTCTCACGCGGGCCGCGGGTCGTCTCGGGGGCGGCGACGGTCCGGTTGTGCCGGGCCGCGCTCTCGGTGACGCTCCAGCCGTGCGCGGGGTCGGCGTCGCAGGAGACCCGGGCCGGCCGCCGGCGGCCCTGGGCGGGGCGGGCGGTGAGCAGCCCGCCGCAGCCGGACTCCTTGCAGGGTCCGACGGCCACCCTGGCGGTCTCGTCGGGGTGGGCGACGCGCTCGGCGCGGGCCTGCAACGCGGCGACCTCGGCAGCGAGTTCGGCGGCCGCTGGGTGGCGGACCAGCAGTCCGAGGTGGCGGTGGAGGAAGCCGCACAGATCGGCGACGGTGCGGCGCGGCGCCCGTAGGCCGCTGCTCTGGACGGTCAGTCCGGCCCAGGAGGCGAGCACCCCGAGCACGGCGCGGCGGACGTCCGCCGCCGGGGCGTGCAGCGGTACGGCCGGGGGGCCCGCCGGGGTCGGCGGACGCTCCCAGGCGGGCCGACGGGAGCCGAAGTGGCGCTCGCCGCACTCCCGGTAGAGGCCGGGCAGCCGGACCAGCGCTTCGGCGAGCCGGGTACGGCAGGACAGGCACAGACTCGTGCCGGGCACGGCGCGGGCGGCCGCGCGATCGGGCTCCGCTGTGCAGCGCGGTCCCCGGCAGGGAGCGGCCCCCTGCGACGGCAGCTGACGTGTCCTGTCGTGCCCGGTGTCCATGCGCGTGTCCCCTCTGTTGCCGACGCTGTCGCCGATGTCCGTGGTTCGCCCGGCGGGCGCGAGCACTATCGGCGCCCGGGGGTCGTATGGCCGGGAATTCCGGTGTCAGTGCGGTCGCGGGACTTCTCTGACCTGGTCTGTAGGACCTCTGAAGCACGTCTGACGGTTTCTTGAAGTCCATTGACACGGGACCCCGTTGAAACTTGAGACGGGGCGAAGATAGAAAGGTCTACAGTGCGCGCCGACTGTGTCCATACCGGTCGAGCGCCCCATTCACCTTTGGATTGATCGTCGACTGAGTCGGCTGATGTGCCGCACGGCCGTGGTCACCGCCGTGCCGGAAGCCGAAGGAAGCCGAAGGAAGATCGGATACCGAGGAGTTTGATCAGTGGAATCCACTCGTCTGTGGGCCGGGAAAGAGGACGCCGAGGACCCGCTTGCCGCGTTCCGCGCGGAATTCGCCCTGCCCGACGGGGTGATCCAGCTGAACGGGAACTCCCTGGGCCCGCTCCCCCGGGCCGTGCCGGAGGCGCTGGACGCGGTGGTGCGGCGGCAGTGGGGTGGGCATCTGATCCGCGGCTGGTTCGATGACGGCTGGTTCGACGCGCCGGAGCGGGTGGGCGACCGGATCGGGCGGCTGATCGGGGCGGGCCCCGGGCAGACGGTGGTCGGTGAGTCCACCTCGGTGCAGCTGTTCAACGCGGTGGCCGCCGCCGCCCGGCTCCGGCCGGACCGGCGGGTGCTGGTCTGCGACGCGGCCAACTTCCCCACCGACCGCTATCTGGCCGCCTCGGTGGCCCGGGTGCTGGGGCTGCGGCTGGTCGAGTGCACGGCCGGGGAGCTGGCGGCGGTGCTCCAGGCCCATCGGGGCGAGGTCGGGCCGGTGCTGTTCGGCGCGGTGGACTTCCGTACTGGTGAGCTGCTGGACCTGGCCGGGACGACCGCGCGGATCCACGCGGCGGGCGGGGTCGCGGTGTGGGACCTGAGCCACGCGGCCGGCGCGGTGCCGGTGGAGGTGGACGCCGCCGGGGTCGATCTGGCGGTGGGCTGCGGCTACAAGTACCTGAACGGCGGGCCCGGCGCCCCCGCGTACCTCTACGCGGCCACCCGCCACCAGGCGGCGCTGGATCTGCCGATCACCGGCTGGCACGGGCATGCCCGGCCGTTCGAGATGGCCGGCACCTTCGAGCCCGCCGACGGCATCACCCGGGCCCGCACCGGCACCCCGCAGATCCTGTCGCTGCTCGCCCTGGAAGCCGCGCTGGACCCGCTGGAGCGGGCCGGGGTCGCGGCGGTACGGGCGAAGAGCCTGCGACTCGGGGACTATCTGGCGGCGCTGATAAGGGAGTTGCCCGATGGCGTACGGCCGGAGGTGGTGACGCCGACCGAGCACCACCGGCGGGGCGGCCATGTCGCGCTGCGCTGCCCGGACGCCCCGGCGGTGTCGGCGGCGCTGATGGAGCGCGGGGTGTTCACCGACGCCCGGCCGCCGGACCTGCTGCGGCTCTGTCTGAACGGGCTCTACGTGTCCTACACGGACGTCTTCGACGCGGTGACCGCCTTCGCCGAGGTGGCGGCGGCGGCAGGGAGCGGGAAGCGATCAGCGGAGGGGGAGCGATGAGCGGCGGATGCCCGTACGCCCACGGGGAGACCACCGGGATCGGCACCGGGAGCGGGACAGCCCTTGGTGCCGGCACCGGGAACCAGTATGTGGACTACGCGCGGATGGACACCCTGCACACCATCCAGCACCCGCGCACCGACTCGCCGTTCGAGATGTCGTTCATCCTGATCAGCCAGGTCAAGGAGCTGCTGTTCCGGATGGTGCACCTGGAGGTGGACCAGGCGCGGCAGCGGCTGGCCGAGGACCGGCCGGAGGCGGCCTGCCGGGCACTGGCCCGAGGGGTCAGGAGCCAGCGGGTGCTGGTGGACGCCTGGGAGTCGATGAACGCGCTTCCGGTGGACGAGTTCCTGGAGTTCCGGGGGATCCTCGGCGAGGCATCCGGCACCCAGTCCTTCATGTACCGGCTGCTGGAGTTCACCCTCGGCAACCGGGGCACCGCCATGGTGCGCTCGGCGGACCTGGCGGCCTTCCCGGAGCTGGCGGCCGAGCTGGCCCGGCCCGCGCTGTACGACGAGGTGCTGCGCCATCTGGCCCGTACGGGTCTGCCGGTGCCGGAGCCGCTGCTGGACCGCGACCCCGCCGTGCCGTACACGCCCGACGAGGGCGTGGAGAAGGTGTGGGAGGCCGTCTACCGCGACCCGGACGGCCATCGGCCGGTGTACGAGCTGGCCGAGCAACTGCTCGAAGTGGCCTACCAGTTCTCCCGCTGGCGGGCCACCCATCTGCTGGTGGTGGAGCGGATGCTCGGCGCCAAGCGGGGCAGCGGCGGCAGCGACGGCGCCTCCTGGCTGCGGCAGATCAACGAGCACCGCTTCTTCCCCGAGCTGTGGACCATGCGCTCGGTGCTGTGACGCCCCCCTGAACCCACGAACCCCGACCGGAGGAACCCAGTCATGAACGAACTCGGCCTCACCATGGGGCAGGAAGCCTACGCACACGCCGTGGCGGACCAGGACCAGCAGCGGGAGTTCACGCTGCTGGACCGGGAGTGGACGCAGCTCGGCGGGGTGCTGGGCGGTGAGTACAACTACGCGACCGGCCTGTTCGCCTCCTCCCTCCCGTACGAGGGTGTGAGCCACCTGCTGGAGATGGGGTGCGGCTGCGGGGTCGCCTCGGTGATGGGCGCGCTCGCCGGGGTGCCCCGGGTGACCGCGCTGGACATCAACCCGGCGGCGGTGCGCACCACGGAGCTCAACGCCTCCCGGCACGGGGTCGGCGACCGGGTGACCGCGCTGACCAGCGACCTGTTCGCGGCGGTGCCCCCGGACGAGACCTATGACCTGGTCTTCTGGAACTCGCCGTTCATCGAGGCCCCGCCGGAGCAGCAGCACGAGTCGGCGCTGGCCTACCACTTCTTCGACCCGGGGTACGGGATGCACCGCCGCTTCCTGGGCGAGGCGGCCAAGCGGCTGGCGCCGGGCGGGCGGCTGTTCCTGGGCTTCAGCTACGCCATGGGCAGCGCCGAGCGGCTGAAGGAGGTGGCCGCGGAGGCGGGCTTCGGCGTCCGGGTGCACGTCCAGGAGGCGTTCACCGTGCCCGCCACCGAGCTGGGCACCGACCCGGTGTACGCGGCGCACGCGGACGCGGAGCAGCAGGTCCGTATCGACTTCACCCTCCTGGAGCTGACCCGATGACCGCCCCCACCCGTTTGGAGCCGACCCGATGACCATCGCCCCGGCCGGCACCCGCACGGTGCCCTTCCACGTCCCGCACACCGCCGCCAAGCAGCAGCGCTATCTCTCCGAGGTGCTGGAATCCGGCGACCTGGACGGCAACGGCCCCTACAGCGCCCGCGCCGCCGAGCTGCTGTCCGGGATCACCGGCTCCCCGCATGTGCTGCTGACGCCCTCGTGCACCTCCGCGCTGGAGATCGCGGCGCTGCTGCTGGATCTGGCGCCGGGTGACGAGGTGGTGATGCCCTCGTTCACCTTCGCGCCCACGGCCAGCGCCTTCGCCCTGCGCGGGGCGGTCCCGGTGTTCGTGGACTGCCACCCGGACACCCTCACCCTGGACGAGGAGTCGCTGCGCTCCGCGCTCACCGAGCGGACCCGGGCGATCGTGGCGGTGCACTACGCGGGTGTGGCCTGCGAGATGGACCTCATCCGGCGGATCGCCGACGAGCACGGCGTACCCGTGATCGAGGACAACGCCCACGGCCTGGGCGCCACCTACCGGGACCGGCCGCTCGGCGGCTTCGGCGCCCTGGCGGCGCAGAGCTTCCACGCCACCAAGAACGTGCACTGCGGCAAGGGCGGGGCGCTGCTGGTCAACGACGAGGCGCTGGTGGACCGGGCGACGATCATCCGGGACCGCGGCACCGACCGGCACCGCTACTTCCTCGGCCAGGTCGACAAGTACCGCTGGGTGGACCTGGGTTCGAGCTACATTCTGCCCGAGGTGCTGGCCGCGCTGCTGGCGGCCCAGCTGGAGGAGTTCGACGCGGTGCAGCGCCACCGCCACCGGCTGTGGGACATCTACCACCGCGGGCTCGCCGACTGGGCGGCCGAGCAGGACGTGGCGCTGCCCGCGGTGCCCGAGGGCCGCGCCCACTCGGCGCATCTGTACCACCTGGTGCTGCCGGCCGAGGAGGACCGGTCGGCGCTGCTGGACCACCTCCGCGAGCGCGGGGTCCAGGCCACCATCCACTTCCAGGCGCTGCACACCTCCCCGGCCGGCCTCCGCTACGGGCGCTCCGCCCCCGGCGGCTGCCCGGTCTCCGAACGGGTCGCCGACCGGCTGGTGCGGCTGCCGCTGCACACCGCGCTCGACGACGCACAGGCCGAGCAGGTGGTGGACGCCCTGCTCACCTTCCGTACCGGCGCCGGGGCCCCCGCGGGCACCGGCCCCCGGGCCCGTAACCGTACCGCCGGATCTCCCCGTCGAAAGGACCTGGCATGACCACGCCCCAGAACACCAGTACCGACACCGACGACGTGGTGCGCTATGTGACCACCTGCCGGGTCTGCGGCAGCGAGGAGTGGCAGGAGGTGGTCTCCTTCGGCGAGGTGCCGCTCGCCAACGGCTTCCTGGAGGTGACCGACTCCGTCGCCCAGGAGCGGGCCTATCCGCTGGAGGTGATCTCCTGCCGGGAGTGCCGGCTGCTGAGCCTGACCGCGGTGGTCGACCCGCAGGTGCTGTACCGCACCTACTCCTACGTCACCTCCGACTCCGAGACCATGGCCCGCCATATGCGCAACGTGGCGGAGCTGGCCCGGGACCGGTACGGGCTCGCCGAGGGCGACCTGGTGGTGGAGCTGGGCAGCAACACCGGTGACCAGCTGCTGGCCTTCCGGGAAGCCGTCGGGGCGCGGGTGCTGGGCGTGGACCCGGCCCGCAACCTCGCCCGGATCGCCGAGGACCGCGGAGTGCCCACGCTGCCCGAGTACTTCGACTCGGCCACCGCCCGGGCGGTGGCCGGTGAGCACGGCAAGGCCTCGCTGATCCTGGGGCGTCATGTCTTCGCCCATATCGACGATGTGGCCGATGTGCTGGCGGGCGCCCGCGAACTGCTCACCGAGGACGGGCTGTTCACCATCGAGGTGCCCTACGCGGTGGACCTGGTCGAGCGGCTGGCGTTCGACACCATCTACCACGAGCACCTGTCGTACTTCCTGATCTCCACCCTGGACCGGCTGTTCAGCCGGCACGGGCTGCGCACCGTGGACGTGGAGCGGCTCGCGGTGCACGGCGGCTCGGTGCTGGTGTCGGCGGGCCGGGCCGATGGCCGCTGGCAGACCAGTGAGCGGGTACGGGAGCTGATCGCGGCCGAGCGGGACGGCGGCTACCTCTCCGACGCCCGCTACGAGGCCTTCGCGGCCCGGGTGCGGCGGACCTGCACGGATCTGACGGCGCTGGTGCGCGGGCTGGTGGCGCAGGGCCACCGGGTGGCCGGCTACGGCGCCTCGGCGAAGGGCACCACCCTGCTGAACATCTGCGGACTGGGCAGCGAGGAGCTGGAGTTCTGCACCGACACCACCCCGCAGAAGCAGGGCCGGCTCACCCCCGGCACCCATATCCCGGTGCTGGCGCCGGGCGATGTGACCGAGCAGCCGGACTACTACCTGCTGCTGGCCTGGAACTACGCCGAGGAGATCCTGGCCAAGGAGTCGCGGTTCCTGGCCGAGCACGGCGGCTTCATCGTGCCGGTCCCGGAGCCGATGGTGCGCACCGGGGCGGTGAGCGCCAAGTGACGGAAGCCGACGCGGCCGCCGACGCCGTCTTCGCCAAGGCCCCCGGAACGGGCGCCGAGCAGTTGGGCCGGCTGGTCCCGGTGCTCTTCGGCTACGCCGCCTTCCAGCAGCTCAACGCGGGCTGCCGGCTGGGCCTTTTCGACCTGCTGGAGAAGGAGGGGCCGCTGCCCGCCGAGCGGGTGGCGGAGGCCCTGGACATCGAGCGCCGGGCCGCCGACGTGCTGCTGCTGGGCACCACCGCGCTCGGCCTCACCGAGGTCGCCGACGGCACCTACCGCAACGGCTCCCCGGTGGCCACCGCCTTCGCCCAGGGGCTGTGGCCGGTGCTGAAGGACATCGTGGAGTTCCAGGACCGGGTCTCCTACCTCCCGGCCGCCGACTACACCGAGTCCCTGCGCACCGGCGAGAACGTGGGCATCCGCCACTTCCCCGGCGACACCAAGGACCTGTACACCCGGCTGTCCGGGGTGCCGGGCCTGGAGGAGCTGTTCTACCGCTGTATGCACTCCTGGTCGGCGCTGTCCAACCCGGTGCTGGTTGAGGGCACTGACTTCGCCGGGGTGCGCCGGGTGCTGGACGTCGGCGGCGGCGACGCCGTCAACGCCATCGCGCTGGCCCGCGCCCACCCGGAGCTGCGGATCACCGTGCTGGACCGGCCGGGGGCGCTGGAGGTCGCCGAGCGCAACATCCGCGAGGCGGGTCTCGCCGAGCGGGTCGAGACCGCGGCGGCGGACATCTTCACCGACCCCTACCCGGGCGGCCATGACTGCGTGCTCTTCGCCCACCAGCTGGTGATCTGGTCGCCGGAGCAGAACCTCGCCCTGCTGCGCAAGGCCCACCAGGCGGTGGAGCCCGGCGGCCGGGTGATGGTGTTCAACGCCTTCAGCGACGACGACGGGGCCGGTCCGCTCTACGCGGCGCTGGACAACGTCTACTTCACCACGCTGCCGTTCCGGCACTCCACCATCTACCGGTGGGAGCAGTGCGAGGGCTGGCTGCGGGAGGCGGGCTTCACCGAGGTGGGCCGCACCACCGGCACCGGCTGGACCCCGCACGGCGTGGTCACCGGCCGCCGGGCCGCAACGCCATGACCACCGAGGCCGGGCGCGAACGGGCTAATCAGGACCGGGAGTTGTCGCCCAGCACCACCGCCCGGGACGCGGCCGGCACCCTCGCCGCGTACCGGACCCTCAGCGACAGCGCCCGCGCCACCCTGGCGCACCGGGCGGACGTGGCCTACGGGCCGCATCCGGCCGAGCGGCTGCACCACTTCCCGCCGCGCCGCCCGGGCAGCCCGCTGCTGGTCTTCGTGCACGGCGGGCACTGGCAGGAGTCGTCCAAGGAGGACGCCTGCTTCGCCGCGCCCGCGCTGCTGGCGGCCGGCGCCGGGTTCGTGGCCCTGGGCTACGGGCTGGCGCCGGCCCGGCGGCTGCCGGAGATGGCCGCCTCGGTACGCCGGGGCCTGGCCTTCGTCCGGGAGCACGCCGCCGAGCTGGGCGGCCGGAGCGACGCGGTGTACGGGGCGGGCAGCTCGGCCGGGGCCCATCTGGTGGCGCTGGCGACGACCGGCCCGGAGGGCGTACCGCTCGCCGGGCTGGTGCTGCTCAGCGGACTGTACGACCTGGATCCGGTGGTCGGCAGCTATGTGGACGAGGCCCTGGGCCTGACCCCGGCCGAGGCCCGCGCACTGAGCCCGCTGCATACCGGGCCGCCGTACGCCGAGCGGGTGCTGCTGGCCCTCGGCGAGCATGAGACCGCCGAGTACGCCCGGCAGCAGCGCGAGTACGCGGAGGCGCTGCGCACCGCCGGGCGGCCGGTGGCCGAGCTGGTGGCGGCCGACCGCGACCACTTCGACCTGCCGCTGGACCTCGGCGACCCGTCGACGCCCCTGGGCCGCGCGGTCCTCGGCCAGTTGGGGGTCTGACGCCACAGGGACCACCTGGGGCTGATTGCCCCGGGAGGTGCCGGGCGGTGTCCGTTCTGTCCGGCGGACGCCGCCCGGGCAAGCCCCGGACTCCCAAGGAAGAGGCAGCCGTATGGAGACCCGTGAACTCGCCGTGGCCGGCGCCCTGGAGGTCGTCCTGCCGGTCTTCCCCGACCGGCGGGGCTCCTTCCGCCCGCTGTACGAGGAGGCCGACTGGTCCGGGCTGCCCGGCGTGCCGCCGTTCCGTGCCGTACGCAGCGGGCTGAGCGTCAACCGGGCCGGGGTGGTCCGCGGGGTGCACTACGCCGTGCCCGGCCGGGACGGCGCCCCGGCCACCGCCAAGATCGTCGTCTGTGTGGCGGGCGAGGCACTGGACCTGGTGGTGGACGTACGGGCCGGGTCGCCGACCTTCGGCCGCCACGACACCGTACGGCTCACCGCCGACGCCGACCGGACCCGGGCGGTGTACTGCCCGCCCGGTATCGGCCACGCCTTCGCGGCCCGGGCCGAGGGGACCGTACTGCTCTATCTGCTGTCCACCCCGTACCGGCCGGCGGACGAGTCGGCCGTCTCGGTGCTGGACCCGGCGCTCGGGCTGCCGGTCCCCCGCCACCCGGAGCCGGTCCTGTCGGACGCCGACCGGGCGGCCCCCACCCTGGCCGAGGCGCTGGACCGCGGGCTGCTCCCCGCCTACCAGCCGCCCGCCACCACCGTCGCTGAACAGGCTCCGCAACAGGATCCGTAACAGGCTCAAGGAGGAACGGGACATGAAGGGCATCATCATGGCCGGCGGATCGGGCAGCCGGCTGAAGCCGCTCACCGGAGTGCTCTCCAAGCAGCTGCTCCCCGTCTACAACAAGCCGATGATCTACTATCCGCTCTCGGTGCTGATGCTGGCCGGGATCCGGGACATCCTGATCATCTCCTCCCCCGACCATCTGCCGCTGTTCCGCTCCCTGTTGGGCGACGGCGAACGGCTCGGCCTCAACCTCAGCTACGCCGAGCAGGAGAACCCCGGCGGGATCGCCGAGGCGTTCCTGGTCGGCGCCGAGCACATCGGCGACGACGACGTCTCCCTCGTCCTGGGCGACAACCTCTTCCACGGGCCCGGGTTCTCCGCGCTGCTGCGGGAGAAGGCCCGTACCGTGCACGGCGCCACCATCTTCGGCTACCCGGTACGCGACCCGCAGCGGTACGGGGTCGCCGAGGTGGCCGAGGACGGCCGGCTGCTGGGCATCGAGGAGAAGCCGGAGCACCCGCGCTCCGAACTCGCGGTCACCGGGCTGTACATGTACGACAACGAGGTGGTCGACATCGCCCGGACGCTGACCCCGTCGGCCCGCGGCGAGCTGGAGATCACCGACATCAACCAGGTGTACCTGGAGCGCGGCCGGGCCGAACTGGTCAAGCTGGGGCGGGGGTTCACCTGGCTCGACACCGGGACCCATGACGCGCTGCTGGAGGCCGGGCAGTACATCCAGATCCTGGAGCAGCGCCAGAGCGTGCGGATCGCCTGTGTGGAGGAGATCGCCTACCGGATGGGCTTCATCGGCGCCGACGAGCTGCGGCAGCTGGGCCAGGAGCACTCCAGCACCGACTACGGGGAGTACCTGGTCGACCTGGCCGACCGCCGACCGGCGGGCGGGCCGGTGCCCGACGCCGTACCGCCGGAGTTCTCCGCCGACCCCGCCGGGCTGCCGGTGGCGCCGCCCCGCGCCGAGGCCCTGCGGCGCTGACCACCCGACCGCACCGACCGCCGAGGAGCCGACCATGCGCTATCTGTTCACCTCGATGCCCGTCACCTCCCATCTGATGCCGCTGGTGCCCACCGCGCACGCCGCGCTGGCCGCCGGCCACGAGGTGCTGGTGGCCACCAGCGGGCCCGCCGCGCGTACCGCGCAGGCGGCAGGGCTGGTCACCGCCGACGCCGGGACCGAGCAGGGCGCCCGGCAGCCCTACGACGAGCTGCTGGCCGCCCTGGAGCGGGCCGAGGCGGGCGAGGCCCCGGACGACGCGACCTCGCTGGAGGTGCACGGCCGGGCGTTCGGCGAGGTGGGCGCCCGGATGCTGGACGAGCTGGTGGAGATCGCCCGGTCCTGGGGCGCGGACGCCATCGTCTACCCGGGCATCCACTCGGCGGCCCTGGTCGCTGCCCGGGCCGCCGGCACCGCGGCGGTGCTGCACGGCTACGGCACCCCGCTGCCGACCTTCGGCCCGGCGCTGGACTATCTGGCCCCGCACGCCGAGCGGCTGGGCGCGGGCGAGATCACCGAGGCCGAGATCGAGATCGACGTGCTGCCGCCGTCGCTGGCGAACTTCACCGAGGTGCCCACCGCCATCGGCCGCCCCCGGCACCGGCTAACCATGCGCTACGGCTGCTTCAACAACGGCGGGCAGCTGCCGCGTTGGGCGCTCACCCGGGGCGATGTCCCCCGGGTGGTGGCCACCTGCGGATCGGCGGCCAGCATGACCCGCGAGGGGGCGCTGTACCGGGACATCGTCACCGCCACCGGGGACCTGGGCGCCGAGCTGGTGCTGCTCACCGCCGACGCCGAGCTGCCGAAGCTGCCCGAGCGGCTGCCGCCGCATGTCCGCCCCGAGCGGTGGGTGCCGCTGCGGGCGCTGCTGGACGGCTGCGACGCGATCGTCCACCACGGCGGCTCGGGCACCATGCTCAGCTCCTTCGCCGCCGGGGTGCCGCAGGCGGCCATCCCGATGCCGGGCACCGTCAACGTCAGCAACGCCCAGTCGGTGGCCGCCCGGGGCGCCGGCCGGGTCCTGGACATCGACGACGCCGGGCCGGAGCGGGTCACCGAGGCGCTGACCTGGCTGCTGAAGGACCCGGAGCCGGCCAAGGCGGCCGCCGAGACCGCCGCGGAGATGGCGGCCATGCCCGCACCCGCCGAGGTGATCGAGAAGGTCTCCGGGCTGCTGCGCGCCGCCCGCTGACACATCCCGACCGAGAGGAGCAGCAGGTGAGGATCGCCGTCATCGGCGGAGGCCCGGCGGGGCTGGCGTTCGCCGCGACCGCCCGCCTCTCCGGACTGTCCGCCGAGGTCACCGTCTACGAGCGGAACCGGGTGGAGGACACCTACGGCTTTGGGGTCATCCTGCCGTCGGCCGCCCTGGACACCCTCCGGCCCACCGACCCGGGCACGGCCGACGCGCTGGCCCGGGAGCTGGTCGAGTGGGACGAGGTCACCGTGCACCGGGGTGCCCGCCCGCTGTCGGTCGGAGCGCCCCGGCTGGGCGCGCTGTCCCGCCGCACCCTGCTGACGGCACTGCGGCGGCGCTGCGCCGAGCTGGGCGTACGGGTGGAGGAGGGCGCCGCGGCCCCCGGCCCGGACGTGCTCGCCGAGGCCCACGACCTGGTGGTGGCCGCCGACGGGGCGGGCTCGGCCACCCGTACCGCCTGGGCCGACCGGTTCGGCACCGAGACCGAGCGCACCGCCCCGGACTACATCTGGCTGGGCGCCGAACGGGCGTTCCCCGGGCTGACCTTCCTGGTCGCGGACACCGCCGAGGGCCCGGTGGTCGCCCACACCTACCCGTACACCCCCGACCGCTCCACCTTCCTGGTGGAGGTGCCCGGGGGCGGCGGGCTGCCGGACACCGCCGGGCTGGCCCGGCTCTTCGCGGAGCCGCTGGCCGGCGCACGGCTGCTGGAGAACCGCTCCCGCTGGAGCCGCTTCCTCCAGGTGCGCAACGCCACCTGGTCCTCCGGCAATGTGGTGCTGCTGGGCGACGCCGCGCACACCGCGCACTACTCGATCGGCTCCGGCACCCGGCTGGCCCTGGACGACGCCACCGCGCTGGCCGGGGCGCTCTGCTCGGAGGGCTCCCTGCCGGCCGCGCTGAGCGCCTACGAGGAGCGGCGGCGGCCCTCGGTCGAGCACACCCAGCGGATCGGCCGGGCCAGCGCCGACTGGTTCGCCGGGCTGGCCGGCACCGAGGGCGGCGCCCCGGAGAAGTTCCTGCTGGAGCTGCTCACCCGGGGTGGCCGGATCTCGCTGGGTGATCTGGCCGCCGAGGCGGCGGGTACGGCTCCGGTGGGCACAGTGACAGGCAGCGGGTGATCCGGCCGGGACGACCAGCCCGGCAGGACCGGTACGACGGCTACACGAAGGAGTGAAGAGCGCCCATGCGCGAGGACAGGCAGCACATCGTGGTGACGGGGGCCCGGGCCAACAACCTGAAGGGGGTGACCCTGCGCATTCCGCTGGGTTCCCTGACGGTGGTGACCGGGGTCTCCGGCTCGGGGAAGTCCTCGATCGTCTTCGGCACCATCGCGGTCGAGTCGCAACGGCAGCTCAACGAGGTCTTCCCGGCGTTCATCCGCAACCGGCTGCCGCGCTACGAGCGCCCCGAGTTCGACCTGATCGAGAACCTGGCCCCGGCGATCGTGGTGGACCAGAAGCCGGTCGGCGGCGGCACCCGCTCCACGGTGGGCACCATGACCGAGGTCAACCCGGTGCTGCGGGTGCTGTTCTCCCGCTACGGGGAGCCCAGCGCGGGCCCGTCCAACCTGTACTCCTTCAACGACCCGCACGGCATGTGCCCGGAGTGCGACGGACTCGGCTCCACCCTCCAACTCGACCTGGACAAACTGCTGGACCGCGACAAGTCCCTCAACGAGGGTGCCATCCAGCACGACAACTTCGCGGTGGGCACCAACTACTGGAAGCGGTACGCCCAGATCAGCCGGTACGAGAAGGGCCGGGCCCGGGACGAAGGGCTGGAGCCGGTGTTCGACCCGGACAAGCCGCTGAGGAAGTACACCAAGAAGGAGATGGACCTCCTGCTGTACGGGGAGGGCTTCCAGACCATCCGCCCCGACGAGTTCAACAACGTGGCCATCAACGACTTCGAGGGCATCGTGCCGCGCTTCACCCGGCGGTTCGTCAAGCCGGGTCTGGACGCGCTGAAGGACAAGGAGCGCAAGTCCACCGAGCGGGTGGTCACCGAGCGGACCTGCCCGGCCTGCGAGGGCGCCCGGCTGAACCGGGCGGCGCTGGACTCGCGGATCGACGGCAAGAACATCGCCGACTACTGCGCCATGGAGATCGGCGACCTGATCGAGGAGCTGGAGCGGGTCGCGGACCGCTGGCCAGGACCGGTGGTGCCCGCCGCGCTGGCCTCGCTGCGCCGGATCGAGTCGGTGGGCCTGGGCTACCTCACCCTGAGCCGCGCCACCCGGACCCTGTCCGGCGGCGAGGGCCAGCGGCTGAAGACCGTACGGCATCTGGGCTCGGCGCTGGCCGGGATGACGTACATCTTCGACGAGCCCAGCGTCGGGCTGCACGCGCACGACGTGGACCGGCTCAACAGGCTGATGCTGGACCTGCGGGACAAGGGCAACACGGTCCTGATCGTGGAGCACAACCGGGACGTCATCGCCATCGCCGACCATGTGATCGACGTGGGCCCGGGGGCCGGCGCCGACGGCGGCGAGATCGTGTTCACCGGCACCGTGAAGCAGCTGGCCAAAAGCAAGACGATCACCGGCCGGCACTTCCGGGCCACCCCGGGGCTGAAGGACTCGGTCCGCGAGCCCACCGGGAAGCTGCCGGTGCGCGGCGCCACCCTGCACAACCTGGACAAGCTGGACGCGGACTTCCCCACCGGGGTGCTCACCGTGGTCACCGGGGTGGCCGGCTCCGGCAAGTCCACGCTGGTGTCCAAGGTGTTCACCCGGGAGCACCCGCAGGCGATCGTGCTGGACCAGTCGGCGGTCGGCATCAACCCGCGCTCCACCCCGGCCACGTACACCGGCATCTGGGACACCGTGCGCAAGCAGTTCGCCAAGGAGCACGGGGTGGACGCCAGCCTGTTCAGCTTCAACGCCAAGGGCGCCTGCCCGGAGTGCAAGGGCCGTGGCACCATCACCACCGACCTGGCCTTCCTGGACCCGGTCACCACCGTGTGCGAGGTCTGCGAGGGCAGCCGGTACCGCCAGGACGTGCTGGAGTACGAGACCAAGGGCCGCAACATCGCCCAGGTGCTGGACCTCACCGTGGTCCAGGCCCGCGACGACTACTTCGAGGACGAGTCGATCGTGCGCAAGCTGGAGCCGATCGCCGACGTGGGCCTCGGCTATCTGACGCTGGGCCGGCCGCTGTCGATGCTGTCGGGCGGTGAGCGCCAGCGCATCAAGCTGGCCGACCGGCTGCACGAGCAGGGCAGTGTGTACGTCTTCGACGAGCCGACCACCGGACTGCACATGGCGGACGTCGACAACCTGCTGGCCCTGCTGGACCGGCTGGTGGACGCGGGCAACACGGTTATCGCCATCGAGCACGACCTGGACGTGGCCAAGCACGCCGACTGGATCATCGACATCGGCCCGGGCGCCGGTGAGCACGGCGGCCGGGTGGTCTTCACCGGCACCCCCGCCGAGATGGCGGCCGGCGCGGACACCACCACCGCGAAGTATCTGAAGGCCTCCCTGCCGGACAAGCAGGACAAGCCGGAGAAGCCGGAGAAGAAGCCGGTGAAGAAGTCCTAGAAGAAGCCGGGCGCCCGCTGACGATCGGGTGACCGCCCCACCCCTCCGGACCCCCTCGGCCCCCCGCCCCCCCGCCCCCCGCCCCCCCCGCCCCCGCCCCCCCACCCCCCCCCACCCCCCCCCCCCCCCCCCACCCCCCCCC